>CAYZOJ010000029.1:0-20168 GCA_964480195.1 uncultured Christensenellaceae bacterium | reverse complement strand
CCCAAAGCGGAAGGTATACCTTACGACAAGGGAATGCGATAATACATACGGTTCGCTTATGCGAGCCGTTTTAATCTAAGGAGATTTTTGCATATGAGAATGTATGACATTATTAAAAATAAGCGCGACGGAAAGGAATTGACCGGGGATGAGATTCGTTGGTTCATTGAGAACTACGTTAAAGGCGAAATTCCCGATTATCAAGCTTCGGCGTTTTGTATGGCAATTTACTTCCGCGGTATGAGCGTTAGGGAGATTACGGACCTTACGTTTGCGGTTAGGGACTCCGGAGATATTCTCAATTTTTCGGGCGTGCAAGGAATACGCGCCGATAAGCATTCTACAGGCGGTGTCGGCGATAAGACCAGTCTTGTTGTCGCGCCTATAGTCGCGTCATACGGCGTTAAAGTCGCCAAAATGAGCGGGCGCGGTTTGGGACACACAGGCGGTACTGTCGACAAACTGGAGTCGATTGACGGCTTTAGAACCGACCTTACGGAAGAAGAGTTCATTAATTGCGTTAACGAAGTCGGCGTGGCTATCGTCGGACAAAACGCAGAACTTGCACCTGCAGACAAAAAACTTTACGCGCTTCGCGATGTTACCGCAACCGTAGACAGTATGCCTTTGATGGTATCGAGTATAATGGGCAAGAAGCTTGCGGCAGATGACGATTGTATCGTGCTCGACGTCAAAACGGGTAGCGGGGCTTTTTTAAAAACGGTAGAGAAAAGTACCGAGCTTGCGCGTATAATGGTCGAAATAGGCAAGCGCGCAGGTAAAAAGACTTTGGCGTTGATTACGGATATGGATATTCCGCTCGGTTATGCCGTAGGAAATTCTCTTGAGGTTATAGAAGCCATAAACACGTTGAAAGGCAACGGCCCCGAAGACTTCAAACATGTTTGCATAGAGCTTGCTGCACATATGTTGTATCTTGCAGGCAAGGGCAGTGTCGAAAAATGTAGAGTTCTTGCGTGTAACGCCATTGCAAACGGAAGTGCTCTCAAAGTTTTCAAGTCTATGGTCAAAGCCCAGGGCGGCAATGCGGATCTCGTCGATGATACCGATAAATTCCGTAAAACCGCATACAAGAAAGCCGTTGTTGCGCAAGAAGAGGGTTATATCTCGCATATGAACACCGAAGGATACGGCGTCGCAAGTTTACTACTCGGTGCAGGCAGAAACGCAATAGGTGAGGCAATCAACTATGCTTCCGGCATAATCATATCAAAAAAGACAGGAGATTTTGTCGCGCGCGGGGACGTGATTGCTTATATGTTTGCGGACGAAGAGTATCGTTTTGAAAATGCGGAACGTAAGATTTTGGATTCAATCACGATTACTAAAGATAAACCCGAGATAAGACCGCTTATTCTCGGCGTCGTGGAGTAAATATGGCTAAATTATATTTTAAGTTCGGAGCAATGGGCTGTTCTAAAACCGCTCAAGCGCTTATTACTAAGTTCAATTACGAAGAACGCGATATGAAGGTTATGCTTATGAAACCTTCTATAGATAATCGTGACGGCGCGACGATTATTCGTTCGCGTATCGGGCTTCAAGCCGAGGCTCTTGCCATTCCCGAAGACGTCAATATATATGAACTATACAAACACGAATATCGCGACTCAAACGTCATTATCGTCGACGAGTGTCAATTCTTAACACCCGAACAGGTCGATGAGCTCGGTCAAATCGTCATCGACTTCAATATCCCGGTGCTTTGCTTCGGGCTTAGTACCGACTTCACAACCCATCTTTTCCCCGGCAGTAAACGTTTGTTCGAAATAGCAGAGTCGATTACTGAAATTAAATCGGTATGTAAGTGCGGGGCTAAAGCCACTGTTAACGCTCGTCTTGACGATCAAGGCAACGTCGTGTTTAAGGGCGAACAGGTCGTTCTCGGCGGTAACGAAAGATATGTCGCAATGTGTCGTAAATGCTGGCTCAAGAAAAAAGCAGAACAGGAAGCAAAAGGCATTAATTAACAACATCGTCGAGGAGTAATCAATGGAAACACTTACTATAGGCTTTTGCGGTGGTACCGGTAGCGGGAAAACAACCCTCGCCAATCGTATATATAAAAAGTTCGAGGACGAAGCAATCCTCATAAATATGGATTGCTATTATAAAAATCATCCCGAAATGACGTACGATGAACGCGCCAAAATCAATTACGATCACCCGAATGCTTTCGATACGGATCTCTTGATTTCCGATCTCAAAGCCCTTAAAGCAGGTAAATCCGTCAGACATCCGACTTACGATTTTACTCGCCATATGCGCGCAGAGGAATGGGAAGACGTCGAACCGAAGCGTTTAATTATCGTAGAAGGGATATTGCTGTTCGAAAATAAAGAACTTGCCGACATGCTCGATATCAAAGTTTTTGTCGATACAGACGCCGACGTTCGGATTTTAAGGCGTATTCTTCGCGACGTAAAGGAGCGCGGAAGAAGTCTTGATTCGGTCGTTACACAATATCTGACCACGGTCAAGCCCATGCATGACAGATTTATTGAACCGTCCAAACGTATTGCGGATATAATCGTTCCCGAGGGCGGGTATAATCAGGTGTGTTACGATATGCTGATAGGCTCGATAAGTAAGAGGCTGAACAAATGAGCGGTTATGTCGCTATAATTGGCGGTGCTAACATCGACATAATAGGCACGCCGTATAAAGAACTCGTAAGACACGACTCGGCACCCGGACGGCTTAAATTAAGCTCGGGCGGTGTCGCACGCAATATTGCCGAAAACCTTGCGCGTTTAGGAGTTAAAACCGAACTCTTAACCGTGTTCGGCGACGATGCGAACGGACAATATTTGCGTAAGGAACTCATCGAGGCGGGAGTCGGTATCGGATATTCGCTCGTTACGGACGAAATGCCGACTTCGACGTATCTATGCCTAAACTCCGAAGACGGCGAAATGCAATATGCCTTGGCGGCGATGGATATCCTCGATAAAATCGACGTTAAATTCATAGACGAAAGACTTGAGTTCATTAACGGCGCAGACTTTGCCGTAGTCGACGCCAATCTTGAATCGTCATTAGGTAAAGTGCTTGATAGGGTTACCGTACCTGTGGTTATGGATACCGTATCTACGCAAAAAACAGAAAAATGTTTGGAGTTCATTAAAAACATTTTCTTGATTAAACCTAATCGTGAAGAAGCGGAAATAATATCAGGTATTAAAATCAATTCGAAATCCGACGTCGAAAAAGCCGCAGAACTTATTCTTGCACGTAACATCAAAAACGTTGTCATAACGCTCGGCAAGGAAGGCGCATATTATACTGACGGACATATAAAAGGGTTTATGCCGTCATATGCTCGCGAAATTGTCAGCACGACAGGTGCCGGGGACAGTTTTTTAGCTGCCACGATTATGGGATTTATCAATCATGAAAATCTTGCTACATGCGTAAAACTCGGTTCGGCGGCATCGTCTGTAACCGTTAAAGAAAAAAATACGGTCTGCAAAACAATTTGCGCAGATCGGTTGTATAGCTTAATATAGGAGGTCTTATGCTTAAATATAAAATCAATATGTCGACCGAAGTCGCAGAAGCCATAAAATCAGGTGCTCCGGTAGTCGCGCTCGAGTCGACCATAATCTCTCACGGAATGCCGTATCCTCAAAATCTCGAAACCGCACTTAAGGTTGAGTCTGTTATCAGAGAGCACGGCGCAGTTCCCGCTACGGTAGCTATCGTTAAAGGCGTTCCGACGGTCGGTTGTACCGTCGAGGAGATTGAATATCTCGCAAAAGCCGGAACTTCCGTTGCCAAAGTAAGCCGTAGGGATATTCCGGTCATCGTTTCGATGGGATTGGACGGCGCAACGACTGTTTCCGCGACCATGATTCTTGCTAACCTTGCAGGCGTTAAGGTGTTCGCTACCGGCGGTATCGGAGGCGTACATCGCGGTGCCGAAACGACTATGGATATTTCCGCAGACCTCGAGGAACTCGCCAAAACGAACGTTAACGTCGTTTGCGCAGGCGCAAAAAGCATTTTGGATCTCGGCTTAACTCGTGAATATCTCGAAACAAAGGGTGTACCTGTTATCGGCTACCGCACCGACGAACTTCCCGCATTCTATACTCGTAAAAGCGGTTATAAGGTAGATTATCGCCTCGATACGCCCGCACAAATCGCCCGCGCAATCAAAGTTAAAGACGAAATGGAACTCGGCAATGCGTTATTGATAGTAAATCCCATACCCGAAGAATATTCTATGGACGAGAATTACATCACTTCCGTAATCGAAGAAAGTGTAGAGGCTGCAAAGCACGAGGGTATAGTTGGAAAAGCAATTACTCCGTATCTCTTGGATCGCATACAAAAAGCTACGCACGGCGAAAGCCTCAAAAGCAATATCGAATTGGTTTTGAACAATGTCGCGTTAGGTGCGGAAATCGCTAAAAAACTTGCAGAACTCAATAACTTGGATAAAAATACTATAAATTTGTAGGAGTTAATATGGATATTAAAGATATACTCGCTAAATGTGATCACACTTTACTCGCTCAAATCGCTACTTGGAATGATATTAAAGCTATTTGCGACGACGGAATGAAGTACCATACTGCTTCCGTATGTATACCTCCGCACTTTGTTAAACAAGCTAAAGATTATGTCGGAAACAACCTCGCAATATGCACCGTAATCGGTTTCCCCAACGGTTATAACACAACCGCGGTTAAGGTGTTTGAAACTAAGGACGCTATCGCAAACGGCGCAGACGAAATTGATATGGTTATAAATATCGGAGAACTCAAAACCGGCAATAACGATTATGTACTTAACGAAATCAAAGAAATCAAAACCGCATGCGGAGAAAAAATCCTTAAAGTCATCATCGAAACTTGTCTTTTGACCGATGAAGAAAAGGTTACAATGTGCCACCTCGTTACCGAGGCAGGAGCTGATTTTATCAAAACCTCGACCGGATTCAGCAAGGCGGGAGCGACGTTTAATGATGTCAAGATTTTTGCTGAAAACGTCGGTAAAGATGTAAAAATCAAGGCTGCCGGCGGTATTTCGTCAATCGAAGACGCCGAACAGTTCGTATCTCTCGGCGCGTCCCGTCTTGGTACGAGCCGTATCGTCAAAATAGTTAAAGCCAACGAAAATAAATAATAGGAGAATTTATATGCCGATACCTACACCTCACATAACTGCGAAAGAAGGAGATTTCGCTAAAACAGTATTGATGCCGGGCGATCCGCTTCGCGCTAAATTTATTGCCGAAACATTTTTGGAAAATGCCGTTTTAGTCAATAACGTTCGCGGAGTGAATGGCTATACCGGTTATTATAACGGTAAACGCGTTTCCGTAATGGCTTCCGGCATGGGACAACCGTCGATAGGTATTTATTCTTATGAGTTGTTCAAATTCTATGACGTCGAGAATATCATCAGAATAGGTTCCTGCGGATCGTTCGATAAGGACTTGCACGCTCGTGATATTATAATTGCAATGGGAGCTTGCACTAATGGTAATTACGCTCAACAATATAATTTGCCCGGGACGTTTTGTCCGATTGCAGATTTCGGTTTGGTAAAAACTGCCGCCGAACTGTGTGAAAAAGCAGGCGTTAATTATAAAGTCGGCAATATCTTCTCGTCCGACACTTTCTACGATGACGCCAATTCCGGTATGCAATGGGCTAAAATGGGCGTTTTAGGCGTCGAAATGGAGTCTGCGGCTTTGTATTGTAATGCGGCACGTTTGGGCAAGAAAGCGCTTTGCATTTGTACCGTAAGTGACTCGTTTATTTATCCCGAAGAAAATACAACCGCGGAAGAAAGGCAAAATTCATTTACGCAAATGATGAAAATTGCTTTGGAATTGGCATAGTGCAGGTGCTTGAATGAAAAGGTTTTTTATAATAGTTCTCGACAGTATGGGTATTGGTGCAATGCCCGACGCTCACTTATGGAACGACCAAGGTAGCGATACTTTAGGCGCGATTAGAAACAATCCGAACTTTAATTGTCCAAATCTTAAACGCCTCGGATTATTTAATATCGACGGCGTCGGCGGTGGAGTTTCTAAACCGAAAGCTTCGTATGCACGTATAGGCGAGCGTTCTATGGGTAAAGATACAACAATCGGACATTGGGAGATTGCAGGACTTGTATCTCCCAAACCGCTACCGACGTTCCCGAACGGTTTCCCATCGGAAGTTATTGACGAGTTCGAAAGACGCACGGGACGTAAAGCAATATGTAATATGCCGTATTCAGGCACTGAGGTCATTAAAGATTACGGTAAAGAGCACATCGAAACGGGTGCGCTTATCGTTTATACCTCGGCAGACAGCGTATTCCAAATTGCGGCACACGAAGATTATGTGCCTGTCCCCAAACTTTATGAATATTGCGAAATCGCTCGTGATATCCTTAAAGGCGAATACGGAGTCGGTAGGGTTATTGCACGTCCGTTTAACGGTGATTATCCGTATACGCGTACGGCAAACAGACACGATTTCTCGTTGGTTCCGCCCGAAGATACAATGCTTGATTTGCTTAAAAAAGCCGGATATGATGTAATATCTGTTGGAAAGATTTACGATATATTTGCGGGAAAGGGCTTGACCGAATCCAATCGTACGACGTCAAATGCTCATGGTATGCAAGTTACTCTCGATATAGAAAAACGCGATTTTAACGGATTATGCTTTGTAAATCTCGTAGATTTCGATATGAAGTACGGGCACCGTAACGATGTCGACGGGTATGCGCGAGCGATGACAGAATTTGACGGGTATCTCGGTGAGTTTTTAAGCGGAATGAGGGAAGAAGATGTCCTTATCGTTACCGCGGATCACGGGTGCGATCCCGCAACGCCGTCGACGGATCATTCTCGTGAATATATTCCGATGTTGATTTATGGTAGCGCAATAAAACATGGGGTTAACTTGGGCGTCAAGGATACATTCTCAGATATATCGGCGACTGTTCTCAAATACTTTGGAGTCGGACAAGAAAAGACGAGCGGAACGAGCTTTTTAAGTGAGGTTCAAGTATGACAATGATATACGACGGTCTCGTAATGCTTGCCGCGGAAGCGCGTAAGTTTGCGTATACGCCTTATTCGCATTTTGCGGTGGGAGCTGCGTTGCTTGCTAATAGCGGTAAAGTATATTGCGGATGTAATATAGAAAATGCTTCTTACACTCCGACGGTGTGCGCCGAAAGGACGGCATTCTTTAAGGCAATAAGCGAAGGCGTGCGTGGTTTTAAGGCGATAGCTATTGTAGGCGGGCCCGAGGGTGAACCGGTTGACTTTTGTGCGCCGTGCGGAGTTTGTAGACAAGTAATGGCAGAGTTCTGCACTCCCGATTTTGATATTATTCTCGGAAGACCCGGCGCGTATAAGGTTTATAAATTTAACGAGATTTTACCTTTTGCGTTTACGCCCAAAGATTTGAATTGAGCGTATTTAATTTTGATAAGTTAATAAAAGAGCAGGTGTAAAACCTGCTCTTTTATTATGATTGCGTAGCTCTAAAAACATTTTACCGAGTTTTGAGGGTAAAATTCATCAATATAATTTTGGATATCTTTGCGTGTCGCTTTGATTACGCCAACGGTCTCCATTTTTAGCGAAACGGTAGCTGTAGCAACCAAAAGCGACGAACTTATGTCATTATAAACACGTTCGGTAAGGTAGGAAGCAAAAGTTGTATCGCCTCTTCCCGTACGACCGCACAAGTCGCGGGCTTTGATAGGGCAAGCATAAATGTTTTTGCCGTCGCATACGATGACCTCGGTATTATGCGTAATTATTACTTCCTTGGCGCCCCAAGAACAAAGCTCGTAAGCCGCTTGATAGCGGTCGGTGTTGCCTGTTAGAATCTCGGCTTCGGCAGCGTCGGTTTTGAGGTAATCTATGTAAGGTAAAATTTCTTTTTTGTCTTGCCAATCCGCAAAATACATCGTACCGTCTTCGCCGACATTTCGTAAAAACGATTGAACGTCCACGGCAACTTTGCCACGCTTGGAGCACTCTACCAAAAGATCTTTTGTGAAGTCGCCGTTTACAAGACCGGCAAAATGATAGATGGTTGAGTCGACTTCCGGAATGTCGTCGAGGGTGAACGGGTCGCCGGGTTGAGCGCATACGGAACGACGGCGCTCTCTGTCGGGAGTAAAGTACGTGTTTTCCATAAGACACGTGTGCTCCGCGGGAATTGCTATAATTTCGTTTTTGTCAAGAACGAATGCGTCTACGTGCGATAAATCCGATTCCGCGAGTTTGGTTACGGCAAGGACTTTGTGTCCGAGAGCTTTTGCCGCGGCGGAAGAATATAAAACGGCTCCGCCTTCGAGAATATCAACGTTGCCTAAGTAATCTGTGTTTTTGTCAATGGTCATATGACCGATAATCATTGAATCGTATTTCATAATTATAGCGTGTAAGTTTTGAGTTCTTCAACTACGGTGATGTCAGATGCGTTTTTGAATAGTTCGGTAGGATCGGAGCCGGGAGACAGGTGGGTGGATAAGAGCTTGGCACCTGTTTGTTGTTGGATAAACAGCGCCGTGTCTGCTGTCATATGCGGGCCCTTAAATCCGATGGGCTTACTGCAGTCGGCGAGCAAATAGTCGGCACCTTTTGCCGCGACCAAAATGTTGTCGGTGTACATTGTGTCGCCCGTGCAGACCAGCGTTTTTTCGCCTTCGATTTTAACGGCGTAGTCAGGCGCCGTGTGGTTCATTTTGTAAAACGATAGAGAAAAATCGCCTACGACTACTTTTGAGTTTTCATCTATATCCGTTACGTCCAGCAGGGGATGTGTCAGCAAAACTTTGCACCAATCCGAATCGTCCTTGTGTACGTATACTTTTATTTTATGTCCGAGATCTTCGAGCAAATATCTGAACGCAAGCATATCGGAAGTATGGTCGTAATGCAAGTGGGTTAGGTAAATTGCGGTTAAATCGCGGACGTCGGTTGACGCGAGTAGTCTCGCTAAAACGCCCGGACCGAAATCTATAAGCAATTTTGTATCGTTCTGAGTCACCAAATATCCGCTACAAGCAGTATCTCCCGCTTGCGGGTAGGGACCGAATCTGCCAAGAACTTTTAGCTCCATATAGTACTCCTTTTCTTTGATTAGGCAACTTTTTGGAGGATTTAGGGTGCCTAAATGCTCGATTGTTGCCGACAGATATTGTTAGTTAGTAATATTCGACTTGCTTTATTGAAATCAAATACGATTCAATTATATATCTTCCGAATAAAATTTGCAACACGATTTTGCGGGTGAAAAGGTCGCGTATGCGCGCGTTAAATATTTAGCGCGCAAATAAAGTATTGACTTTATATTCTGTAAATGCTATATTAATAATATAAAATTCGCAAAGGTAGCAAAAATGCGTAAATTTATTTCGGTAATTCTTATCATCTTACTTGCAATCGGCGTCACTGCGACGCTTTTGGCGTGTGTTGACAACGGCACGGAAACGGACGAATCGTTGAAAATATACGGCGACACAGACGTGTTTGAGTTTTATGTGGGCAAAATTAATTGGTCGCTGATTAAGCTTAGCGTATATGATAAGGACACTGCAACGGGTTCGATCATTTCGGCAAAAGAAAGCATGGTCGCGGAAGAAGATCTTGCAAAACTTGCAACCCCGGGGACTTATACGATCTCATTGATTTATCAAGGCTCGACGGTTAGCGTAACTTTGGTCATAAAAGAAAAGAAGATTGTTCCGGAATATACCGCGACTTTTAATGCGGGCGAAGGCACCTTTAACGCAGACGGGTCTCAGACCGACGGCTCCGATGTTATGGTAATTGTAGATTCGGTTATATCCGCAATTCCGACGCCTTTGCGTGCGGGCTACGAATTCGCAGGGTGGTATGAGAGCGCTGATTTTAGCGGGAACAAAATAATTGCTCCGTACACGTTAAAGCGCGATATAACTTTATATGCTAAATGGACCGACGAACGTAGATATGACATTACATACTCTTGCTACCTCGATTCGAATAATAAAGGAATAATTCAAACTGTTACCGGCGTCGAACACGGAACGGAAGTTTCCTTATTGGCTCCGGAAACAAAAGTCGGATATGATTTTGCATATTATGAAATTTGGGACGCATCCGAACTTTACAATGCTGAAACAAGTTATAAAATTTATCCCGAAGATTTTGAAGGAACTGTTGCCAAATACAAGATAACTTCCGACATTAAAGTCAAACTTCAATATACGCATAAAGTGTTGACGCTTACCTTTACGGCAGAAGGATGGGGCGAAGGAGAGGTAATAGGCGGTGTTACCATAGTCAACAGCACATATATAAAAGAAGTTGCATACGGAACAGTACTCACCGAGGATGAATTACCCGTTCCTACGCTACCGCAAAAAACGGGATATACGGCAAAATGGGTTGACGACACCACAGGTAAAGCGCCGGTATTCGGTACGCTTACTTCGAGTATGGTTGTTCGTGCCGAGTATACAATAATGCAGTTCTCCATGTATTTCTATACCGCAAGCGATTTTAGCGACGAATCTCTCATCGAAAACGCAACCAGAACCGTAGATTATAATTCGTACGTCACATCTATCCCTGATGTTCCCGTCAGAGACGGTTACAACGGAGAATGGATGGTTTACAACAAAGGATACGATCCCGACGTAGCCGATAACCAGCCCGTTGCGATACAGCTTAAAAAATTACAAATGAAAGAGGACATTAAAGTCTTCGCGCAATACTATCCTAAAACATACGATATCGGGTTTGTCTTCCGTATGGAAGGTATGTCAAACGAAGTTACGATAGAAAAGCAGTTTAAGTACGGTGAATATATCCAAGCTTCCGACGTGCCTGATTTAACTCAAGATCAAGTAATTGACGGAGTAACGTATTCTGGCTATTCTTCGAAGTATTATACTATTGTTTGGTATACGACCAATGCACACACTACCCAAGTAGGCTTCCCCGTGAAAGTTATCGGCGACAGCAACTATTATTACGGAGTCAATCAAAATTCGTATAAAGTTGAGTTCCGTATGCAAGAAGGTAGGGATGAGAGTATTAATCCCGATAATTACAACATCAGCGATAGCGTTAAACCCGGCGAAAGTTATAAGCCTCCGCAATGGATACTTGACGCATACACGGTAGTCGGTTGGTTTTGCTATGTCGATGCCGTAGAATACGACGATTCTGTTGCATATGAAAACGGAAGTTACGTTGCTTACAACGGTAAATATTATCGTTCTTCGAGATATACGCCGGCAGGAACACTGCCTACGGTTAAAGAGTTTTGGGACGAGAGTGCGCCCGTTGTTCAGTATAACTACAAAACGAATCCGGAATATCGCGATGGAATACCGATTACCGATTTCCACGAATACAGCGAAATTGAAACGGAGAATAGGGCGTTTTATCCGATTTTGGAATACAAAGTATATACGGTCGAATTCTTTAATATCGACGTTGAAACGGGAGCGACAAAGTATCTCGAATCCGTAAGTATTCAGCACGGAAAAACAATCGGAGCGTCTTTAATCGAAGAAAGTGCATTGAGGAAAAAGGTTTACGACAATACGCCGAGCGATACCTACGTGTTTGACGGCTGGTATACCGACGCAGACGGATTGACTTTGCCTATAGATTCTTCGTTTACGGTAAGCGAATCGGTTGCGCTCTATGCGCGTTGGACCAATACTTTGGTAGGTACGGACGGATTAAACTACGTCGAGTATAAAGGCGGTTATGCGATTTCCTCGTTTACACCTAAAAATGCAGAGTATTCTCACATTTCGGTACGTATACCCGCGTCTCACGGCGGTTTGCCCGTTGTTGCCATTCTCGATAACGCATTCGATGCATACGACAAAGTGATATTTATCACAGAGTTGATTATAGGCGCGAACGTGTGCGAAATCGGTGAAAATGCATTTGGCACGTGTGGTTCCGTAACTAAAATAACGCTTGACGACAATACTAATTTCAAAGTCGGGACCGACGGCTGTTTGTATTCGGGCGACGGCAAGAGCTTGTATCTTGTGCCCGCAAAGAGCGTTAGCGGAGCGTTCGTTGTTCCAGCAACCGTCACCTCTATAGTAGGAGGCGCGTTTGCCAACGCAAATGAAATAACAAAAGTGTCTTTCGCAAGCGGTTCGGTTATCGAAACGATAGGTGATTATGCCTTTGACGGATGCTCGAAACTTTCCGAAATCACTTTGCCCGCGACGTTAAAGTCTATCGGGGACTACGCATTCCGCGGCTGCGATAAACTGGCGAACATAAATTTAACGGATAATTCTGCGCTTTATAAAGTCGGATACGGAGCTTTTGCCGATTGCGAAGAGGCGTTAAATACAGACGGCGACTTCTTGACGATAGGCAATGTTTTGGTGAAATACCTCGGTAACGCATCTACATTGACGTTGAACGATAGCTTTGTCGGAATTGCCGACGGCGCTTTCCATAGGGACGAACTCGACCCCGAAATTACAACTTATGCGTTGACCGCTCTTTATATCGGTTCGACGTCAAAGCTTAAATATATCGGCGCGAAAGCATTCGACAGTTGTTCGTTGTTGACGGAAATCCATTTGTCGACATCGGAATTCGTCGAGGCGGATGAAACGGCATTCGACGGTATAACGCTTTCTTGCAAACTGTATGTGCCTTCGGGATTATATAATCGTTATGAAAATGAGGTTGCCTATACTCAATTCGTAGACAGCGAAGGCGAATCGCTATTGATAATCGAGTAGAAATGGGCAAAATTCGACAAAACATAAGCGACTTCTTGAAAGATAAAGTCGTCGTGCCGGATTTATCCGATTATCCGTTGCATAAAAAAATTCCTGCATTCGGCAAGTTTAATGCAGAGCAGTTGTCTTATGTCAAGGAGCAACTCGAATTAAAATCCGAACTCGAAAAATTGGTCGTTTTACAGCGTTGGTTTGCGTCGATTAACAAAGCGCCTACGCCGTTCGAGCTTAAAACGATTGATGCGTACGAAAATTCCGAGATAGGATATTCCAAGCGTGCAATATCGGAAATTGACGTATCGTGCAAGAATCCTTATGTTCGTAAAACTCTCGAAATGTACAACGAACGACGCAAAAAATCCGCGTCGCTTGTTGACACGCCGAGAACGTTAGCCGATTATGCGGAAGCAGGCTCACGTTTTGCGTTCGCGAACGGAACTGATACCGTTATAAAAACGGGGAGCGGGACTGTCGCTGAGTTTAATTGCTACAGAAACGGTAGGCGCGCAAGCTATTTTTTACGCTTTTGGGATTACGTTAATGAAATCGACGCGGGCGAGTTGAAATTGAATCTCGGTCGTTTATATGCTTACGGTTATAAACCGATGGCACTCGTTTATGAGGAATTTGACGGTTCGACGCCCAAAAAGCGTTTGATTTGCTCTAAGACAGCGGATTTATTCGGCGTACCTGCATTTGAATCGACCGAAAAGTGTGTATCCAAATTTAAAGAACCTGTTGCAAAAACAAGTTTGTTGTGTTATTCGGAACACGCAGAGATTTTTAGCGCGGATATTTTGGGTAGGGAGAGTATTTTGCTCGTTGACATCGAGCGACCTATAAATAAAACGGGTTCGCAAGTAGATTGGAGCTTTTTACATTGTAGAGGCATTTCCACAGTAATTTCTGCGGACGAAGGCGTCTTAAACGGTCTTGTTGGTTTGGGACACGGGTTCGATATAGACATAGCTGATGTGCCTCTTGCAAACGATACTGAGGAAAGCGTGTTGTTGCGACCGAGTAGTAAGTACGTTGTTGCACTTTGTCGTCGCGGTAATATTTCGGACGTGGTCGAGCAGTTGTCCGAAGTCGGTTGTAAATGCTATGAAATAGGACGACTTACGCGTAAAAATGCAATAAGGCTACTTAATGTCGGCGTCGAATTAATGAGCTTAGAGCTCGATACGATTAGATATAGGCTATACGATGGTTGCATATGCAAAATAGAGGATTATAGCAATAACAAAACCCAAAAGATATATGATGATCCGATAGAAAAGATTGAAGCGGGCATAGAACTCGGATTTTTCAAATCCGATTATTCACTCGATTCGGTCAACGGTGCAAATGCGCTATATCCTCGTTTGATAGGAAAAAAACAATTAACTCCGGTACAAGCCGTAACCGTAATACCCGAATATAATCGTTTCGATAACGTTGTAAACCTGATTTCTACGGGCATTGCAGTAAATAATGAAGATGATTTTACAAACGCGGTTCAATCGCTTTTAGGCGCGGTATTGAAGCTTGTAGTTGCAGGATCTCCTCTCGGAAAGATTTCCGTATCTATTGATTATTTATACGATCCTAAGCGTGATGAGAGTACGCGAGGCAGGATACTCGCGTCGTTGCTGGGCTGTGCGTATGTTCAAAGAGAATTGACGATAGGTTGTTCGGGCACTCGTTTTTTGCCGACGGAAATGTCCGTCGATTCCGTGGAGCTATCGTCTACCGCGGTAGGTATGGCACCCAAAGACAAAATTATCACTCCGTTATTCGATATCGGAAATAAAATTTATCGAGTAAGGATTCCCAAAGACGAGTACGGGGTACCCGATTTGCGGTATGTGCTCAAATTGTGCGGAGTAATCAACATCAATATAAATACGGGCAATATAACGGCAGGATGTCTTGTCGAGCATAACGAAGCGGATTCCGTAATAAGAGGCACTGCGGGTAACGGATACGGATTTACGTTTGCAAAAGGGTTTAGCGGAAGCATTGACGGCGGGAGTGGCGATATACTTTTGGCGATGAATAATACCGACGATTTCGGCGCGTATGATTGCGAATATCTCGGCGTGGTTGACGATGGCGGTATAATTAGGTGTGACGATAATTCGATATCACAACGAGAAATCGAACTTCATATAACTCGTTTTCCGTTTGCGGATCAAGAGCGCGTCGAAAGCGTTTGTCGTTTTAGCGGTATAACTTCGGATTTGAAAAATTCCGTTTATAAAACCAGACCCAATTTATTGATTTTGCATAACGACTACGCGTCGGAAAAAGCTGTTCATACAGAGGCTGCCATTCTCGGTTTTGATGTAACTTCACTATACGTCAGTGCGGAAAGCTCTTTTACAAAAGTTTCTGCAAGAAAAGTCCGTGAACTTATAGAAAGGACCGATTTTATTGTGATATGCGGGCGTGCGGATTATGACTTAGACGGTGGAATACATTCATTATTACGTATGCCGTCTGTTCTCGACGCGCTTAACGAATCAGTTTTTCGTAAAGGAAGTCTTGTGCTCGGAACGGGGGAAGGCGCGATAGCTTTGTTTGAACTCGGATATCTTACGGACGGCAATGCCGAACACGGACAGACAGACGATATTACATTCGGCGATTCCTCAATGGGTGAAATGACGGCGCGAATTCCTTATGTCCGAGTCGAACCTAACAACTCGGTTTTACTGAGAGGCGCTGACTTTTTATCGAAGTATCCTGTTGGTTGCGGTGGTGCGATGATGAGATTGTCAGTGAGTCGAGAAGCCATGGAAAAACTTTCCGCGAACGGACAGATTTGTGCACGTTTTGTGAATAGAAACGGATTGCCGACAGAAACTTATCCGTGCAATCCAGAAGGCTCGACCGAAGGTATAACTGCAATATCCTCGCCTAACGGAAGAATGCTCGGGATATTCGCATTGCCGGAAAAAACCTGTACGCTTATAGACGAACCCTCGTTAATGCGAGAGATATTGGAATCGGCGTTAAAGTATTTTGAGCCTAACGACATTTAACGGATATTTGGAGAATGATAATGAAAATAGAATTGAACGGAATTTGGACATTGTCGGATATGTCCGAGGGAGGCATATCTATACCGGCAAAAGTACCGGGCTCTAACTATTCGGCATTGATAGAAGCAGGAATAATAGAAGATCCTTTTATTGGTCTGAACGAGATGAAGTCATTTTGGGTCGCCGAGCGCGATTGGTGTTATTCGCGCAGTTTTTATGTGGGAGAAGAAGTCCTTTCGGCTAAGTCAATAGAACTTGTCGCAGATATGATAGATACTATTGCGGAAATTTCAATTAACGGAAATCGAATTTCTAAAACAGACAATGTAAACATTGGATATAGATTTGACATTAAGCCGGCGTTAACGGCTGGAAATAATGTAATAGATATATTGCTTCGTTCACCCATAGAATACGCCAAAGAACAAAATAAAAAAATACACTGCGTATCAAATACAATGGGACTTAGCGGAGGCCCGAATATACGCAAAACTCAATGCCATTTTGGGTGGGATTGGGGTCCGATATTGCCACCATCAGGTATTCAAAGAAATATTTATATAGAGTACGGTTCTGATATTAAAATTTGCGATATGCGGATAAATCAACGCCATACCAAAGAGGGTGTTTACATTCTTACCGAAGCAAAAATATTGGGGCTTGATAGTTCTCGTTGCGGTATTGAATATAGAATTACAGTTGCTTCGCCGGATGGACGTCAAATAGAAAAGATGGGCATTCCGACGTCAAAGATCGAACGTGAAATTTTAATAGACAATCCTAAATTATGGTGGACGAGAGATTTGTCGGGACAATCGAGGCAACCGCTCTATACCGTTAGTATAGAGGTTTTATGCGACGGAAAGGTGATACAAATCGAGAAAAAGCGGATTGGGCTCCGAACGATAGAACTCGACAGGGAAAAGGACGAATTCGGCAGGAATTTTTGCTTCAAAGTAAATGGTGTCCCGATATTTTGTAAAGGCGCAAATTGGATTCCGACAGATTGCTTCATTGACAAAACGTCAGAAAAGGATTTAGACAAGTTGCTGTCAGCCGTAGAGTTTTCCAATATGAATATGCTACGAGTTTGGGGTGGCGGATATTACGAAAGCGACGAGTTTTACGATTTATGTGACGAACGCGGTATACTTGTTTGGCAAGATTGTGCGTTTGCATGTCTACCGTATCCGTTCTTTAATGAGCCGTTTTTGAATAACGTCCTTAAGGAAATCGAATATAATGTAAAGCGACTCCGTCATCATGCTTCACTTGCGTTATGGTGCGGAAATAACGAAATTGAAGAATTATCGCTTCGCTGGAGAGTGCTTACTGAGTACGTTAATTGGACAGAAAAATTTTTCTGGAATATTCTCGAGTCTGAAATAAGAAAATATGATTCAAATACGCCGTATACGCCCGGCAGTCCGATAGGTGTTGCGCACAATAAAGGTACGAGTGCGGATAACGTAGGGGACACTCATTTGTGGGCGGTATGGCACGGACTTCAAGACTTTAAGTATTATCGTAAACGTAAGACAAGATTTTGTAGCGAATATGGTTTTGAGAGTTTACCGGACATAAAAACCGTTAAAAAATTTGCAGGTACGGATACTTCTAAGTATAACTTAAACGATGAAGTCTTTAATTTACATCAAAAGTGTAATAGCGGTAATCAAAAGATGTTGTATTATATAGCATCGCGGTTCCGTTTGCCCGCAAAATTTGATGATTTAATATATCTGACGCAATTATGTCAATCTGAATGCATACGGGATGCCGCCGAATTTTGGCGCCGTAATAAAGGGCACTCGAACGGCGCTTTGTATTGGCAATTAAACGATTGTTGGCCTGTTTGCAGTTGGTCCAGTATTGATTACTATGGTAGCTATAAAGCGTTGCAATATACAGCGAGGCGGTTTTTTGCGCCGGTAGCGGTTTCGCTCGATGACGATAAAGACGGGGTAAACATATTTATTTTAAACGACACGTTAGAAGACGTTCCGCTAAAAGTAAAGTACGAGTTGATTAATTTCTACGGCAAGAAAGTTGTTTCCAAGGAGTTTGAAACAGTAAGTAAAGCACTAAAGTCGGAGCAATGTGCACGTTTTGACATTAAAACCCTTAGAGTAAATGCTAAGGAATGCGTGTTTTATGCCGAAATTTCGGATTTGAACGGAACTATAATTAGCCATAGTACCGTACTTTTCGGTAAAGAAAAAGATTTACGTTTGCCAATACCGAATATTGATAAAGAGGTTACGTTAAAAGACGGAAAAATAGAACTTAAATTAACATCTAAAAATTACGCAAGATTTGTTTATATTGTTAATGGCGTAAATGCAGAGCCGTTATCGGATAACGCATTCGATATTTTGCCCGGTGAAACCGTAATCGTGACCATGCCGGGCTATGAAGGATGGACGCCCGAAGATTTTAGTGTTGTTAGTCTTGCCGATGTCGAACCCAAGGGTAATAAATTTACCGCTTGGATATTAAGAATGAAAACGCTGCTTAAACCGATAAACTTTTTTGAGTACATATCGCGTTTGCAAAGCAATTACAAATATAAAGAATAAAAGGAGTGCAATATGTCAGATGAAAGAGTAAAAAAATATATATCCGTAGTTCCCACAACGGTACAGAAATCCATTCAACGCGACGGATTTAATGTATTTGTTCATTACGGGCTGAATACGTTTGCCAATAAAGAGTGGAGCGACGGCACTATTTCACCGGAACTCTTTAACCCGACCGAACAGAATACCGATCAATGGGCGGGGCTGTTTAAGCATATCGGTGCAAAGGGCGTTATTTTAACGGCAAAACATCATGATGGTTTTTGTTTGTGGCAAACCAAAACGACTGAGTATTCGATAAAGAACAGCCCTTATAAAGACGGAAAGGGCGACGTCGTTAAAGAACTTTCAGATTCTTGTCGCAAATTCGGATTGAAGTTCGGAATATACCTTTCGCCGTGGGACAGAAATTCCGAGTTTTACGGAACCGACAAGTATGACGATTATTATTGCGCTCAGCTCACCGAGCTTTTAACCTGTTACGGCGACATATTCTGTGTTTGGCTTGACGGCGCGTGCGGTGCCGAAGCGGACGGCAAAAAGAAACAGGAATACGATTTTGAGCGTTATTTTGCGTTGATTCGTAAACTAAGTCCCAAAACAGTCATTTCTAATTGCGGACCCGACGTAAGATGGGTAGGCAACGAGGGTGGATATGCACGCAAGAGCGAATGGAACGTAATTCCCGCTATAGATAATCGTCAAAAGACAATAGAGGCGAGCCAAACGACAGAAAATCAAAATATGAAGCGCGCTTTAGATTGCATGACGGCAGATCTCGGCAGTCGCAAGGTGTTGGAAGGATTTGCTGAGTATATGTGGTCTCCTGCAGAAGTCGACGTGTCCGTTCGTCCCGGCTGGTTCTATCATAAGAATCAAGATACGCGTGTCAGAAGCGCAAACAATCTTACGCGTATATACCTTAATTCGGTTGGCGGGAACAGCTTGTTACTTTTGAACGTACCGCCGGATACGACCGGAAGAATAAACGATGCGGATGTTGCCAAGCTTTTGAAATTCGGCGAAAAGATTTCGACTGCGTTCTCGAAGCCTTTGAGCATTAAGGAAATAACGGCGCCGAAGCATGAAGGGTCCAACAAAATACGTAACGTGCTCGTTTACTCTTATAACAAGAATTCATATGACGCCAATAGCTATTATTCTCCCGAAACGGAAGCCGACGCTTACGAGATAGAGTTGACGCTCGACGGCATACATAAGGTTGATAAGCTTAGACTTGTAGAGAACACAGCGTTTTCGCAAAGAGTGGAGAAATTCCGTATATTTGCATATGTCGGAGAAAAGTGGTCGGAAGTCTATTCAGGAACGACTATCGGATATAATCGCATTGCATTACTTAATAGGGCTGTAAAAACAGACAAGCTCAAAATCGTTATCGACGAGTGTCGCGACAGACCGCATATTGAATATATCGGCGTGTATGAGTACGTATGCCACTTGCCCGGACCAACGATAGGCGAGAAAGTAAAAACTTTTATCGAAAACAAATTCGGAGCTAAATAATTAGCATTCTACGATAATTCATAACATCGCGTGTGGCTCAATAGGGGCACGCGCGATGTTTTTTATAAACATTTGATAAGAAAAATATAATTAAATTGCAATTTATTGGGAACCGGGTGTAGCTGTGTCTTATAAATGCGTTCCGGCTATAAAAAAACAAGTTTTATATGAGTTTAAGCTTTCAAAGTTGATAGTAGGGCTTAATTGTGTGAAAGTTTCTTTAGTTCGTAGCAACGGGAGATACTGAGTTAAAAATAATTCAAAA
>CAYZOJ010000028.1:0-20227 GCA_964480195.1 uncultured Christensenellaceae bacterium | reverse complement strand
TTCTCTTTTATCTCGCGAAGCGATGACAATCTGCCGTGGCACGACGAAGTTGTGACGGAGGGATTGTTTTCTACTCATAAATACCTTTATCAACGCGTTTACGCGTTGTATATCATCACGCGCAAGCGTGTATATCATCAACGCATATTGCGTTGTATATCATCAATCCGCAAGGATTGTATAACGGGCGCAAGCACCGCTTGCGCACAACACTACTTGCGCTTTTTGTCTATGCACCCTATTAAATACTGCACTCCGGTACTTATCTCACGATACGTGCGCTCAAAATCCCTTGTGTACCAAGGGTCGGCAACTTCTTTGCACATAAAACAATCAAAATCGAGTAACATCTTAATTCTTCCGTCGGGGTCGGTTCCGAAAAGATATACGGCGTCGTCGACGTTCATCGCATCCATACAGATAATGTAATCAAACTTGTCGTAATCGGACTTTTTGAGAAGTTGCGCGCGCTTCGAATTATCTATCGGCACTCCGTGTTTTTCGAGGACTTCCCTCGCGTAACGGTAGATAGGCATTCCTATCGCGTCGGTATGCAGTGCCCGCGACTCTATTAGAAAGTCGCCCTCTCGCCCGATACTTTTAACGTAATCTTTCATTATAAATTCCGCCATCGGCGAGCGACATATGTTACCGTGGCACACAAAAACGATTCTTATCATTATGCGGTTATGCCTCCGTCTACCGGAATCACCGCGCCCGTAATGAAATCGGACTTGCCGTCCGCCAAAAATTCCACCGCGCCTACTACGTCTTCGACCGTTCCTACTCGGCATAAGGGAGTTTCCTCCACAACGCCGTCTACGGCGGTTTGATCAAGTTCACGGTTCATCGGCGTATCTATAAATCCGGGAGCCACCGCGTTTACGGTTATACCCGAGGGTCCTACTTCCTTTGCAAGAGCTTTCGTAAAGCCTATTATCCCCGCTTTGCTTGCGGAATACGCGACTTCACACGAGCCTCCGACTATCCCCCACATACTGGATATATTTACGATTCTACCGCTTTTTTCGCTTATCATTTTGGGCAAAACTTCGCGCGTCAAAAGCATTGCGCCTCGCAAGTTGACGTCGAGTACACGGCTGACTTGTTCGTCCGTGCCGTCCGTAAACAACGATATGAGCGAAACGCCCGCATTATTTACAAGCACATCGAGCCTCGGAAGGCTTTTGCATACGGCATGGATTTCGTCCGCATTCCCTATATCGAGTTTAACGGCTTCGGCGCCTGTTTCGAGGGCTATTTCTCTTGCGCGTTCCTCCCCCGAGTTATAGGTAAAATACACCTTATAACCCTTTTGCGCAAAGCGTTTTGTTATCCCCGCGCCTATTCCCGACGAACCGCCCGTTACAAGTACAGTTTTGACCATATGGGCTCCCGTATTACGCGTTTCTGTAACCGTTACCCTCGAGATACGCATCCATAATGGCAACGGCGACGGCGGAAGTAATTACTATGTTTCCGCGCGGAGCGATACAGGCGACGTGATCGCCTTTTACCTCTAAATTGACGACTTTGTTCGTTTCGAAATTGAGCGTCTGCTGTGGTTGTTTAATACTGGGAGTGGGCTTAAACGAGGTCGAAATCAATATCGGCATTCCGTTGGAAACACCGCCGTTAAGACCGCCGTTGAAGTTATTGTCTGTGGTAACCACGCCGTCGATGTTCGACACGAAAGAGTCGGCAACTTCCGATCCTCTGGCGTGAGCGAATTTGGCTCCGTATCCGAAGCTTACGCTCTTTACGGCGGGAACCGCAAACAATATGCTCGCGATACGGCTTTCGAGGTTTTCGAGTATCGGCGAACCGTACCCGGCACCCAATCCGACAACCGCGGTTTCGACTGCACCGCCTATGCTGTCGCCGGTAGCAGCTATACTCATAAGAAGCGACACCATCTTTTTTCTTGCGTCCGTCGAAATGGTAGCAAGTGGCGAAGAGTTAAGCCTCGTCATAAGTTCTTCGGAATAGTCGCTTCCGAATTTTTCATCGTAAATCTCGCCAATGCACTTGATGTGCGAAGCAATCCTGACGCCTTGCTGTTCGAGATAATCCGCACAGAGCATTCCGAAAAACACGAGAGGAAGCGTAACTCTACCCGAAAAATGTCCGCCGCCGTTCATATCGGCATAGCCTTTATAACGAACGCCCGCAACGTAATCCGCATGCGAAGGACGGGGAATTTCTTTTTTGAAATCCACTACGTCGACGTCCTTATTCGCAAACAGCACCGTTATCGGACTGCCGTTAGTAACACCGCCGGTTACGCCGGATATAATCATAGGTCTGTCCTCTTCTTTACGAGCGGCGGTAAAGTTGTTACTGCCTTGCCTTAGTTTGAGACCTAATTTGATTCTGTCGAGATTGACGGTGACCCCCGCCGGAAAATCGTGTAGCGTACCGCCGATCATCTGACCGTGCGCTTCGCCGAATATCGAGAGTTTAAGATTCTTGCCCCATACGGAACTCATACGCGCCTCCGAACTTTGTTAGTTATCATTATAACGCAACTCCGTGCGTTTGGCAATACAAACGATAAAAATGCTTTATTTCGCGCGCGCTTTTTGTTATACTAAGTATATGGACGACTACGTACGCGCCTTAAAAGAAAAATGCGCCGACCGCATATCGCGCTATAACGAGCTTACCGCCCTCACGGAAGCCCCCGAAATAATCGCCGACAACCGACTTTGGTTAAGATACGTCGCGGAAAAACGCACCCTCGAACGCTCCGTTAAGCTTTGGGAAGAACTCGACACGGCACTATCGCTCGAGCTTACGGAAGAAGCCTCTGTTCTCACCGAAGAACTCGCCGTCGAACTCTTGGACAAAACAAGTGGCGAATCGGCGGGCGCGATACTCGAGCTTTACGCAAACGACGATATTTCAGAAGCTCTTGCCGAAGATATGCTCGGTATGTATCTCTCCTATTTGAAATCCGTAGGCTACGACTGCTCTGCGGAAACGGAAACCTCTCGCAACGGACTTAAATACTCCGCGCTTTCCGTAAACGGCAACGGCGCGTATTTTAGACTTAAAGGCGAAATCGGCGTACACCGCTCGTCGGACGGAGGCTCGGTAACGGTTACCGTCATTCCCGCGGCGACGGAAGACTCCCCTCGCCCCGACCCCAAGGACATTCGCACCGACATCTTCCACGCAACGGGCGCCGGCGGACAGAATATTAACAAAGTCGCCACCGCCGTTCGGCTTACGCACATACCGACCGGGATAACCGTCGTCTGTCGCGACGAACGCTCGCAACTCCGAAATCGCGAACGCGCCTACGCCACTCTGATTGCTAAAATCGACGCCGGAGAAAAAGAAAAACGCGCTTCGGAAACAATCCGTCTTAAACGCGATTCCGCCTCCGTCGCAAGAACGCAGAGAGTAAGACTGTACGATAAAAAATCCGAACTCGTAACCGATTTGAGAACCGGCGTTTCCGTCGGATTAAAAGAGGCTCTCGAAGGCAAAATCGCAAAACTCATAAACTCCGTAATCCTTAAAAATGGCTGAACTCGACGTTAAAATCACAATAAACTTTTCCAAAACGCTACTTACGGACAAGTCCGAAGTTTACGCTACGGAAAAATTCCTTAAAGAAACTCGAAAGCTCAAAGACGTCGAGGCTTTTTCTATAAAAATTTCGGATGGATTGACGCAAGTATCGCGCAAAACGGACGTATGCAAAATCAAACTCGGGACAAATACGTTTGTCTTTGCCTACGGCTCCGCACTCAATCGCGCGGGGATTGCGCCCGACGATATTATTTTCTTGGAATACCGAAATTCGGGTCCCGATATCCTGCGTAACGATACCCGTTTATCGTATTTTATGCAAACACACGATACGTGCGAAGCTTATGCGAGAGCGGACGGATATCGCATAAAAGACAGTGATTCCAAAAAACTTTATAGGATATACTCGACAAGCGCAAGCTTCCCTCTGCTTACGACGGAGCAACGCGAACTCGTAAAAACAGAGAATAAAAACATATTGGTAAGAGGCGTCGCCGGCAGTGGTAAAACGAACGTTTGCATAGATAAAATCATCTATTGCGCGACGCGCGAATACGCCGGAAAAACGCTTTACTCGACCTATTCGAGAGGTCTGTTGAACGACACCGCAAGGCGCGTAAACAGCTTTGCCGGCGCCGTTAAAACGCTTGCGGACGAACTCGAAAGCGGTAAAGCCGTATTCGACGCAAAAGACAAAATAAAAGCCGTGGAATTAAAACTCGGCATTACTCTCGACGTGGAAGACGCGCGCGCGATAATTTCAAAGCTCAAACGGATTTACTCGTATCTTACGGAAAAAGTCGATTATCTTTTGATTGAAGACATCTACCGTAACGCCGTCGGCACCCGCAAAACGCCCGTCGATTCAACAACTTTCCCCAAAGGCTTTTACGCCGAAAACGCACGCAAAAACGGCAATATTCAAGTGCTCCGCAACATCTCCGAAGAAATCGTTTACAAGGAAGTCTACGGGATGATTTACGGTTCTTACTCGAAAGGCACCGATATGCTTTCCCTTGACGATTACGCAACTAAACGTGCGGGGAGCTTTAGCCGTCGCGAATGCGAAGCGATATACAGGCTTGCCAAAGATTATTCCGCATATCTAACAAAAAACAACCTTACCGACAACAATTTTATGTCGCGTGAGCTTCTCTCTAAGATAGATACTCTTCCCAAATACTCTCTTTCCGTCCTCGACGAGGTTCAGGATATGACGGAAGTCAATCTCGAGCTTATCGGCGCGATTTCGCTCAAACTGTTTTGCGTAGGCGACGCGTTGCAGATGATAAACCCCTCTTATTTTTCGTTTGCGCGCCTTAAAAATCTACTGTACGGCGCGGACTCGACCGATGTAAAAGAGCTTACCGCCAACTTCCGCAATTCCGATAAAATCGCCGACCTCGTGAACGGACTCGGGGAACTCAACAAGAGTAAATTCGGCGTACACAATTTTGTACTTGACGGTAAAAGCGTCGATTCGTCCGTAACCGCAAGCGCAATTTACGTGCGCGACCCGGGATTTATCAAGACTTTTGCAAACGCAAAGTACGATAACTACACAGTAATCGTCGCCACAGCCCGTCGGAAAGCGGAGCTTAGGGCACTCCTCGGCAACAGGGAAATTTTGACCGTTTCCGAAATCAAAGGTCTTGAACGCGATACCGTAATCGCGTACAATCTCATTTCCGACAACCTCGACAAGTGGAACGAGTTTGCCCGCTCGACGGTAAATCGCAAAACCGCCGACGAGAACTCCGTATACCGCTATTACTTCAACCTCTTTTATGTGGGCGTATCGAGGGCAAAACTCAACCTATGCGTGGCGGAAAATGCCGAAGTCCCCTTCTTCCGCGACTACTTACGCAATAATTTCGACTCGGTCGACACTTCTACCGCAATGCGACGTCTTGGCGAAATACTCTCTTCCGTCGTCGTCGAACAGGACGAAGTAATCGAACGCATCGAAAAATTTATATCCCTCGGACAATACGAAAACGCACGTGTAACCCTTACTCGACTCGACGACGAAGCCGTTCGCACGACTTACGCGAACAAAATCGACGTCAACGAAAAATACGTCCGTCACGGCGACAATCGCGGTGCCGGCGTCGCGTATTGGTCGCTCGGAATGTACGAGGACGCACGAGCCTCTTTCGAACTACACGGCGACAAAAAGCTTCTCGCATTTTTCGACGCCTGCGTTTCGCGCGACAATCGCGCACTGGACTACGATATAGTACGTTTTTACCCCGAAATGTCTGGCGACAAAACGGCTACCGAACTAATACTTTCCACACTCGCAACCGACCTTGCCGAAATTAAAGCGCGTTCCCGCGCACAAAGCGAAGCTCTCGGTAAAAAGGAGAAAAAACATGGATAACAACGAAGTTAAAAATTTGATAGACGCATTTAAGGGCTATCGCGATCTGCTCACGCCCATTCAATCGAATCTCAACGACTTTATCGAAACCTACGACGAAGTTCGCGGGGACATCGAAAGACTCAATACGGCTTTTTCGGGCGACGTCAAGGGCAACCTCGACAAAATTTACAAAACTCTTTCCGCACAAGCCGAAAAGTCCGCCGACCTCGCTTCCGAAATAGACAAGTTCCTCCGTGCAAGCGGTAAGTATCTTGCGGATACCGAAAAGCTCATCGCCACTCTCGGCAAAATCTCCGACTCCCTCGGCGCGGTCAATTCTATCGAGGCAAAAGCCGAAGAACAACTCGGAAAACTCGACTCCGTTCTCGAAGAAAAACGCAAAAACTATAACGTCAAAGAGCTCCAAAAGACCGTCGAAAACTATAACGAGAACGTTCGTAAAATGAACGACTTTATCAATCGCGACGTCGCATTGACCGTAACCGAAAGCAACAAAACCCTCGGCGACATCAAAGCGGGAAACAACGCTTTACTCGAAAGCATATCTGCAGAAACCAAAGCCGTAAGCGACCTTGCGGAAAAATACGCCGAAAACAACGCGCTAATCCGTAAGCTCGTCGAAAAGAAGGACGTCGACGAAGCCTACATCTACGATATGCTCGACGCTTGGGCGGAAAGCCGTAAAGTCAAGACACGCAAAAGATGATAACGCGCGAGATTTACGACAAAATACACGTCGCCGTCGTCGCGGACGACGTCAAAACGCTAAAACGACTACTGTCGGATAAAAGCAACCTTTCTCTTGCCTTCGGAAGATTTCCGATACTTTCCGTTGCATATCTTCATAATTCCGAAAGGGTCATTAAGGCATTCTTCAATGAACTAAAAAACGTTTCCTCTTACGAACGCGTCGAAGAGTACCCCGAAGACTATTTAGAGTTTAAGCGCATAGTCGGAAAAGCTCTGCGACTCTACGGCGATAAAACGGTTTCTCCCGCCGAAATTGCCTCTCTCAAAGGCTACTCCGGGGACGCAAAAAAACTGCTTGCGGTAAACGCAACTTCTGAGAGCGCCGACTCTCTTGCCGAACTCTATCGAGTAAAAGACAATATGAACTTGCACGGAAAAGACGGTTCCGTTTCCGCTCCTCGCGGGAAAATCAGCCGTATCTCCGCAATCTTTTCGATAATCGTAATCATCCTCTCGATTGCCGTAACCGGGATTACCGCATACGCCTACAACGCCGTACCCAATCTCAACGGTAACGGCAAAGACATTCCCTATTCGATAAACGCTTCCGAAATGCTTACCGAGCTCATCTCGTCGAACGAGGAAATAAACTGCGTTATGAACTCGGACATACGGCTTTCGCAAATCAAACAATCCGACTTCAAAATAAACCTTAACGGCAACGGACACACCATATACGTAGACGGCGCGCCGGAGCTCCCTCTCTACTCGACCGTAAGCGGAAAAATCGAAAACGTCAATTTTGTATTCTCTTCGGGTGCAATCGAATTAAACTCGGACAAAGCATTGCTCGCGAAAGAGGTAACAGGTACAATCTCTTCCGTAACTCTTAAAGTAGACGATTGTACCCTTACGTTAAACGGCGACGCAGGACTTGTCGCATACAAGAATTCCGGTATCGCAACAGACATTACCGTAGATTTTAACGGAAGTATAAATGAGATTTCGGGTAACGAAAACGGTTATTTCGGTTTCCTATTTTCCTACAACTTGGGAAAAATCACCAACGCGAAAGTTAATATTCAAGCAAGCGTTACGGGCGACGCTTCCGAAGCTCAAAACTCGACGGAAGCCTCTTTGAAAGGCGACTACACCCTTGCCGGAATCGTGGGCGTGAATCAAGGTTCTATTTCCGCCGTCGAAGTAAACGGTAGCATTTCATCTTCTTATGTGGATATCGGCGGAATAGTCGGCAATAACGCGACAAATGGTTCGATGACGGCTTGCGTAAACAACGCAAGTTTATCCCAAACGACCGACGGACAGTTTTGGAACCCGAACGTTGCGGGCATAGCTTTTACAAACGACGGCAAGATCAACTCCTGTACCAATAACGGAGCTCTGCGTTCTGCGTCGAGCCAATCGGCAACTGCCGATATTTCGGCTATCGCATCCGGAATGGTTTGCACCAACGATATAAACGGAACAATTTACAAATGCGTAAATAACGGTACCGTCGAATCGTTAACCAATCGCGGTAGCTCTTACGCAAGCGGACTCGTAAATCAAAACGCCGGTATTGCGGACAGCTCTCGCAACAACGGGGACATCAAGGCGACTTCTTCTTTCTCGGAAGTCGGGTCGTCCGGAGCATTCTCCGTCGTCGGAGGTATCGCGGCGGCGAACTTCTCTAAAATCACAAAATGCCTTAATAAAGGAAAAATAGACGTTTATTCAGGCTCCTCTTGGCTATATGTCGGAGGAATATCCGGATACAACTATCTCGGAAACAGCGGTAGCGTTGCATACACCGCGGAAATTTCGTATTGCGGTTCACTCGGTGATATTGCGGTTACGACAGGCTCTTCAAGCGGTTGGATGTTCGCGGGAGGCATATCAGGATATTTTGCGGGTTACCTTTTGTACACATATTCCGCCGCCAACGTTTCCGTCCCCGAATCAAGCCAAATTTTTGCGGAAGCTATATGCGGTGCCGTCGTAATAAACGACTATTATTTCTACTCCTACCCCGAATACGAAATAACCGATTGCTATTATCTGAATCGCGATATATTCGACTACGGCGTTGCCTGCCAATCTCGCGAAAGCCAAACAGGACGTTCCATTATCGCCTTAACCGAAGGCTCTTCCGTTATTAAAGCTTGCGAAACGTTGGAAGAACTTAAAGAAACGGAGGTATATTGGGAATGAGTAAAAAAATCTATAAAATCTTCTTAATATGCTTTGTGTCTGCCGTGCTTGCGGTCGACGTCGTATTCGCGATAATGACGGGATTATCTATAAACTCTCTTAAAGCGGGTCTGATTTTTACGCCCGACTGGTTCCGTCCGTTCTGCATTTCGATTATGGTAATCAATCCCGTTGCTACCGTTTTAGCGATAATTTATCCGTTCGTAAGCAAAAAATAACACCGTTTTACTACGAGGCATATAATGTTTCGGAGGTAAAATGGACAATAACGAACGCATAAATCGAATGACGAGAATGACGGGAAATCCCGTCCCCGAAGATAACTTTTCGATAACCGACACTACCGGCAGAATACCAATCGAGGACAGCTATCTAATCGAAAAACTCGCGCACTTCAACCGCGAACGTATCCCCGAACGAGTAGTTCACGCAAAAGGCTGGGGCGCACACGGCGAATTTGTAGCGACCAAGGATATGTCCCGCTACACTACCGCAAAACTGTTTTGCAAGGCAGGTAAAAAGACCGAAGTCCTCGCAAGATTTTCGACCGTGGCGGGAGGCAGAGAGTCCGCAGACACCGTTCGCGACCCGAGAGGTTTTGCGATAAAATTCTATACCGAAGACGGCAATCTCGATATCGTGGGCAATAATACTCCCGTGTTTTTCATAAGGGACCCTATCAAGTTTCCCGATTTTATTCACTCACAAAAAAAGAATCCGCGCACAAACCTTACAGACGTCAACGCTCAATGGGATTTTTTGTCGTTGACTCCCGAAAGCCTAAATCAAGTTACCGTTCTTTTTAGCGATCAAGGCATTCCTTATGGTTTTAGATATATGGACGGTTTTGGCACGAACACGTTCACTTGGTACAATTCAAAAGGCGAATGCAGGTTCATAAAATATCACTTCATCTCCGAGCAAGGGCTCAAATATATCGAGCCCGACGAAGCCGAAAAAATTGCCGGCGAAAATCCCGACTTCGCGGGGCAAGACCTTCAAAAAGCAATTTCTCGCGGAGAATTCCCCTCTTGGCGACTTTGTATCCAAATGATGACAAAAGAACAAGCCGAAAACTATCGTTTCGACCCGTTTGACGTAACCAAAACTTGGTACGAAGAGGATTCCCCGTTGATAGAAATCGGCAAAATGACCTTAAATCGCAACCCGCTCAACTTCTTTAACGAAGTAGAACAAGCAGCGTTTTGTCCAGCCAACCTCGTGCCCGGGACCGGACCGAGTCAAGATAAAATGTTGCAAGGTAGGCTCTTTGCCTATGCCGACACTCAACGGTACCGCCTCGGCGCGAATTTAACCCGCGTAGGCGTAAACGCACCCAAAAATGCCGTCTTTAATTACGAACGCGACGGGAACCTCGCAAGGAACCCCGACAACACGATAAACTACTATCCGAATTCTCAACAGCGAGTTACTTTTACTCCGGGATCGGAATCCCCGTGCGGAGTGGCGGAAGGCAACATCGTAAGACGTAAAGTCGAAATAAAAGATATAGATTTTGTGCAACCCGGGGACAGATATCGCGCACTCGACGCGGGAGCGAAAGCTCGACTAATCAGGAACATAGCAAACTCGCTCTCCCAAGCCGAAAGACGTATACAATATAGACAAACCGCACTCTTTTTTAAGGCAGACGAAAATTACGGTCGCGGAGTTGCGGACGCTTTGAACTTGAATATGTCCGAAGTCAAAAGGCTCGCCGGGATGACCCAAACGGAAAGAGTTTACGCGACGACAAAAAAATTATAGATTTATTCTCGAAAGCACTTCCCCGACTTTGGCATGGATTACAAGATTCGCGCTCGAGTCGGCGGGAGTCGCGTCCCTGTTTATGACGACGAGATACCCGTTAAAATAGTTTATTAGTCCCGCGGCGGGATAGACGGCAAGACTGGTCCCCGCGATTATCATAAGATCCGCTCTCGCGATTTCTTTTACGGCTCCGGTCAACACGTCTTCGTCGAGAGATTCTTCGTAAAGTACAACGTCGGGTTTTATTATTCCTCCGCACTCGCAACGAGGAATACCCGTCGAATTCTTTACGGCGTCCACACCGAAAAACTTACCGCACTTATTACAAAAATTACGCTCTACCGAGCCGTGCAATTCGTATACCCTCTTAGAGCCAGCCACAGTATGTAACCCGTCAATGTTTTGGGTAACCACGGCAATGTGCTTACCGCTGTTTTCGAGTTCCGCGAGTTTATAGTGAGCGGGGTTCGGCTTTATGCCGTCTACCAAAAGTTTATCGCGATAAAATCTAAAAAACTCCTCCGTGTCGCGTACGAAACAAGTATGCGACAACATATACTCGGGAGGTAATTTATAGTGTTCCGAATACAGCCCGTCAACGCTCCTAAAATCTTTAAGACCGCTTTCGGTGCTAACGCCGGCGCCTCCGAAAAAGACTATGCGCTTAGCATTCTTTATATGCGTTGCAAGTTCTTCAATTTTCGCGTTTAAGGGTTCCATAATTTAATTTTCGGGCACCTATTTGCAGAGTAATTGTTTGCCCGCTATTGCCGTTTGATAGAGCAACATCGCTATCGTAACGGGACCTACTCCGCCGGGAACAGGTGTATACATCGACGAAATCGGCGCGGAGTTTTTAAGGTCGATGTCGCCGACATTTCCGGGATTGTAGCCCGCGTCCACGAGTATCGCGCCCGGTTTAATCCATTCTTTTTTGACGAACTCGGGTTGTCCGACACACGCGACGACTATATCCGCACGCCTGACGACTTCCGCTATGTTTTCGGTCTTACTATGGCACACCGTAACGGTACAGTCCGCGTTCACGAGGAGCATGGAAACCGGTCTTCCGAGTATACGACTTCTGCCAATAACCACGGCTTCTTTGCCCGCAAGAGGTACGTTATAATGACGGAGTATCTCCATTATCGCGGCGGGAGTCGCGCAATTATAAGCCTTTTCGCCGAGGGCTATCGAGCCGTAAGAATATACGCTCAATCCGTCTACGTCCTTTTCGGGAGCTATCGCGTTAAAGCATAGGTTTTCGTCTATTTGCGCGGGAAGCGGATGTTGAATAAGTATGCCCGCGACAACGGGATCGGCATTCAGTTCTCTAACAAGTGCTAAGAGTTCTTCCGTCGTCGTTTCTTCGGGTAGCTCGATTTTGCGCGGGACGATACCTACGCGCAAACATCCGTTGCACTTCATTCTGACATACGTAACGGAAGCGGGATCTTCCCCTACGATGATGGTAGCAAGAACGGGAGCCTTTCCGCAAGCCTCCGTGATTTCTTTAACTAATTCTCTTACTTTTTCTTCGACGCTACGAGCAACCGCTCTTCCGTCGAGAACAATAGGTTCGGTCATCGCGCTCTCCTATTTACGGAAGGTAAGTTTTGTATCCGACATTTCGTCTATGATTGCAAGCGATACGACTTTCATACCGTTTGCTCTGAGTTCGTCGCCACCGCCTTGGAAGCCTTTTTCTATGGCAATACCCGCGCCCGCGACCTTTGCGCCCGCCTGCTCTACGATACTCGCAAGAGCTTTAATCGCGCAACCGTTAGCCAAAAAGTCGTCGATTATCAACACGACGTCGTTCGAATGCAAATGCTTTTTGGAAACCATCGCCGTGTTTTCCGTATTGTGCGTAAACGAGTGCACGCTCGCGGTGTATACGTCGCTACTAAGGTTTGACGTGCGGGATTTTTTTGCAAACAACAACGGCACCGCAAATCTTTCGGCTACCGCCGTCGCAAGAGCTATGCCGGAAGCTTCTATCGTAAGCACTTTTGTAATGCCCGAGCCCTCGAACGCGTCGGTCAACTCGTCAGCCATTTGTCCGAGTAAATTGATGTCTATAAGATGATTCAAAAAACCGTCTACCTTAAGTACGTTACCCGGGCGGACTTCGCCGTATTCGAGAATCATTTTTTCCAAAGCTTCCATTATTGCCTCCTAAAACGTCGTTACCGTATTATTATAAACGATATTCAAAACACCGTCAACGGTAATTGACAAACCCGAGCTACGGTTATAAAATATGTGTATGCATAAAAACAACGTCCCCTTGGCAATAATACTTAACTCTCCCGAAAAAATCGCCACCGTCGCGGAAGACGCAATCATAGTCGCTGACGGCGGTCTAAGGCATCTTGACGGAAAAACTCCGATAGCCGTAATCGGGGACTTTGATTCTTTGGGCTACGTTCCGAACATTCCGAACGTCGAAATCATCACTCACCCCGTCGAAAAAGACGCAACCGACGGCGAACTCGCTATCGACTATGCGCGCAAAAAAGGATTTACGAACGTCGTCATATACGGCGTAAACGGCGGTAGAATAGACCAAATTCTCGGCAACGTAAATCTTCTCGCATATGCGCGTAAGCACGGGATTTCCGCCATAGCGCGCACTCCGAACGAGGAAATATATTTTACCGACGGAGAACTCGAAATCAATGTCAACGTCGGCGACGTCATATCCGTACTTCCGTACTGCGGGGAAGCGACGATAACGGCTTCGGGACTGTATTATCCGCTCGAAAGACTAACCATACCCGCATACTCTTCTCGCGGAATATCGAATAAAGCAATCGCCACCGTCGTTTCCGTACGCGCGGAACGCGGAGAGGTTATTGTTGTAAGGAATTATTCTCTATAAGCTTTACGAGAGATTTAGACGAGAACAGTATTACACCTATCACGATGTCGAACGCAAGATCGACGTATGTGAAGGCGTTATACAAGAAGCTCCAAGCTACCGCTCCGTAGTTTTCGGGATCTCCCGAACCGAATACGAAAACGCCCGAAATTACGTGCGAGAGGTATCTTACCGTTACCGCGAGTATCGCGCCAATACAGAAGCCTACGGGCTTTATTTTTTTGAAAAGACCTATTTCGTTGAATATGCCGGTAAGCCCTATCGCGGAAAATGCTATGGGATAGTCGAGCAAAAATTGCACGGGGTGATAGAACCACGGTGCCTGAATGAATTGGAGCAATCCGTACAACGCGCCTATCACGACGCCTCTGCGTATGCCGAACATATACGAGTAAATCATAAGAGGCACAAGGGACGCAAGAGTAACCGAACCGCCCTGCGGAAGTTCGAACAGTTTTATGTAAGAAAGGCCGAAACTCAACGCCATCGAAACGGCTCCGTAAACAAGAGCGCGGGTATCTTTGCCGACGTTCTTTTTTCCGAATACCAACGCGAGCACGACTATACACGCGACTATCAGCACCGTAAAGACGTACAATAAGACTTCGCTTTTGACGCCGAGCCCTGCTCCGTCTTTATAAAGAGCAATCATCGCATAGACCAAAAAGCCTATGCCCGTAAGCCCGGATAAAAGAGCGACGGCGAGAAACGCGCTACGGAAACGCTTTACGAACGCGCCGACGCATACCGCGACAAAGGCAAACGCTATCGCGGAGAGAAACACTATTTCCGCAACTTCTACGGAAACGGCAGAAACTAAACTAATCATGGTAAACTCCTTAGCCGGGAGCCTCGAAAAAAGCCTCAAGGACGCTTCCTTGAGGCTAAAAGTCGATAAGGCTTTCTTACGCGAGTGCAAACTCGTTCAAGTTCAAAGGGTATGATCTCAGGCTTTCGCCACCCCCAGCGTCTATATTAAGATGATGATATGTTAGCACGTTGTATTGCGTTTGTCAACGGTGAAATCGCTATTTTCTAAAAATTAAGCCCGACGAACTGTCGGGCTTAAAATCGAGATAAAACTCTTATTAACCGCGTTTTCTGCGTTTGGTTGCAACGCCGAGAGCTATCGCAAGAGCGGAAACGCCTACCGCGGTGCACGCGATTACTATGATTGCGGTTTGGGTATCGAGCCCACCGCGAACGTTGGTGATTTGGTCGGTTTCTGTGTCGTATTGATATCCGTAGTAGTAAAGCTTGCCGTCTTCGTATACGAGCTTACCGAAAGTCGGGTTGTCGAGAGCGGTATTGTGGAGCTCTTTACCGAATTCGAGCGGGATGTCGTCGGACTCTACGAAATCGTAGAATTTATCGCCGAAAGTGCCGAGAGTGATGTAAAGTACGCCGTTGCCGGTGCCGACTTCGGCTTTACCGGTGAGACTGTTTTCGACTACTTCGCCGTCCGCGTCGATGTAATAGCTTTCGCTATAAGTATGGTCGTGTCCGGAAAGTACCAAAGCTACGCCGTTTTCTGCGAATACGGAAGTGAGCTGTTTGCGGAGAGCCTTAACGTCGGTATCGCTGATGTGAGAACCGGACGAGTAAATACCCTTGTGCATAATTACTACTTTGTATTCCTTGTCGGTAGAGGCGAGGTCATCGAGGAGCCATGCGGTTTGAGACGCGCTAAGGCTTCCTTTATCCGTAAGGTCGTTGGTGTTGAGAACGGTAAAGTGTACTCCGCTGTAATCGAAGCTGTAGTAAACACCCTTGCTCGTGTCTTGTTTTACGTGGCTTACGTTGTAGTAATTAAAGAGGTAGTTATATCCCGTTTGAACGGCGTCTTCGTCTACCCAAGAGTATTCGATGGACTCTTTGAGGTCGCTGTAATCGGGTTTCTCATAGGTGTACTTATCGTGGTTACCTGCGGTAACTACTACCGTCGAATTGCCCCATACGTCGAGGAGGTTATCGAAGTAGTAATTCCATTGAACGAGGTTTCTCGAATTGTCTACGATGTCACCGCAGTTGATGATGAAATCGTATCCGTCGGTAAATACCGATTCGATGTTATCCATAATTTTCTTGGCTTGCGCATAAGGTTTTTGGGCAGAGCCTTGAATGTCGCTTATGAGAAGAATTTCAAAATCGGCGTCGTCCGCGGGAGCGGTTTTGAAGGTGTAAACGTCGGACCAATATCCGAGGCTCGCACTTCCTACACGGTAAGAATAAGTGGTATCGGGTGCAAGTCCCGTAAGTTCTACGGTGTGCTTACCGATTTGAACGTGCATGAGCGTTGCGTAAATGCTAAGGTCGATATTCGCGGTTGTGGTAAGCATTTTGGTGTATTCGCCCTTTGCGCTTATCGCATTTTCCTCGTCGAATTCGGTTCCTACGCAATACTCGATATCGGTACCCGTAATAGACTTATCGGTTATCCAAGTGATGTTTTTATCGGTCGTGGGGTCTTCGCCGAAAGTTACGGTGATTTTGTTCGGGAGCATTCCTCTTTCCGCAGTGGGAGTGTTGTCCATTTTGCTTTCAACATAGGTCGCGGGAAGAGTTCTGTCGTGTTTATAGGTGCTGTAAGTTTCAAAATTGTTGTCTATATCGGCGGACTCGTCAATCGTCATATTGCCCAAAATGTCGTATGCGATTTGTCCGAGGCTGGTATAGAAAGCGTCGGTTACGTAAGAATCCAAAACGTCGTCGATGAATTCGGCACCGCCGAGCCCTTTCATATCGAAGTTAATTCCGAGAATGGAAAGGACCGACATAACGTTAGGAAGGATATCATCGATTACAAGATTGTGCATATCAACGGGCGTGCCGTTATTGACGAACGTACCAAGCAAACCGCCTATGTCGCTTGCGTCGTTTTCCATTCCGTATGCAAGATCCATGGGCTCGAACAAGCACTTGACTATGCGCATGAGACCCGTTTCTTCGTCGAGAAGAAGGTTGAGGAGAGCTTCGACGTTAGAGCCGTCAAGGAACTTAAGAAGAGCTTCTCTTGTGCCTTCCGTTGCCCCTTCCCACGTGGTATCGGTTCCGCCAACGTGGTCGAGGTAACAACCGAGAGCGAAATCGAACAACGTATCGTTTTGGGAGTTTACGGGCATATTGAGTACGGCGTCGATGAGTTCGTCGAGGTATCCGCAGAGTTTTTGTCCGTGCGCGGTGCCTTTGAATTCCGCATTGTCGCCCGCGTATACGTAATCTTCAAGACCGACTACTTCGATGTGTCTTACAAGATTGTCGACAATGGCGCCGATCGAACCTTTCATGTCTTTAAGATTTATGGTAATACCAATGTTAATGCTGTCGGGAAGAAGATCCGATACGAAATCGCCCGCTCCGCCGATAAAGTCTACGCTTACATACGGCATAATCATATTTTGGACGATGTTGCGGAAGAGCTTGGTAACGGAATACTCACTGCAATCGGTGATTTTTACGGTATTGCCCTTTTGGCTGATATATTGGTCGAGGTTGTTTGCCTCAAAATATCCGTCCGGAACGAGTCCGTTTTTGACTGCCGAAGAAAGGTCCGCTTCGCTTACGAGCTCAACGTAAGAAGAATAGTTCTCGGCATAAGACGTGCCGACTTTGCCCTGCTCGATTACGCTGTAACGTACGGCGCCCTTGTAACCGGTTGCGGAAGCCGTTTCGGTATCCATAAAGTAGTTGCCGTTAAGGGAAATTCTCGAGTTGACGTCGTTGGCGTGCATGTGTCCCGAGAACATATAGCGAATGCCGAGATCTGCGTAAATATCGGCTGTTTCAAAGGTGTTGTAGAATGTGAAGTCTTTAAGGAGAGAATCTTCTCCGATAAAGTGCGGGAGCGCGTTGTGGTGCGCGAGCGTTACGACTATACGTCTATTCTTATTACCGCTGTCCGCGCCGAGAAGACCATCTTCTTTAGCTTCCGTATAGAATTCTCTTACGTTATCGAAAAGCAAACCGCCGAGGTGGTGTTGAGTTTCTTTAATAGAGCACTCGTCGTCGGTTGCAAGAACGGTAAAGGCTTCCGTCTTATGATACGCTATGTAGCTGAAATCGCCGTGATCGTAATCTTCGATTTCGCCGTTTAAGAGTTTTTCCTCTTGTCCGTTTTCTTTATAAAGCCACGTCCATTCGTATGCCTCGGAAAGAGTGCTGTTTACGTAAGCAATGCCTTTTTCGGAAGAATATCCGTCGATTGCGTCCGTATCATACGGAATGCGGTCGTTATAAACGTTGTTGAGGCTATCATAGTACTCCCCAATCTCTTCGTCCGTAAGATTCGGGAAGCCCAAAGACGCATACGCCTTGGTTACGTCTACTCTCGTGAAGTTGTCGCAGAGGACTGCTTCGCCGGTACGATAATCGTAAGCTTCGCCGTTATACATATCGTGGTTACCCATGATAACAAAAACTTGGAAGTCGGGATTACCGTTTGCGCGGATATCGTTTTGGAGTTGACGGAGTAAATTGCCGAGTTCGATATGACCTTGGATTTCGCCGTTCATGGTCATGTCGCCCGTGCAGAACAAGACGTCCGGGTTCTGCGCTTTGATGTCGTTGAGTGCCGCAATATTGATTGCCGCGCTTTCGACAACAAGCTTGGTGCCGGTACGCACTTTGTTGGTATATGCGCTGTCTACGTCCGCCGAATCGTTACACAAAGCGTGGCTATAGTAGTGCATATCGGTTATTTGCGCTATCTTAACCGAATTTGTGGCTTCAAATTCGTTTGAAGCAAGCGCCGTTCCGTCCGAGATTCCGTTTATGCCGGCAACCGCGCCGAGGGCGATTACTACCGACAATAAACAGACGATTATCACGGGCAAGAACTTAGATGCTTTTTTGTTTGCAACCTTCATTTCTGCTCCTTCCGGGCTCACGCCCGCACAAGTATTACATAATAAAATATTATAAACTTATATATATGCTTTGTCAATACTCAAATTTTTCTCTTGCGAAATCGAAAAACTTTAACTATGGGATTATTGCGAGTTTGGGTATCCTTTTTATGATTTTCATTGCCCTAAACACGCACAGTTTGGCGATTTTCTTCTGAGTTTTTCTTAAACGATTATCGTTGACCTTTTTTTAGGAATATGGTATTATATGGGAATGAGAATTTACGAGCTTTTAATTATCGGCGTCAGCCTCTCGATGGACGCGTTCGCGGTGTCTATGTGTCGGGGGCTCGAGATGCGCAAATTCAATCCGAAACACGCAAGTATCATCGCGTTGTTCTTCGGCGTGTTTCAGGCAATAATGCCCGTTATCGGGTATTATGCGGGAACGCTTTTCGAAAGTTACATCACGTCTATCGACCATTGGGTAGCTTTCGGACTACTTGCTTTCCTCGGCGGAAAAATGATATTCGACGGCGTAAAAGAACACATCGAAGAAAAAAAGCAGGATAAAAAAGAGGAACCCGAGTACGTCGATAAACTTAATATCAAAAAGCTCTTTGTAATGGCAATCGCAACCAGTATCGACGCGCTTGCGGTAGGTATAACGTTTGCGTTCCTCGACACCAACATTTGGATTGCCGTAAGCATTATCGGCTCGATAACGTTTGCGCTCTGCTTCCTCGGCGTATTCATCGGCAATCGCGTCGGCACTAAATTCAAAAATCAAGCTACGATTGCGGGCGGTGTCGTCCTCATTCTAATCGGCATCAAAATACTCCTCGAACATTTGGGCATTATTAATTTCTAATCTCTGTGTGTTTGCCTCGGTTTTTGCGAATACTATGTAGTATGAGCGATAACTGTTTGATTGTAATAAACACCCTTGCCGGCAATTATAAGTCCCTCGATATAGAAAAACTCAAGCGAAAACTATTGCTTTCTTATTCCGATATCACCGTCAAATACATTCCTCGCGACGGTGTTTTGGCAAATGCCGTCGGTTATTCCGCCGTCGCCGTATGCGGTGGGGACGGCACTTTGAACAGCCTTATAAACTTAAATACCGACGCTCTCGACAACCTCTACTACGTCCCCTGCGGTACCCTTAACGAAGTCTACGACGGCGGGAAACGCGATACGCGCATTTCGTCTGTCGGTTCCGCAAACGAAAAACTTTTCTCCTACGTTCTTGCAACGGGCACGTTTACCCCTCTCGGATACGTCGTCGACAACGCCTCGAAACAACGATTTAAGGCGTTTGCATATATTTCGCGCGTCCTAAAAGAGTATAAAGTATGCTCGATTAAAGCAAAAATCACCGTCGACGGCAAAAAGCACGACGGGGACTATACATTGATTATGGCAATAAACTCCGAACGTTGTTTCGGCTTCCGCTTTAACAAAATGCACGAGGACGGTAAACTCTGTCTACTCACGATACGTTCGCCCGGGAAGGACAATCTCATAAATCGCATAAAGATATTTTTTCCGTTCTTCCGCGCTTTCTTTATAGGCTTCAAAAGACCATACTCTTCCAAAAACATAAGCTTTATGCCGTTCGACGAATTGCATATCGAAACGGAATCCCCTACCGCATTTTGCGCCGACGGCGAAAAAACCATACAGCCCGCCTCTTTTGACGTCAAAATCAAAAAATTGACAAAACCGATTACGATAGTCACGTAAAATTAGAAAATTTTGTTATATTGCCTTACGGCAGTTATATTTGCCTACGGCAAGTGATATACGCTTACGCGTGTGATATATTCGCTTTGCGAAAGTTGTGGTATTTAAGAATATATGACAATCCATCAGTCTACGCCGTGAACGGCGTATCCA
>CAYZOJ010000027.1:0-21199 GCA_964480195.1 uncultured Christensenellaceae bacterium | reverse complement strand
CTGTATTGAGTGAATATCAAAAAGTCATATCCGCTCTTGTCCGCTCTTTGGAAATATCCGTAGTAACGAATGAGCGCGTCGGCATCATCGGAATCTGCATACATATTAGATATAGAGTACATTCCGAGACCTTCGGGATTACAACCCATTCCGTCGAACACCAAGAGTTCACTCAGCGCGTCGCAAGTCCAGCTTCCCGTTAAGGCGTCGGGCGTCATCATATAGCTATAATTCCATTCGCCGGTATCGTCGTCGTTTGTGTAATTGAACCAGTTAAGGTGCTGGGACATAACAAACAGTCCGTCCGCAAGTTTTACAACATAAAGGTTCAAGCTCTCGTCATAGGTCCAGAGGAGATACTCGTCGTCGACAAGAACGAATTTTGCCGTATATATATCGGACTTGTTGTTGATGACAAGAGGAACTTTACCTTCAAGCACTTTATCGTAGTTCATCGTGCCGATTTCAACGGGCGTGCCGAACGACGCGCTAAGAGCCCACGTGCCTGTAAATTGAGTCTTTTCGCCGAGGACAATTCTATTTCCGCTTAACGTCAAGACATAGTTTCTCGCGCCCTCTTCGCCTTCAACTTTAATTCCGCCGATTTTCGCGCTTTGGGAATCATAGACGGTTATCACTCCGTCGCTTCCGAAATCGTAAAGGTAACTCGTTTCGGAACCGTTGTCGGCGACGGTGAGTTTTCCCTTGGACGCAAGATATCCTCTGCCGTCGAAAGTATAAACCCTACCGTTGCTGTCGAGGAAGACCTTTCCGCCGAACTCGTCTTTTCTAATAAGTTCGATATCCTTATCGCCTTCCGAAACGGTAACGATGTTGCGACCTTCGTCTAACGTAATATTGTACGCTTTGCCGTTATAGGTGAAAATTCCGGAAAGCGAGAGATCGTCAAGGCGGTAGTTTACCTTATTACCGTTAAAGGAAATCGTTCCGCTGAGAGCCACCTCGCTCCACGCGGTATAAATGCCGTATCCGTTAAACTCGACCTCGCCGAAAACGGAGTCTGAACTTATCCACTCGCCCTTGTATTCGTCCACTCTATAAAGTCTGATAACGACCATATCGGATGCCGAAACCGAGTATATGGTACCCTGTAACGCACATTTATTATCGTAACTCAAACCGCCGTAATATTCGCCTTGGTAGAACAAAACGATATTGTTTTCGTTTAGCAAGTCTTGGGCATAGGTGAGTTCGTAAATTTCGTTACGTGCTCTGCCGTTCTTTTCGTTTGCGAAACAGATTCTTGCGTTGCCGTAACCGTCGGCGCCGATACCTTTAAGCTCGATAGAAATATCTTCGTCTTGGTTGGTCCACAAACCGTAATGATCTCCGACTCCGCCGTAGACGCTCGAAGCGTTCTCGGAAACTACCGTAACGAACCCGCCTTCGAGAGAAGCCGTCGCGCCGTTGCTTAGAACAAGCTTGCCTTGGTTTATTTCATACGTTCCGTGTGCGGTATCGAGGAGTTGCTCGTATCTTTCGCCGTCGGACGTTTCGTAACCTATATAGGTATACTCCCAATTACCCGCGCCGTCAAACTCGATATACTTTTGAGGTAATGCCAAAATCTGCCATTTGCCTCTATACGCGTCGACAGGCGTTACGGATACGGAGTCGATAACTGCGGGAATGCCGTCAACGAGAGTTCCGCTATAGCTTTCGCCGTCGATAACGAGATTTACGGTTTGTCCGCTTACGGTATAAACGAATTCTTCGACGTCGCCGTTTTCGTATACGTTACCGCTTCCGTTGGCGAAGAACTCGTAAATTACGGTATTGCCCTCCGACTTATTATAGTAACTGCCTATTATCACATCGCCTTTTTTGACGACTTTGAGAGGATGCTCTCTGGATACGAGTTCAACGACTTCGTTTTCGTCGGAATAAAGAGCTCCGTAGAGATCGAAACCGTAACTCGCTTTAATCGCCTTGAATTCGTAGCTTTGATAATTTTCGATGTCTCCTTCGCCTGTATAACGCGCGAATTTGGCGTTATCGAAAACGATATAGCTTCCGTTATAGACGAACGCGCCGTCGTAAGAGCCGTATGTATCGGTGCAAATATAGGTGCCGTCTACTGCGATAACGAGTTCGACTATAGCGGTGTTACCTTGTTCGTAATCGGACTCGGGCACGATATAATAAGTGCCTGCGACGTCGTTATAGTTCGCAAAGCCTACATAAAGCGTAAGGTTTCTTGTCGGAATAAATCCGGCAGCTACGGGAATGGTAAGTGCCTCGTCAAAGAAGTAGCCGTAAGATACATAACCGTCGGTACTGTATATCGTTTGTGGTATTCCGTTGATATCGGACGCGTCAGAATAGATGTATTCCGAATACCAATAGCTCATAGATTCGTACTGGTCTTGGAACTCCGCGACATATTCGGTGTTGCCGTCTTTATCTTGTCTTCCGCAAAAATCAAGGGTTACCTTGTATTCATAATGCGTAATTTCGTCCTCGTCGCCGGTGTAGCTGTTGACGCTGTTCACGACGGGATATTCGCCGTCTTTGATGATCCAGTCGACTTCGTGCCAACCGAGAACGGATTTGATGTTTTCGGCTTTGGTAAAGTCGATGTTCGAGTCGTTGCCGTAAGAGTTAAATACGCCCGCCTCTTTTGCGCTATACAAGCCGTCTTCGAGGTCTTCGCCTCTGCCTACAACACTACCGATATGAGCATACGCGCTACCCGTCGCCGCATATGCGGTTACGGAGCCTGCCGAAAAGCTATCCGCTATGACGCTATCGAGCTGGGACATACCGACAAGACCGCCGGCATAAGCGTGGCAATAAGCTTCTAACGTCGCGAGATTGGTCATATGCGATTGCGCATGCACGTCGCTCAAAGAATAACAAGCGGTTATCGACGTATAGTTGCTGAGCCAACCTACTATTCCGCCCGCGTGGAACGCGCCCGAAACATTGCCCGTCGTATAGCAGTTGGTAATACTCGAAACGACTGTATCGTCGTCGGAATAAACGTATCCTGCTATACCGCCTGCGGCATAAGTGGTACCGCTACTGCAAACTATCGAAACGTTATCGGTCGAACAATAAGATATCTTGGAATAATAAGGATATTGATACGCGCGTTGAAGCCCTATAATCCCACCCGCATAGGAGAAGTAGTTGATATCTCCCATTACGTCAAGAGTGCCGTTAATAGCCTCGCAAAGTATGAGGTTCGCGCCAAAGCCTTGTCCTACAAACGAACCGCAAGTAACGGTGCTACCCGTATTTACGGCGGTTATGGTGTAGTCGGACAACTTCAAGTTATAAATCACTCCGCCGGTATAACCGAGAGACGACTCGTAATATGCCTGAACAACGCCGAACAAACCTACAAAACTTTTTCCGTCGGAATTGATTTTGAAGTTGGAAATAGTATATCCGTTACCGTTGAAGTATCCGCCGAAGAAAGCGTAATCGTTGTTGCCGTCGCCTATTATAGGAAGCTCGTTGCCTCTCAAATCTATATCGTTTTCGAGGACGTAATAGCCGAGAACGTTCCTCGCCGAATTGTCCGCACCCGAGTTAATTACCTCTGCCATCTTCACAAGGTCTATAGGCTCGGAAATGAGGAACGGGCTACTGGAAGAGCCGGTTCCGGTACTCAAAAGGTCGGATTCCGCGGGGGCTATCCCTATTACGGACACCTCCGAATTTTGGTGAACGGTTACTTCGCAAGAATATGTATAAGTATCCTCGTCGTAATCCGCGTCCTTTTCTCTACTGCCTATTTTTACAACGGGCTTTCCCGTGTAAAAGACGTCGACTTCAAACTCAAAAGTTATAGATTGACCTTTGATAACTTCGGTGGGATTCTCGGAAGAATACTTGATTCCGTCCGTATCTACGTAAGTAACGGTGCATTTTTCTTGCGTCGCAGGTTCATCCGGAATTTCGGTCGGTTTATTGTCGCATGCGCACAAGACTACTGCCAATGTCAGCGCCAATACGAGTGCTATTATTAACAATTTACTTCTTTTCATTTATGTTCTCCTAATAACTCAGTTTAGCCATAGGTATGCTATTACAAAAATAAAGGCAAACACAAAGCCGATGATACCGATTAACGGTAACAATGCGCTTATCGCACCTTTTATTACGGCGCGACGCTCTTTCTTTGTGAGTTTGATAGATGCCTGTCCCGACGATTTTTCCTTTTTACGCGAGGGATTGTACCACTTGAATCCCTCGATGTTCATATCGGCAATCGTCGTTTCGGTATCGAGCTCAGCCTTTTCTTTTTTTGGTTCTTCCGTCATTCTTTTCTTGCTCTTTTTGCGCGTCTTGCGCTTCAAGTTCTTTCAAGCGAACGATTTCTTCCTGATACTTCTTATTCATCTCTTCGGTATTGTAGAGATGGCAGGAACAGAAGTGTCCGGGGACGACTTCCCTATACTCGGGAGCCACGTACTTACACATTTCGGTGCAACTTCCGCAACGAGTGTGGAATCTGCAACCCGACGGCGGATTTACCGGGGACGGGATGTCGCCTTCGAGTATAATCCTTTTCATCTTTACGTGAGGGTCGGAAACGGGCACCGCGGAGAAAAGAGCTTTGGTATACGGGTGAAGCGTATTTTCGAAAATCTCTTTTTTGGACGCGAATTCGACCATATTGCCGAGATACATTACGCCTACGTCGTCCGAGATATGCTTTACGACCGAAATGTCGTGGGTGATGAACAGATACGACAATCCGAGTTTTTGTTGAAGGTCTTTAAGCATATTGATAACTTGCGCCTGAATGGACACGTCGAGTGCCGAAACGGGTTCGTCGCAAACGACAAAATCGGGTTTTAACGCAAGGGCGCGCGCTATACAAATTCTTTGACGTTGACCGCCCGAGAACTCGTGCGGATAGCGTTCGTAATAATGCGGTTGAAGCCCGCACATCTTCATTACGGAAAGTACGTATTCGCGATAATGCGCTCTGTCGACAATGCCGTGTTCGAGGGGCGCTTCGCCTATTATTTCGCCCACTCTCATTCTCGGAGAGAGGCTGGCGTACGGGTCTTGGAAAATCATCTGCATATGCGGACGATACTTTTCAAATTCCCTATCGCTGATTTTGGAAACGTCCTCGCCTTTGAAGTAGACTTCTCCGCCGGTGATGTCGTAAAGACGAAGAATGGTTCTGCCCATTGTGGTCTTACCGCAACCGGACTCGCCGACTATGCCGAGGGTCTTGCCTTTTTGGAGTGTGAACGACACGCCGTCTACGGCACGCAAAAACTTAACGGGCTTACCGAAAAAGTTCTTTTCGACAGGAAAGTACTTCTTTAAGTCTTTTACAACGAGAAGAGGTGCGTTTTCGTCGGCGTTTTCGGGCACGACGACGTCGCCTTGGATAGCTTCGTCCACGGAATTCTCATTAACATTGCTCTTTTCTATTTCAGCCATTATCCGTCTCCTCGTTTTGTTCATATAGGTAGCACGCAACCTTATGCGTATCGCTTACGCTTACGAGCTTAGGGTAAACGCCCGCGCACTTCTTCATACACTCTTCGCAACGGTCGCGGAAGTAGCAGTAGTTGGGCATATCGACGGGATTCGGAACAAATCCCGGAATGCAGTAAAGCTCTTTGTCGTCATCGTCGTTGACGGAAGGCTTGCTCTTTTGGAGTCCCTTGGTATACGGGTGAAGCGGACGATCGAAAATATCTTCGGTCGTGCCCATTTCTATTATTTTGCCCGCGTACATTACGACTACATAGTCCGCCATTTCGGCAACCACGCCGAGGTCGTGCGTTATTAGCAGAATACTGCTGTCATTGGTGTTTTTGATGTCGCGCAAGAGGTCGAGTATCTGCGCCTGAATGGTAACGTCAAGCGCGGTGGTGGGCTCGTCCGCGACAATGAGCTTAGGATTGCAGATAAGCGCCATAGCTATCATAACTCTTTGGCGCATACCGCCGGACAGTTCGTGCGGATACTTTTTGTATACGCCCTCCGCGTCCGCTATCCCGACGCGAGTAAGCATTTGAATGCTCCTCTCTCTGATTTTGTCCTTGGGAAGGTCGGCAATGTGAAGTTTAGAAACTTCGTCGAGCTGGTTCCCTACGGTAAAGACGGGGTTTAACGACGTCATAGGCTCTTGGAAAATCATTGCGATTTCCCTGCCTCTTATCGAGCGCATTGCATCGGTAGGCATTTGGGCGATGTCGTAAACCTTTTCCTCCATCTCGAAGAGAGTCCCGCCTATTTCGTTTTTAGCCTTTATCGGCTTGCCCTTGGCGTCCGTTTTAACGCTACCGTCCTCGTTACGCTCGTAAACGGGGATCTTGTTGCCTTTTTCGTCGCGTTTGAACGCGTTGGTGCGGAAGCGAATCGCGCCGTCCACTATCTGACCCGAAGGTCCTTGAACGAGTTGCATGAGCGAAAGCGACGTAACGCTCTTTCCGCAACCGGATTCGCCTACAACGCCAACGGTACTGCCCATAGGGACGGAGAACGTAACGCCGTTTACGGCTTTAACAACGCCGGCGTCAGTAAAGAAATAAGTTTTGAGATCGTCAAACTCCACCAAGTTCGCGGGGTCTTTCATCTCCGTTACGAACTCTTTTTCGCGGACTTTGCGTTTCTTTCTTTTTTCGTAATATTTAATTTTCGCACGGTTTTCTCTCGCTATGCGACGTATCTCCTTTGCGGAAATGTAATGTGAATTATTATTAGCCATATATTACCTCTTCGCTTTAGGATCGAATGCGTCGCGCAAGCCGTCGCCGACAAAGTTGAAACCGAGTATAGCAAGCGTTATGCAAACACCTGCGGGCACCCACGCGTTAGGATAGTTCCTGAGATAGTTATCCATCGTCGCATAATTTATCATACCGCCCCAAGTTGCCGTATTGTGCGGAGCGCCGAGTCCGAGGAAGCCGAGTGTTGCTTCGGTAAGGATGATGCTACCGAGACCCAACGTCATAGAAACTATGAGCTGAGGCAATACGTTGGGGATAAGATGGTTGAATATCTTACGTTTTGTAGAAAGTCCCGTGCACTTTGCGGCAAGCATAAATTCCTGCTCGCGGAGCGACAGTATCTGACCTCTTACTATACGCGCGGTTCCCGCCCAACCCATAAGAGCAAGGATACCCATCATATAGTAAAGTCTTTCGATTGTAACTATGCCGAGGGACTCGAACATAACCGACAAAATAAGCATTATGGGTAGTTGCGGTATGCAGTAGATAATATCCACTATACGCATAATCACGTTATCGACCCAACCGCCGAAATAGCCTGCCAAGCCTCCCAAAATGACGCCCAATATCGTTTCCAGAATTACTACGACAAAACCTATCGTCAACGAAACGCGTCCGCCGTACATAAGCCTTGTGAAAATATCTTGAGCGTATTCGTCCGTGCCGAGCCAGTGTTCCGCGGTAATATCTCCGTTTTTGTTGGAGTCGATTTCGGTAACGACGATATAGTAACAGGTATGTTCTTGACCGTCCTCGGTTTTGTAGGTAACTATCTTAGAGGTTACGCCGGCGCGAGAAGACTCGTCTTTATCATACTCTCCGTAAGGCGAAAACAACGGTCCGACAAACGAGAACAGGAACAATACAATAAGTATTACAAGTCCCGTAACCGAAAGTTTGGAGCGGAAAAAGCGTTTTAGAACCGTCATCCCGGGAGAGAGCACCTTTACGCGATCGTTAAGGTTTTCGCCGTGCAACTCGTCGGAAGCCTCTGCATTTGTGAGTTCGGATTCTTGAGATAAGGTATCCGAATTCTCGACATCGGGTGCCTCGTGCGACATTTCCGACACGTCTTCACTTAAGAAAAATATTCTACGGAGAATTTTTTTAATGTTTAATTTCATCTTTACATCCTCCTCTAATCACCGAGTTTGACTCTGGGGTCGACGACCGCATACATAATATCGGTCAGCAGTACGCCGATGATAGTCAGCACCGCTATAAACATATTGTATCCCATAATAAAAGGAACGTCGCCCGCACGAAGCGCCGTATATGCGACGTTTCCTATGCCGGGAAGGTCGAATATCTGCTCGGTAATCATTGCTCCGCCAAAAAGACCCGGAAGAATTCCCGCAAGGGTAGTTACGAGCGGAATAAGGGTATTACGGAAGACGTGCTTGTATACAACCGAATTTTCCGACGCGCCCTTTGCTCTTGCCGTACGGATATAGTCGGCGTTAAGGACTTCCAGCGTGTTGGTACGCACGTATCTCATAAACGAACCTATCGAAAGTATGGTAAGTACGGCTATGGGGAGTACCAAGCTATACGACATTGTTGCCAGATTGGTTTCGTCGAACTGACCGACGGGGAACCAGCCGAGATCTACGGCAAACCACTTAATGAGCAATTTGCCGAAGAAGAACGACGGGAACGAAATGCCTATCATCGTAAGGATAGTCGTTATATAGTCGAGCTTGCCGTATTGACGATATGCACTTTGTATTCCGAGCGGAACGGCGATGAGAAGTTGCAAAACAAGCGATATGAACGAAACGACAAACGAAAGTCCCATATTGTCGACAATGACTTCCGAAACGGGTCTGCCGTATTTGAAAGACTTGCCCATATCACCCTGCAAAAAGTCGCCGAGCCAGTTTACGTAACCCGCAACGATACTTCTGATAGCAACTGCGCCTTTGGAAAAATGCTTGACGGTGCCGTCTTTGTTGAGTTCGACTTCGCCGTCACGGAATATTTTATTCCATAGTTGGCTATAACCCTGCTCTTGCGCTTTTTCTATATCTTCGAGGTTTGCGTCGAGTATTGCTTGTTGCAACTCTTCTTCCGATACGTCCTGATTGGAATGCGAAGCGTAATATTGTTCTTCGACATAGTTAACCGGCATAACGCGAACGAGCGTGTACAGTATAACCGACACGCTGAACAGGATTAAAATCGAAATCAATAATCTTTTAACTATGTATTTTACCATTTGTTAATCCTTTAATGGCTGATTTCGTGTTTTCCCGACCGCCGATCAAGCGGTCGGGAAGCTTGTTGAGTTTATCAATTATAGTCGATTTCCCAAATTCTGTCGATAGGACTCGAATATTTGAGATCGCTTCTAAGATTGAGTGTGGATACGTTTATAACGTCCTTGTTGTAAACGGCAAGATCGTTTCTCTGATAGGTCGGGAATTCAACCGCGAGATCCATAATCTTGTCAAGAGCCTGTGAATATATTCTTGCTCTTTGGTCCTTATTGTTGGTCTCTCTGCCTTGGTCGATAAGGTCGGAAAGGTCATATATGATTTGCTTTTCTTCGTCATATTGACCGGTACTGTCGTTCAAAATGCCGTCATAGTTCCAGTTTTTGACGTTGGTCGTCTTGCTGTCCTTATGATAAATCTGATACATATCGGGGTCGATTGTCGAAGTCCAAGCAGCCGCCCATACCTCGAGTCCGCCGGTAGCGAGTTTTCTGAGAGCTTGTACGTCGGTGCCGACGGTGATGTCGAAGCCGTGTGCGTTGAGGAGTTTCTTTGCGTCCTCAAACATTTGAGCCGCGGGGTGGTCGGTCGTGTCGCCGGCGATAGTAAACTTGAATTTAAGCGTTTCGCCGTTCTTTTCGTAAATATTGTCTTTATTCTTCTTCCAACCGGCACTCTCGACAAGCTTTTCTATCTCTTCGCCTTTTGCATCAAACTTATAGTAAGACGTGCATCCCGTGGGATATGCCCAAGAGAGCTTACTTATAGGTCTGTAGATGGGCTCTGCCATCGTTCCGCTGTAGTAGCCGTCGATAATAGACTCGATGTTGAACGCCATCATAATAGCGCGTCTTACTTCTATGTCTTTAACGTATTTGGGGTTGATACCGATATATCCGTAACCGCTCGTCTTGTACGCTATCGAACCGAGAGAGCCGTTAGCCTCTACCTGTTCTTGGTTGTCCTTAGTTGCGGAAGGCGTGCCGTAGTCGATAGCTCCCGTGAGCAAGTTGTTAAGGATGTTGTTTTCGCTTATTTCGACATAGGTAAGTCTTCTGATCTTGGCGTTTTCGATTCCTTCGCCGAGAGTATGGAAGTAATCATTACGCTCGAAATAAACTTTCTTGTTGGACCAGAAATCCTTTGCCACAACCTCGGAGGGCTTTTCGCTTGCGGTACCCGTCGAGTTGCTCGCTCTGTAAGCGCCCGCGCCTACGGGGAGTGCGTTCTTGGCGGAAGAGTTAAGGACTTCGTCAAAGAATTTCTTATCGCGCGCTCTTACGCCGTAAGGATAATCGGTTTTGTTATTGATAGTTTCGGTATCCGAATAGTAATGCATGGGTGCCACTGCGAACGCAAAGCTCCAAATCGCCTTAGGGTCGATACCGTTGATGGTTATAGACAATACATCGTGCTCTTCGCCTTTAAGATCGATACCGTTTACGCCGTTGAAAGAGGTAACTTTCTTGGATGTGATACCGCTGATATGCTTTACGTTATCTGTTTTGGTCGCAAGATCTTTTTCTTTTGCTTCGAGTGTCCATTGGTCGAGGATGTTGCTACCGGTAGACATCGTTTCGAGTATATCCTTAATGCTACCCTTTATCGAGTCGTCGCTCGCATAGGAATCGTATACGTATTTGATTGCGGTTTCTTTTTTGATGAGCTCGATTGCTTCGTCTCTCGAACAAGCGTTATCACTCATATATTGCGCGATAAGGGCTTCGTCAGAGCACTGCTCGTATATGTGCGAAGCGTAGCTGGATTCGTGATTTACGTCAACGAAGTATTCGTCGCCGACTTGGATGTTGAGGTCGGTAACATATTTGCCGTTACTGTCCTTTATCGCGACATACTTTTGGTTTTCGTTGAGCTTCGTCTTAACGCCGATAATACCCTCTATAAGATAGAAAGATTCCCAGTCTTCGGTAAAGGAATATTCTTTGTAACTTTCCGCCAAAGTACCTGCGTTTGACGTCCATTCGCTACGAAGGTCTTTTTCGAGTTGTTCTTTGACCGCCTCGATATCGCTTAGCATTTGCTCGGTGAGGTCTGCGTCATCAATCTCTTCATCCGCCCATTTGATAAGTTGATTTATTCTTCCTTGAGCCTGATTACGATAACTTTGGTCGTTATCACTGCCGGACGCGTCGTCGCCGAGAGTAGCGTCGTTATTGCGATATGCCTGCAAGCCTTGGATATCGACGGAGTAAATGGTGGAAGAACCGCTGTACATCGGATCGAGGTAAACATAAAGGTTGAAGAGTACGTCGTCTATGGTCAGAGGCTCGCCGTCGCTGTACTTAATGCCGTTTTTAATGACAAATTCGTACGTCGTATGGTCTACGTCGCCACCGCTTACTACATTACCGTTCTTATCGTAAGAAGTGATGCTGTAGTCGAGTGCGACCGTAGGTACGTTTTCACCGCATTCGACTTCGCCTTCGTTGCTCGTAGACAACATAGCTACCTGTGTAAAGTTAGCGATTGTGGAGTCCGTTGCGCTCGTCGTGAAGAACGGGTTGAACGTGCCGTCCAACGCACTTATGGAAAGCGTGAGCGGACGGGAGTCCGAATCGTACTTTTTAGTCCCGTCGCCCTCGTTATCGTTACATGCAAAAAGCACTGCCATGCACGACGGTAATACTATCGCCACTACAATAAGTGTGCATATAACCTTTCTTATGGTTTTATTCATTATATTAAACCTCCTACGGGGTATTTTTTACTTGGTGTTTTGTTATATTATTTTTTAATCGGCTCTTGACTTATCTTTATTCCTTCGTGTGCGGTTCCGATTATCCAGCCGTCGCTTTCGTTGTTGACCCAGTTATTATGCTTTTTCATAGTCCCGCCGTCAATAGTAACGTTCGAGATTTTAGCGCCGTCTTGAATTTTGCTTGCGAAGAAATATGCGTAGAATTGCATGCTTGCGCTGAAAGACACGTTCAAACCGTGGAACGTTATATCGCTGATTTCGGCACTGCTCGTAATCTCTCCGAATACGGATATATCGTCGAAACTTTTAATCGATCCGTTCTTGAACTTGAAGTTTGCTATCGTGTAGCCGTTACCTCTTATAATTCCGCTAAACGTTGCGTTCGCGGAAACCTTAATTTCTTCCGCGCCATTACCGTCGATATTGTTCGCGATGTAGTATTTACCGTCGGTTGCGGAGAAGATTTTTGCAAAATCGGCACCGTCCTTTATAACTATCCAATCGGACGGCAGGTATTTAACGTAAATCTTAATATCTTCTTCTTCGCCGGTTCTGTTTACACGTCCGGAAAGAGGCTTTTTGCATTCCGCATCCGAGTAATAGCCTACAAAAGCATATCCTGCTTTACCGTCGAAAGGATCGCCGGTCGGCATATCAATATATTCATAAATACCGAACCCCTCGTTTTTAAGAACGTCGCCTGCCTCATACGTCTTATCGCCGTAGACAAGTCGATTCTCTATCGTTTCTTCGGAAGCAAGAACATACACTATACCTTGGTTTTTTGCCCATTTAGCATATAAGTCTATCTTATCTCCGCTTTTAGCGACATACGTCGAAAAATCGAATTTCTCGCCAAGCTCTACTATGTCTTTTTCCTTGTCGATATATTTAACGGAACCGTCCTCGTTTGTCGCTGGATAATACCACCCGACAAGAGCATAGTTCTCGCGCGTTATCGAAAAATCGACGGTCGTGTCTTCTCCGACGTTAAACGCCTTTGCGCCCGCTTGATAATATATATCCGCCGAGTTGAAGCTTTCGCTACCGCTGACTTTGCACCCCTCGCCGTTTACGTGATAGGTTATCAACGCGCTGAGGTTGTATTGGTCGAGCTTATCTTCAAGCGTATCGTTCAGTTTACAAGCCGTCAACATCATCGCCACGATGACGAGCAGTACTATTAACAAGCTTGTTCTTTTCGCTCTTGATTTCATGACTATTTATCTCCGTTTTCTGTGTCGTGAGTGTCCGCTTCGGTGTTTAAGGCTTCAGAATCGCCGATGGTTTCTTTGCTCTCCGAATGTTTTGCGCCTATTATCTTTTTCTTCTTTAAGACGAAGAATACGGCAACCGCTATAATAGCAAGTCCTACGACGGGTACTACCACGCATACCGCTATCATTCCCGCGGAAAGCGAACCGTCCGAATCCTTTTGGTCGTCGCCGTCTTGGTCGGGCGTTTTGTCGTCATTGCCTGCCGGCGCGTCGGATACTTCGCTTACGTAAACTCTTACCTCAAACGTTTCGCCGGTTTCGTTATCCGTAAACTTTACGGTCTGAGTATAGTATTTGAGGGTTGTTGTCGTTTGAAGCGTCAACTTGGAGTTGTCCACAACTTCCGTGGAGCCGTCGTCGTATACGCGATAGACAACGATACCCGTGGGATCGAACGTTTCGCCTGCTACATAGGTGCTCTTGTAACTGCCGTCCTCGGCAAGATATTGCTTGATACCTACTTTAATGCCGTATGCCTTCTTTATCGAACGCATTTCGCTTTCCGCCGACTCGAGCATTCTCTCAAGTTCATCGCCTATAAACGCTTTTTGCGCTTCGTCCCTGACGTTACCGTAAAGACGTCTTGCCTCTTTTACTATATCCGAGAAAGCCTCGACAGCTTCTTTATACGTGGTCGTGTCGCCTGCCGTCGCCTTTTCTTTCCACGCGTTCAACGTCGCTTCGTCATAGTCCGCAAACAATTCCATTTGCTCGAGGAAGAGTATGGTATCTTCTTCTTTTACCGTTTCGGTCAGTTTGCTTTCGCCAAAATAGCGCGAGTATACATAGTTGTCGTAGCCGATTCCGTTGATAGGACGATGCATAATCATCGGGCTGTATTCTTGGGTTTCTCTCGTAACCAAATCGCTGTAATACACAAACAGCTCGTTGAAGTTTGCGTAATAATACGAGTATGTTGCCGGTTCGACAAGTATATTGCCGTATTGAGAGGCTATTTCGTCGACTTCCACTCTGTATACGGTTTCGAGTACGGGAGCGTTAAGACCGTTAAACGTGTATTCGGTAATTCCGCTTTCGTAAAACGCTCCGTCGCCGATGTTGGTAAGAGAGTACGGAAGAACTACGTGCGTAACGCCGAGAGCTTTTGCTTCTTTGCCCTTACCTATACCCGCGAACGCGTAACCGTCTATTCTTACGGTGTTATCGAGAACCGAGTATTTCTGTCCCTCGACAGTCTTGCCGGACGGATAAAGAACAAGCTCGTAACCGCCGTTTGCCAATCTCTCGTAAAGAACGCCGTCGTTTATAAAGAATATCTCGTTTGCGCCGTCCACTTCGATTGTCGTAAGGGACGCGGTATATGCGAACACGCCGTATTCCATATATTTTAGGGTTGCGGGGATTCTTACGGAAGCAACGCTCGTGCCGTAGAATGCCATCGCGCCGATTTCTTCCGCCACGGGCAACGTGAGGGAGTTTACTCCGCCCTTGCCGTTATCCGTCATAAACGCGCCGGTACCGATAACCTTAGCCGACGTAAGCGTTACTTCGTCCAATGCGTTGCAGTTTGCAAAAGCGTATTCGCCTATTTCTTCGACATCGGAAAAGTCGATAACATTAAGCTTTGCGCAATTCAAAAACGCGTAAGCGCTTATTTCTTTTACTCCGCCGAGTACGACTTCTTCCAATGCTCCCGACTCCGCAAACGCGAACTCACCTATAAGCTCTATCTTCTTGCCGAGAGTTACTTTTTGGAGCTTCGTAAGACCGTAGAACGCGCATTCGCCGATAGAAGTCGCTTCATCGCCGAATACCACTTCGGTAAGTCCCGACTTGGCAAATACGGCTTCGCCGACCTCTTTGACCGCGGGGAGCGTTATCGCACCGAGTGCGGAGCAATATTCGAATGCGTTGTCGCCTATTTTCTCCAAACTGTCCGTAACGGTAACCGAGGACAACTCGATACAGTTGGAGAACGCGTAATTTCCGATACTTTCTATTCCGCTCAGGTCAATAGACGATATCATCGAACCCGCGAACGCGTACGCGCCGATTGTTTTTACCGACGACGGCAAAACTATTGACGTCAAGTTGGTTTGGTTGAAGGTATAGTCCTTGATGTCGACAATGCCGTTTCCGCCGAAAACTATACTTTCGAGTTTGGCTCCCTTGAACGCGCCGACGCCGATTTCGGTTACCGTTTCCGGTATGGTTATCGACTTAATCTTGGAGCTTGCAAACGCGTAATCGTATATGGTTTTTACGCTTGCGGGTATCGTTACCGAAGTAACGGTATTGTCTATTACCGCATAAATCGTGGTCTTATCCTTGTCGTAAAGGATACCTTCGTCGATGACGTATGCGGAGCCATCGGCAAGAGTGGGCGTTATGCCCGCGAAAAGTCCGCTTGCAAGCGTTATCTCGTTATAGTCAAACGAGGCGGGAAGCACGATTGTTTTGAGGGTAGTTGCCGTTCCCGCAAAGATATTCGCGCCTATCTCGGTAAGACCTTCGGGAAGCGTTATCTTGGTAAGTTTGGTGTTGGCAAACGCTTTATCGCCTATCTTACGTACTTCACAACCGTCCGCGAACGTAATCTTGGTAAGTCCGCTCTTGTAGAACGCTTGGGCTTCGATTACAAAACGCTCTCCGCTTACGCCGTTTACGGTTACGCTACTCAACTTGGAGCAACCCGTAAACGCATTTGCGCCGATGACGGAGTTATTTAAGGTTATCGTCTTCAACGCGGTGCAGTTTTCAAACATATTTTCGCCGATAGCGGTATACTGTCCGGTCAAGACCTCGGTAATGGCGGTACAATTTCTGAATACGCCGTTACCGGCAACCTGCATTCCGGTAAGGTCTACGCTCGTAAGAGAGGTGCAACCCTCGAATGCCGAAGCGTATGCCGAGCCGAGTGCTTTCATATTCTTAATTTCGGAAAGCGCACTGCAATTCTTGAACGCGTTGACCGCAACGGTAATAACTTTGACGTTGGTCAAATCGAGAAGTTTGAGTTTAGAACATCCCTCGAATGCCGAACGATATATAAGCTTCAAATCGGCGTCCGGAATAAGCTCTTGCTTTGTGCTGACAAGGTATACTTCCTCTAATGCCGAGCAGTTGCGGAATGCGCCTTCGTATATATTGATTACGGTTTTGGGGATAATAACCTTTTCCATAGTTGTATTATCCTTAAACGCGTCCTCCGATATATACATAATCATTTCGTCATCGGGTATTTTGACGACGGCGTCCTTGCCTCTGTACTTGCTGAGGGCGTAGCCTGAAACTACAAACGGATCGAGTACGTTTATGCTTATCGTAGCTCTGTAACTCGAGTTGGAGCCGTCTTCTCTGAGGAGAATGGCGTCGACGCCGGCTTCGCCTTTATTTTTGAGATCGAGTTTGCCGTTTTCGTCGACTTCCACGATGTCGGTATCGGTACTTACCCATTTGAGTTTAATCTTATCCTTAGGATAGTACCACGGGTCGGTGGCGATTGTAAGAGTTACGTCTTGGTCGGGATATAGCGATACACTGCTACCCGAAGACAGTTTGTCATCGGAGTTGATTACCGTTTCAAACGATATCGACGGCAAACTCAAGCTTCTTTCGACGTTACTTACGGAAACTTCGATTTTCTTGTAGTAATTGTTGCCCGAAGAAACGGTTATCGTTGCGGTACCGTTCGACAAGCCTACTATTTCGCCATTCTTGACGTCGGCGACGTTTCTGTCGCTCGAGCTCCAAGTGAAGTTGGAAAGATTTGCGTCCCCGCTGTATATGAGGGATACTTTGTGCGACTCGTAAATATCCAAATCAATCGACTCTTCTCCGGGAGCAAGTTCGAACGTTTCGGGAGTCGGACTTCCGTTAGCGGTTGCCAAATTGATATAGTATACCGCGTGGTTCAATGCATAGTCGTCAAACTGCACATAGAGCTTATCGCCGTACTGCTCGTAAATGTCGGTTATTTCGATGGATACGGTATTGGTGGAGTTCTTAACGCAGTTGTAGAACGGAACGACGTACTCGGTAACTTGCTTGAGCTCTTCACCGTCATAGTAGCACAGTAGCGCTGCTTGGGCGTAGTGGTTGTCGTATACGTCCATATCGAGGTATATACGTTGCTTGGTCTTGTTGTTTTCTTTGTAGTCTTGATATCTGATTCTTACGTCCCTCAACGACGGAGCTTCGTAATCGCAATAGAAAGTGAACTCGAACGTATCGTCGGGCTCGGTTCTGTTTTCGTCGCCGTAATCGCAATAGATGTCAAACGACATACGATACTTGCCGTTGGAAACCATATTGTATTCGAGGGGATTTATTTCGAACTTGAGATAGCCGGGAACCGCGCTTCCTCCGCCCGAATAAGCTTTGTTGATACGGTATGCGGTGTTTTCGTATAGAGTTTCGCCGGTCGCTTCGTCGATTAAGCAGTAGTCTATCTTCCTTGCTCCGCGCATAAGTCCCAAGTACAAGCCTCTGAACTCGTAGGTCGTCAAATAGTTTTCGGCGTGGTCTTCTTCATAGAATATGTCGTAGCAAGAAATCGCGTTATGCTCCATTGTGGTGTATACTCTGTCGGCGTTCTCGTCTTGGAGATACGCAAACGAGCCCATCGGCATAGAAAAGCGATCTTGGTAGTACTTAGTATAGGGTTGGGTAGCCCAAATGCTGGATTGCGGTTTGTCCTCGTCGTCGATTGAACTATCCGCCGCCGCTTCGTCAACGTAGTATGCGTCGTAATCGAGCATAGGTACTTTTGCCCAATCGCCGTAGAAGCCGAGGAAGGGTAAATTGAGTCCGCATTGACCGTCGGTTTCACTTACGAGGTTTACAAAACCCTCAACGTACATACCGTTTTTGAAGCTCTTGTCGATGTACTGTTTTTCGGCATCGGACAACGTGAACGTAACGATAATCTCCGCGTCCGCTCCGCCCGTCAGGGTAAGCTTGTCGCCGTCTTTTGTGGCGCCCGCTCCGCTTACCGTCCAGGTAGCTTTAATATCGTCGAGTATATACGCTTGCTCCGCAACGGCAAGGTTGTTGACGGCAAGTTTTTCGGTCATGAAAACGGGATTGAGCTCAAACGAAAGCTCTTCGCTACCGAAATTCTTTATGCTGAACGTTACGTTGTAAACGCCTTGTTTTTTGGGATCGTCGCCGAGATTGACTTTGGGGCGATAGTCTATGTCCGCCTCTTTGGTATAGAGATACGCTTTTGTGGATATGGCGTTATCGAGGCTTCCGAGACCCGCGCCCTGCTTTCTCGGGGAATACGGTAGGTTATCGCGGTCGTAAACCATGGTCGCCGTACTCATTATGAGTTGATTTATACGTTGAGTAAGCGCGGTTGTATTATTCACCAACTCGGGTTGGGTGGTCTTGAGATAGCTTCTTACGATCGAAACGACGCCCGCCATATTGGGGGATGCCATACTCGTACCGCTTTGCTCGCCGTAACCGCCGGGAACCGCCGAGGTGATTTCTCCGCCGTGCGCGGTAATTTCGGGTTTGAGCTTGAGGTCGGGAGTACTGCCCCAAGAGGAGAACTCGCTCATAAACGGACCTGCCGACAAGCTCTTGCTAACAACTATCTTGCCCGTCGAATAAGAGGCAAGCTTTTGACCGACTTCCATCGAAACACAGCAGGACGGAATGGGATTTTTTACTTCGCCGAGAGCCATTCGGACGGTGCCCGAAACGTTGTTATAAACTATAATGCCTATCGCGCCTTTCTTCTTGGCGTTTTCGACCTTTTCTTTGAAGGTGATTCCGCCACGCTCGACAAGTGCGATACTGCCTTCGATGTTGTTTTTGACGTTAGAATTGTTGTAGTCCGTGGTTCTGCCGGTGCCGGGAACCGTAACATAGGTAAATTCTCGGCTTTCGACGTCCGAACCGAGAATCATTTCGGCAAAATCGTAATACTTGTTGTATTGGTCGCTCGATTCCTCGTAATAAACGGCAGTGTCGCCGTTCGCGAGCATATAGGGCGAAGTTTTACCGCTGATACTCGCAACCGAAAGCGCCGCCGCGAATACGGAAGGAGAACCTACCGTGCCGGAATCGGGGTTGGACGCAAGGTTGGTACCGAACGTACCGCCGTATGCCGCGCTATAATCGTTACTCGCCGCGCAAACAAGGCTTATGCCAGCCGTCATAACGCTGTTATAAACTTCATTGAGCATTTCGCCCTCTTCGTCGCCGTCATCGGTCGTGGAGAAACCGCAAGCGGTACCCAAGCTCATATTTATTACGTCGACGCCGAGAAGAACGCAGTCTTCGAGAGCCGCAAGAATATCTTCGGTTTCCGCGCCACCCAAGTCGGAGTCGTCAAGGTCGTCGGTAAAAACTTTGCAGATGACAAGTTGCGCTTCGGGCGCAACGCCTACAAACGGAGTTTCAATGTGGTTGCCGTCTTTATCGGTATAACCGGAGGGATCGTATCCCGCAACAATACCGGCAACGTGCGTGCCGTGGTTGGAATAAGAAGGATAAACGTCGGCGTCGTTATCGGCGTAGTCGTACGCGAACGGCACCTTTTGGCTGACATAAAGGTCGTTTGCGGAAATTTGCTTACCGTTGAGCGCAGATTTCTGCTCCGCCATCATATCGTAATTAGAAAGGGTTTCCTCTATGGTAGAAAAATCGAATACGGAGTTTGCAAGAGTGTATTTCTCTTCGTGCTCCTCGTCCCAAACGAACGCGTTGTGAGTGTAATCGAGACCGGTGTCTATTATAGCGACAACCGAACCGCCTCCCTTATAGCCCTTTTCGGCAACGGACGACGAATCGTAAACACCCGTTTGATAAACGCTGGTCTTGTTTATAACCGCGGAGGCATTTTGGAGAGCTTGGTCCCATTCGTCCGAATCGGTGGTAGCATATGTTCCCATATCTACGGTTTCGGGCTCGAGGTATCTTTCGGAAAGACATACGCTCTTAACTCCCGAAATTTCTTTAATCGCGGAAACGTAAGCGGTATTCGTTTCGATGGCGACGGCATTGTCGATAACCGTATAGCGGTTTTTGAGGGTATACTCTATGCCGAGTCCGTCGAGTTCTCTTAAGAAATCATCCTGTTGGGCTTTAAGACGAGCAGTCCTTTTTTGACCCGCCACAGAGTTTGCGTATTCCGCGACGTTTTTGCCGTTGGACGCGTCTACGAGATTGGTGCCCTCAAGACTGACTATAAGCGTATGTTGCTTAGCTGTCGCGGTAACATTTTCTATTACTGAAGAAGAAAGATTCTGTAACGCTATGGAAGAAAGATCTACCTTTCCGGTAACGTCGGTATAAGCTACTTTGGACGTCGAGGAAACTACACTCGGTGCAGAAGAAACCTCATCGGCGGCGGCTGCCATGTCAGAAATGTTATAGACAAGCAATATGGACGATATGCACAATGCCAATATCAGTACGTAGCTTACGGTTTTCTTAACGCGGGATATCAATTTTTACCTCCTTCGGTAAACAGAGCCTACCGAATGTTTAACTGTCGTCTTTGTATTTACGCGCGAATCAGATTCCGCGCACTCGCGCGTGCATTACGCGCGATAATACTAAAGAGTAGTTTACCACAAAAAACGATATACGTCAAACCTATACGCATACATTCGCCTTTAATATTATTTTAATATTTCACGCGCGCGAAGCGCGCTACGCGCTATGCAATCCTTGCGCAATGATGTTGCCTTCGGCAGTGATATTGCTTACGCAGTGATATTTACCTAACGGCAAGTGATATTTTGCTATCGCAAAGTGATATTTTCGCGTTACGAAAGTTGTGGGGCGCCGGTGGCGCAAGCGGAGCTTGCGCAGTGAAATCTTGCTTACGCAAGGTGAAATCCGCTCACGCGGGTGAAATCTGCCTTCGGCAGGTGAAATTTTCACTTCGTGAAAGTTGTGGTGCGCCGTTGGCGCGGAGTGGATGACAATCCCTCCGTCACGGCTACGCCGTGCCACCTCCCTTTACACAAGGCAGGCTTAAAACTTGCGAAAATTTGCTGTTTTTCTTCTAAATCTGCCGATTTTCTTTCACTAACTATCGCCAATAAAAGCTCCATAGTCTATGTGGTGGTATAAAAGTACGTCTAATGGTAAGGCCGCCTTGTGTAAAGGGGGCTGGATATGCGATTGTAAATCGCATAGACTGAGGGATTGTTTTTCTCTTCTTAATTACCTTATTTCCCGATGTTAATACTGTTGCCGTGTAGCGAACCACAGCTGTCAAGATGTTAATACTATCGCCAATTACAGGCGCATTGTGTAGCTCTCGGTTTG
>CAYZOJ010000026.1:14380-21591 GCA_964480195.1 uncultured Christensenellaceae bacterium | reverse complement strand
TGGAGCCTACGGGTAAATATAAAGTAAATAAATGCGCTACACGCGCGCACAATTAAAATTTAATATTGACACAATGCGCTTTTTATTATATTATATACGTGCGTAATAAAAGGAGTAGGGCATAACCTGCTCCGTTTGTCGTATTTTACGCGCGGGTGCGCATAAGCGCAACTATACACTCGCGCGTATATGGAGAGATAAATAATGCACCGTCAAGCAAAGTCGTTTATCTTACTTTTTATCGTTTTAGCCCTTATTGCGGGCATGTTGATTGCCTGTACGCCGGTGGAAAAACCCGATACCGACCCGTATCCCATCGTAGACGATGAGAACAACCAAAAGTATCTCGATACCACCACTAAGGACGAAGCCATAGATCGCGCCGTAGGCTCTATGGAAAACCTCCTCGAGCACCTCGATACGGACGAAGTTTCCGACTCCGGCTACTATGTCGGTGCGGATATGGAAATAAACACGACCGACGCAAACAAGGGCGATTCGGCGTTTATTCTTCGTTTAAGGGCGAACCTGTACACGTATCCTTACGAGCTCAAGGACGCGAACGGCAACGTGCTTACGGACGAGAACGGAGTGCCTCTTGCGGACCCCGTGGCTCTTGCTCACCACAACGACATCATCAGATATTCCGACATCATTCTCGAGTGGTTCGACGGTACCACAAACGAGATGCTCATCGGCTTTTATTTTGACGGCATAAACAAAAACTCTCCCGATCCCGGCAACGACCTTTATCTCGACCTCCAAGGCAGTAAGCGTATTTTCCGCGACTTTGGCGACTCGGTACTTTATCAACAGCTCATCAGGGTTATAACCCAGTTCAACCTCGAAACGCTCATAGGTTCCGCAAGCGACGGTAGCGCGAGTACGTCTTTCCAAAACTTGCGCGACGCGCTCCAACTTGCCGTTACCGACAACTACAAACAAACTCTTAACGGTGAAGAAACGACGGTATTCTTCTCGCAACTCAACCTTAGCTCTCTGTCTTCGACGATCACGGAGTATATGCAAAGCATATTCCAGCCGTTTGAGGATAAACTCGACCCGTTATCAAACAAATACCTCGGATTCTTGTTCTCGACGCTCGGCGTTGCGGAATTCAGCACGATAACTTCCGATATGGAATTCATTATGGCGGACAACGAGAATCTCGGCAAGGAAATAATGAACCAACTCGTTATGGACGTATCGGGCGACTCGTCCGTTCCGCGCGTCAACGAGCAAACCGGACTCACCATACAAGAAACGGTACCGTACACGGCGCACATTTCGGCGGAATACGACGTACGTACTTCGACCAACATCGTTTTTGACAAGGCGGGCTACACCGAGTACGTATACGGCTCCTACGAGTACACGGGCGATATGTATATTCCGATGCTCGACTTAAAGTGCGACGTACTTCTCCGTACCGATTTTAACGAAATAGACAACACGACCAACAAAATCTTTATGAACTGCCGTGACCTCGCGACGGACGATCTTTTGATAGGTCTTTACTACAAAAACGAAACCGTTACCGGTAAAGACGGCAGTACCGCAAACGACGAATTCACGTTTATAGATATCGAGGGACTCGAAGACTTGTACGGCGGTGTCAAGTTCGAAGACATCGGTCTTCCTAAGGCGTACCGCGGAGGTTTCGATCTTGCCGACACTCTCGCGTGGTTATTCGACTTTATAGACGAATACATCGTAATCGCGGTCGATAACATTTTGTACGGACAGACTACGGAAGAAGAGAGCTCCCAATACGAAAAACTGACTTCTCTCATAATGGACAACATGGAGTCCACAATGAAGGACGAAGACGATCCCACGAGTCGCGCGACGATTAAAATCAAAATCGACGTCGAACTCATACGTCAACTGCTCTCCGCCACAAGCGAAACGGGTACCGAGTACACGACGGAACAGATGATAATGCTCATCAACCGTCAATTTAACATAGATATCGAAAGTTTAGCCTCGATATTCGGCGTAAGCGTTCAAGAGCTACTGGACGAAACGTATTTTGAAATCACATACGACGTAGACTCGTACGCGATACGCGTAGACGTCTATACCACCGCGGAGATGAGTCAGGAAGAAATCGACGAACTCGGCGCACAACTTCTTCTCCGTCTCGATCTCGAACCCCAACACGTCGGTGAAAAGGTCAAAATCGTATTCCCGAATTTTAGCAAGTTCAACGAACTCGAAGACGTAATGACTTACTCCGGCGAGCTCTCCGGCGAATTTACGTTCGCTTCGACGGAAGACGTATTCCTCGGCGACTTGTTCGGCTCGTTTATGGGCGACGTCCGTAAAATATCCGGCTCCGACGAGGTTTTGAGCGACCGCAACCGCTTGGTGCCGTACAATACGCCTTACACTCTTCCCAAATCCGCAAGAATCAAGTTCGAACTTGTTTACGACCAATATATCCGTGAACAGATACTCGATAACGGCAGATGGACGAGGACTTCGAGGAGCGCGTTCATTCTCAAGTTCGACGTCGTAACGGAAGGTTCGGACGAACGTCAAAACATACTGAATATTTACGCAAACGACGTAAGCTTCAGCACCGCAAATCCTGTCGAGGAACTCGGCTACGTATGGCTCGATTACCCGACGCTTCCCGACGTTCCCAAGTTCAAAGTCCGTGAAGACGTTTTCCTTACGTCGTTCTACCGCTATATGGGTTACGACTTCGAAAACGAAGACAGCGATCTTACTTTCGGTCTTACGGACATCGTTAAAGCCCTCATGGAAGACTCGTGGGCGGTTTTCGAACCCGACGTCATTCGTATAACTACTTCCAACGAAACGATAAGAAACTTCTTTAACGTCGACGAGATGATCGCGACCGCGGCTGCAAAAATCGGCTTTAAGCAAAGAGTCTTCGGTATCGACAGCCTCGAAAGCGACTATGCGATGTACACGGTAGGCGAACTCGAAGACCTCGAAGGCGATTCGATATACTCGACCAAGCTCCGCGACACCGTAAAGATTTATTTCGATTTCGGCACTCGCGTAGAGGTAAAAGATTTCTACTTCCTCTATAACGACGCTTCCGTCGAACCCGAAAACGGCGCTCTCCATTACCGTCCCGCAATGCGCGAACTGTTTATGGGCGTAAACAGGGACTACCTTGTTACTATCGGAACCGACTCGGGCAGATACTCGATAGACCGTTTTGAATCTTCGCGTCAGGATTGGGAGCCTCTCGACGAAATCCCCGACACGGTTTCCGCGTACTACGGCGGTACCGGTCTTCTTGCCGAATACGACGCGTTATATAATCTCCACGCCGTTTACGACGCCAAGACGGGTTACTACACCGTATTGAACAATTACGGTTACGAAATCATTTACGATTTTGAAAACAACGTCTATATCGTAGGACTCGGAACCGCGGTCAAGTACGACGAAGACAAACTCGACGAAATTCTCAATCCGTCGGTACCGTGGTATAAACGCGAAATCAACAGCACCGTCGGCAATACCGAAGAGGGCGCGACGTTTGCAAACCTCAAATGCTTATACGACCTCGGAATGCGCATAAAAGGCTGGTATGTGGTCGAAAACAAGGAATACAACATTCTTTACAGTCCTGACAAGAACGTGTTTATCGTTGACAGTCAAGCAACTCTCGACGCGCTTAACGCCGAAGACTACTTCGGTTCGGGCGACGTCGTTTACACAAGGACGATTAAGGCAAACGGCGGACAGACTTTCGTTTATGACCTCGAAACGGGTTACTATTGTGCGGAAGTTGCCGGCGAAGGCGTAGGCGTAAGATACAAAGTGCTTTACAACAGAGCCAAAAACTATTATTACGTCGCAAACAGAGATCTTTACGACATAGTAGGCGAAATCCTCAAAGAAAGCCGTATCAGCGTCGATTCCGGCGCCAATTCCGATATAGATTGGAACGCCGATTACGATTACGGCGGTGAAAACTACAATAACGTCGATTGGAACGACGCGATGTGGAGCGGTTTCGCATGGACGGATATGAGCTGGGACGATATCACTCTCGAGGGCGGTATGTTCGTAGTAAAAGTCGTTGTCGGCGACGGCATGATGGCGACTTACTGGGAAAACGTCGTCGTTAAGATTATCAACCGTACCGTCGTTACCGACAAGTACGTAAATATCGAAACTCCCGACGGCACCGTTCTCGCACCCGTTGCGGATACTATCACTCTGGATCCGTACGTCTATCTTATCTACAAGGCGTATTACGAAAACACTTATGCCGATACGCTTACCGCAACCGAAAAGGCTAAGGGATTTGTGGATTGGTTCTTCTCGAAGTACACCGTAACGTTCGAGTTCACCGAGATTTACGGAAACGAAGAGGATACTAAGCCCGAAGTCGGCTCGTTTAGCTGGGCATTCGACGATGACTCGAACAATAGGGCGATTTACAAAGAATCCCAAATCAACAACCGTCACGCTACCAAAGACGACGGCAGTATTCCGAGTCAATACACCTATGTGTATACCGTGTTCCACGGTCAAGTCGTGGCTCTCGGCATAGAGGTATTGCCTCGTATGCTCGACCGCGTTTACATTAAGGGCGAAACGCAAGCAAATACCTATACCGTCGACGCTCTCGAAGCTTCGACTTACACGATTCCCACCAACCTTACGTACATATTCCGTTACTCGAAAGACGGATATGTCGCGTTGAACTTTAAGGACTACACCGCGGGTTACGGCGAGGGCGATGACGCAATTCCGTCGATATTCTCGGTTCTTCCCGATAACTTCAATTCCGAACTCCCGGGTTACGAAATCACTTCGTCCGATTCGCGCGCGCTCATAAGCTGGGCAAACCCCGTTGCGGATAACGTCAAACTCGTAAATACCGATGAGAACGGAAACGTACATCCCTTCAAGAATAAAGACGCGAACACGACGTCGTCGTTCTTCGGACTCAAGAGATACGTAGACTTTATCGGCAAGTGGTACTATGAAGACTGGTTCCGCGACGAAGAAATCGTCATCACCGTCAATGCTCCCGATAAGATAATAGGCGAACGCGAATACGGCTATATCGCGGGCGAAGCGCACGAAAAAATAACCACAAACGTTCAAAACATCCAGATTAAGTCCTACTACACCGAGGGTCAAACCGATGTCGGCGACGACTGGGGCGTATTCTACGTAGATCCGTTTGATAGCTCCACTTGGATTTTGCCTGACGAAATCTACGCGCACTTCAGTAAGACCGACGAACAAGGCAACGTCATCGGTTATACGCCGTACCTCTACACGGTCGTATGGCGTACGGCGACGGACGATAACGTCGTTCGTTTTGATAACGCTACGGGCAAATACGTCATTAAGAACGTATCCGAAATCCCCGCGGGCTTCTTCCTCTATGCGGATATCGGTGAGGGCGACAACACGATGCAGGTACGTGTGCTTGTAAGGAACCTTTCGGCATATATGTCGAAAGTCGAATTCCTCAACGAAAACGGCGAACTCGTATCTGAAACTTATAATCAAAAGGAAGACGTAATAGGTTCCGTAACCGGAAGCGGTGCGTCGAGATACGAGTATCAGCTCGACACCTACACTTATTACGTAGACACGTACGCGCGCTTTGATATTCCCGCATACGTCAATATAACCTTTAAGGACGGTACCGTAAGAAAGTACGCCGTCGATTGGGACAAAAATCACGCGCCTTGGGAGCAAAACACGTCGGTCGAAATCAACGCGACGCTTGGCGACGCGTACGCTATCCGTCATCCCGTTTATCTCACGGTAAAGATACAGGGTAAAGCTCTCGATACCCTTACCGTTGTACGCGCGGACGAAGCGATTGAGGCAATTAAGTCGGCGAATAAAGGCTCGGATCCCACAATCGAAGTCCACGTCGACACGAAAAAGATAGAAGTCAAAGGTATTCCGTTGACGAACGACGGCTTAATAGACCTCGGCGAACTCGGCAAGATGACGCCTTACGAGTTCTTCGATTGGCTGTTTGCCGATATCGAATTGACATTCCGTCCCGTATCCGGCACGACGTTTGCAAACATTAAGGTAACCGACGCCGTAGACAGCGCAAGACTTCCGATATTTGCTACCCTCGACACTCAAAAACTCATCGAGGAGTACACGAACGCTTACGGACAAGGTATCGACATCTACATCGGACAGGATAAGGGCGCTCACGACTTTACGGTCGCAACCGAACTTATAGGCAACGAACACGTCGATTTCGACGACGAGCAATCCGCAACCGTCGCGACCATAGACATCGAAGCGTTTAACAGCGATAATACGGAAAAATATCCCGAAGGATATGTCCTTGCCGACAACTTGAACTTCTACGTAACGCGTAAAGACGGCACGAGGGTATATTACAGCAATACCAACGGCGATAAATCGGTTCCCTCTGTTTGGGCGGTTGCTTGCCCCACCCAAGAGATAAACAACGCGTTCTGGGATGCCACTTACGATGATAAACGTATGGCGGAACTCACCCCGTACGAGCAACTTACCGTAATTAGCAGAGAACGTCTGTTGTTCGGCGGAGAGATATGGCTTACCGCAATGCTCGAAGACAGCTCTCGCGTATACGTCCATATCAGGTGCACGTCCGTCGAGATTGGCGATAACTACCAAAGCGCGGACGACGATACGTCGCCGTACAAGATCGTAAACGGTACGATTACCATCGAGAACATTTACGATAACTACACACTCGGAAGCTTCTTAACTCCCGCGAGATTGCCGTCCAAAATTAAGATAGGCGGAGCGACTTCCGACCTCGTAAAGACCAATATTACCTGGACGCTTGTCGACGGCGCGAGAGAAAAACTCGACACCATCGACTATAAGGGCACAAACGGTAAGATTCGTCTTGCGACCGCGACCATCGTCGGCAAAGAGGTAACCCTTTACGTCAACGTTCTCCCGTGCGAAGTAGTAGGTCTTACGTACGATACCGTCAAAGACCGTGAGTTCAAGAGCGAAATAAAAGATGAAGACGGCGTCATTACGATAAACGTAGACGCTTACAAGCATTGGGCATACGCCGGAAGATTTACTCTCCCGACGACGCTTAAACTCGTATACGGTACCTCCGGTAGGGATGGGGCTTCGTCTAATGAGTATTCGTACGGACCTTTAACTTACTACCGCGCGGGTACCAATGTGGAAATCAAAGAAATCCCGTACAATCTCTCGGG
>CAYZOJ010000026.1:0-14280 GCA_964480195.1 uncultured Christensenellaceae bacterium | reverse complement strand
ACTACCGCGCGGGTACCAATGTGGAAATCAAAGAAATCCCGTACAATCTCTCGGGACACACTCTTGCCGACGTCGCGGATCCTCGCAATATAGACTTGCAGTGCACTCTTAAAGACGGTCTGCAAAATGAAGAAGGTCAGGTACTCAAAATCAGAATCCACATTCAGGATAAGACCATAACCTACGTCAACAAAGAGAATTCCGTATACGAAATCGACCCGTATTGGGACGACGACAAAATAGGCGTTCCTTCCGAGATAACGATATACTTCAAAGAGGGCGATCCGCTCAAATACACCGCGGAATGGACGGCGGACGAAAAATTCGAGGTAAAATTCGATACCTACCAACGCCTCCTCAAAGACAAAAAGGACGAAAACGGCGAGGCGTATCCGTACTTTAAGTTTACGGCTTCTCTTACGGGATACAGCGGAATGGCGGATCAACAAATCGTACTTAACGTTTATATCCACGACAGACTCCAAGAGGACTACACTCTCGTAAGCGGTGGTAAGCAGGATACTTACGCAAACTACGAAACGCCCAACGCGTATCATCAATATACCGACCCGTTTGCGGGAAGAGCTACGGATCTCCCGTCTACGTTCGAGTGGCAAACAGATGTAACCTATCCGATAATTTGGGACTTCACGGACGAAGATATCGAAATCGGCGGTACGTATAAGACAAGAACAGTGAACGGCGTTACGACGTACGAAATTGATTACATCACCGTTTACGGACACGTCGCCAACAAAGACAGAGGTCAACCGATAGCGATAAGAGTTTACGTCGACAGCTGGGAGTATCAGCAAATCCGTAAACCCGACGGGCAAGGCGGTTACATCGTAATGGAAGGCGACGCGTTGAGATTTATTATCTCGGCGATAACGGGCGTTTCGGCGGAAACGAACTATCAGGTCGACTTTAGCGTGGTTACCGCCAATATCGACGAAAACGGTAACGCCACCGCCAAGGCTACCCAAGCGCAAAGATTGTTCGTACCCGAGGGCGTCGATCCTGCCAAGATAGGCGAGGACAGCGATTACGCATATCGTTTGTACTGGGATTCCGAAGCCGTCAACAGAGCGAAATCGGGTAACGAAACGACCGGTTATTACGCTTTCGGTACGGAAACCGGCGAAATCAAAGTACGTTACTCCTCCGCAAGATACCAATACGAGCGTCCCAACATTCTTACCATAGATATGGGATACGGATTCGGTACCGAACAAAACGTAGTTTACGTCGTAAATCCGTTGAATCCGAACTTTAACGACGTCGAAGTCAAGGCGACGGGTACGTACAGCGGACAATATAACGTATCACTTACCGACGCGGGACTCAAAGTCGTGGCTAAATGGGGCGTAAACGGAAAAACACCCGACGTTTCCGGATACTTCGCGGGCGGTGTCATAAGAAATCAGACCGTAACCCTCGAAATGACCAAGGACGACGATTCTTCGTTCTATTACACGCAATCGTTTAACGTAATGCTTGTAATGCTCGATATGTCGCCTACGAGTTACATCAACAACAGGAGCTCTTCCACGTTGACGAGTGCGCGCTTTAAGACCGTGTACAACGCCAGCACCTATGCGGGTTCCGCTAATCCTTATAAAGACGTTTACGTCGACTACCTTGTAGGCAAAATCGTCGACCGCGACGGCGTCAAGGCAAACGTTCTCGATACGGCAATAAGAGATCTCGGTCTTGAGGACAGAACGTATACTTACGTGGTTACCGAGTGGGAAGATCGCGTTTACAACTCGAACAACACCAAGACGCAATACTCCGCGATTGTCAAAGTAAACGGCAGAGAGTATCGCACGAACTCGGTTGTACGTCGTTGGAACTCGATGTTCGAAATAACCGGGCTTAAACTCGGTTACGGCGGTGATTACGTCGGAATAGACTCCGCGGAATACGACCAAAAGAAAGCGAACGGTACTCTTACCGACGAGAAGAAGATAGTCAAGGTTGTCAATCCTCTCGACCCGTCGTTCGGCGAACCGTATTCGACTAACAGATACATAACGAGGCTCTCGAACTCCGCAATCGTCGGAACGTATGACGGAAAAGACATAACGAGCTTGGGATACACCTTCAGTATCACTTGGTGGGATGTAGCTACCGGCGGTAATACCGTAATGTTCGGCGAGTCCGCGGTAACGGGAGGCATTCTCGACTACTGGAAGATTAAAGTCAGCGTTTACGACGGAGCCGAAGTCGTTTACGAGCAGATTATGAATATCGAACTCGTGCTCCTCGACTTAACTCCCGAATCGTATATATTCTACTCCGAATCGGATAGTGTCGCGACCAACAAGCACGGAGTTACCTTGTATAACTCGGATACCTACAAAAATAGGGAAAATCCCTACGGCAACGAGTATACGGATTTCTTAATGCTTGCGTTGAATAACGGCGCCAAGGAAGCGAGTATCGCAAATACTCCATACACGTACAGAGTAACCGAATGGGGCGAGTATGAAGAAAATCCGATAATCGTAGACGGAGCAGAGTACGAAGTAAGACACTCCAAGTACGTTGAAATCGAGGCTCCCGACGGCACGAAGACGACCGTCGCGACCGATATGTTCGAAACAAGACTGTCCGCTTAATTGCGGAAACGCATAATAGGAAGGCATTGGGGCAAGCCCCAAGGAGGTTACAATGAAAGGTAAAACGTTAAAAATCCTTTTACTTATATTGATAGTGGTGCTCGCGACAAGCGTATTGTTCGCGTGTAACAATGCGACGGACGACCCCGATAACGGCGGAGATTCGTCCGTGGTTACGCCGGATGAGGACAGCTCGTCCGGGGCATCCGCATCCATCGACAAGTCCGCAATTTTTGGCGAACTCAGAGAAAGCCTGCTTAACGCGGGCAGTCGAGTCGATGTGCTCGAACAGGGTGTACGGCACGTAACCTCCGAATTCACTCTGCGTGCGAACAGCGCGAACATCGCCGTGTATTACGAAGCAAACTACGTCCCGGAAAAGACTCAAGATTCCGAGATAATGCTCCACATATACGACTATTACGCCAATGACGACGCCTTGTTCGTTTATTACGACGGGCGCGACCTCTACTATTCCTTTAAGGGACAAAACGTCATTACCGAGGCGTTCGGCGGGAGCTCGTCTTTTGAAACCTTCTATAATATAATTACCCTTTGCGATATTCAGTCGTATATATTCGGAGATGATTTCGCCTCGATGATAGAGGGCTTGTCGTCGTTTGCCGACAGTAAAAACATCTCAAGAATCAAGCTGAGCGCGACCGAGTCCAACGTTACCGTTAAGGACATCAACCTCGACAAATTCAAGACGACCGTAAACGATTTTATCGACGAGAACGTTGCTTCTCTCGGAACCAAATTCGACGCGTTGACGTCGTACATATTGGGCTTTGAAATAAGCGACCTCGCAAGAATACAAGTAGGTCTTCTCACCGCGGAAAAGTTGTTCGTTACGATGGAGAACGTTGACGGCGACATAACCGCGACGGGAATTGATTTTACATTTGCGGGCAACCAGTCCAACAACATTGACGACTACTATGTCAATATGCAATACGCGACTTCGTATGCGCGCGAGGACATCACCGTTAAGTCAACCGTCGACCCCGATATCAACACGTACGAAAAGACGCTGACGGGACATAGCTTGTTTACGGGCACACTCGAAGTACCTTATCTCGACGAGGAGTTCACCGCCGAGATACGCACGATACTCGATTCCGAACAGAACGCCAACAACAAAGTCTATATGACTTTTAGCAGTTATACCGAATCGGACATCGACCACACGCCCGCGCTCGCGTTCTATTATAAAGACGGAGTCGGATACCTCGATTGCGAGGGACTCATCGAAAAGCATTTTGGCGATTTTGTCGATTACAGAGCGTTAGGGCTCCCGAAACTTGAGTTTACGGGCATCAATCTTGCGACTGAACTCAAAAAAGTCGGCTTAATGTTCCTTGAAATCGCTTCCGACGGATTTGACCTCGAAACCATTCTTTCCGGCGAAGAACTCAGCGCGAGTATCCAAACCATCATCGAAAAATCTTCAAGTAGCAACGGCGTATTCTCTATTAGAATAGACTCCGAATTCGTCGAAAACGTCATCGGCGGTGCGTCGAGCGTTGCCGAAATCATTGCCGAGTACTTCGGCGTGGACGACGGTATCATCAAAGAGATAATCGACCTCGGATATTTTGACGACGTGGCGATAATCCTATCTTACAACACAAATAACGGCGACATTTCCGTCGTGCTCGAAATAAACGGCGAGGCGGAAGCGACTCTTGCCCTCACCCCCGGCGAAGTCCCCGCGGACGGCATAGAGATAGTTTATCCCGACGCAAAAGACCCGAATTACTTTAATAACGGTTTTTCGAGTTTTGTCGAACCCGAAGTCATGACGGCGACTTTCGAGGCAAAACTCAATACCCTTGACAGCAACAACGGCAACATTTCGGCGTTTATGGGCTTGTTCGTCGGCGACGTTTCGGGCAAGAACACGCCTTATCCCATCAAGGTTTCAGATAACGTTACAGTCAAAGGAAGTCTTTCCCAAAAGGGCGACGATATTTACGTTTCCGCAGTCATAAGCATAAACGACGTCGTGGCGGTAAGCTTTATGAGCGACCCGAACGACGCGGAAAAAGTTTACGTATCCAATGAGCTGTTCGGCGTTAAATATATTATGTCGGAAAGCGCGATGGCGGAGCTTTTGACCAAGATTGCATCCGAAGGCAGTGTGTGGACGGTTTCTTCCGTCGCCGACGCTCTTTCGATTATAACCGAAAACGCAAACGTTGCGATTTCCGGCGATAACATCATCGTAAGCATTGCGCCTTTCGACGAGGCGTCGGGCAAGAGAGTTGACCCGCTCTACGAGTTGTTGGGAGTCAAAGAATTCAAAGCAGAGCTTGCGCTAAGACTTCACTTCGATATGTACGAGTTCACTGTTAACCCCTCCGAATACGTCGAACCCGATATCAGAATCCAAGCGGAAGAAGTTTACGAAAGCATTTATCAGGCAAAATGGCAGGATACCGTTACGGTAGCGTTCGGCTCCGAAACGAGAACGTTCAAATTGACTTTCGAGGGCGACAGCGCGCTTATGGTTACCGGCAAGTACGAGTATCACCCCGAAGCCAAGCTTTTGGGCAAGACCGTTACTTACGCGTTACGTCTTTCCGACACCGTAAACGGCACCAAGGTCATAAAGAACCTAATCGACACGGTTATGGTAATCGACCCGATAGAGGAAAACCCCATACCCGATAAAATCGGAGTCAAATATGATGACGGCGCCGAGGGTTCTATCGAATACGAAATAGAAGGCTTCCCCTATAACAACGATAACGTGGGATTGCTCTTACAAGGCAAAGATCGCGCAAAATACAACGTCGTTATAGGTAAGGGCAGTATCTCGGAAACCGCGTTCGACTTGTCCATAGAGGTTACGGGCAGGGCGATAGCCACGTCTTCCGAAGACAGATACGGCGATATCCCCATCGTCGCACGCGTTACGATCGACCCGTTCGAGTACTCGATACGCAAGGCCAACGCGTCGAGCAACAACCTCGACTTCTATCCTATAATATATAGGGAGCAAGAAATAACTTTGGCGGACGGAACCGTCGTGCCTGTTAACGCACTCGCGTTGACGTTCTATAAATCCGCTACGAGCACCGAAACTTATACCGAGTACATCGAAGATTTCGAGTGGACGGCGTTCGACGAAAGCTGGATTAACTATAACGGCGGTGTTCACACCGTGGTAGGGCAATACAAGACGCTTAAAATAGCTTTGGAAATAAGCGTCCAGAACAAGAAAGTCGATTACGTTCGCATTAACGGCGGACTCGGCGGATACTACACGGTAGATACGCTGGTTACCTCGTCTTATAAGATTCCGTCGATTTCCGTTGCGGAAAAGGACGAAGAGGGCAACGATACCGGCAAACTCCAAACCGAAGTTCGTATTTACTTTACTTCCGGCAAATACCGTATCCTCGGCGCAGAACCCGAAGGATACGTAAACAACGATACTAATTTCGACGGCTTCTACGGCGTGGCTCTCGACTGGAATAAAAAAGAAGCCAACTATCTGAGCCTCGATACGGCGGCATGGCCTCTCGACGGCGAAACGGATACTACCGTCGCGCCTTTCGGCAACGACCTCGTAGGCACCCAAAACGTAACGCTCAAAGTCCTTTGCCCCGCAAGACGTGTGGACGGCTTCAGCGACTTTGAAAAGGGCATAACGTACGTCGATTACGACGAAGCGGGCAATGTCATAGACGAATCCGTCGTTTACAGCGCGGACGTAAGACTCTCGTATGCGTGGTTCGACAACAAGGGCGGTACCGAAAAACGCTTCTTCGAGTTCGACCCGTATTCGTCGGGTAACGCCAAGCTTCCCGCTAAAGTCTACCTTAACGTATCGTATGACGGCGAAACCGCATTGCGCGCATACGACGTTGTTTGGAGCGACGAAAACGGCATAATCGAATCGGACGGCTCCATAAAACTCAGACTTTCGACCGAAGATTACTTTATCGTTTACGGAACGGTAGGCGATGGCGAAATCACGCAAACCCTAACTATGGGTATCCATAACTCCGCGGTAAGGTACTCGAAAATCTCGATGTTCGACGCGAACAACGACGTTTACGAAGTCGAAACGCATCGCTATGACCAATACGGCAACATTATTGCGGAAGACGACACCGTAACTGAAGAGGCTTATAGACGCCTTTACGTAACGAACTTAATTCCTTATCAACAGATAACGCTCCCGTACAGCTTAGGGCTCGAATTCTCGGCAGAGAGCGGAATGAGCGACCAATCTAAGAGCGACCTCGTATGGTATACGGACGTCGTAAAAGACGGAGTTACCGAAACCATACTCGCGACCGAATACGTTCCGAACCCCAATGGCGAAGAAATCGTCGTGTACACCGAAGTCGGCGGTACGGACGGCAACCTCAGCCAGAAGGTAGAGCTCTATCTCTCGTTCAAAGGCGCGACAATCACTCAAACGCGTGTTTACGGAGTATACGATTCCGTCGACGGCGGTAACTTGTTGCAGTTCGAAAACGGCGAGGGCAAGATTGTATATTACGCTCCCGTCGACACCTATAAATCGGACAGCCAAGATCTTTACGAAAAACTTGTAAGCGGTGTAAAAACCATCGGTATCGGCTTGACGGACGGCAAGATTGTTTACGGCATAAGCGTCGAATGGACAAACCTCGACGAGTTCCTCTCGGTTCTCGAAAGCCCCTTCGGAAGCGACGCAACCTACAATTCCGAGTATGAAGGAGATATAATTCTCTTAAAGGGCGTAATCCGCAAAGACACCGTTCAAGAAGCCGAAGTAAGTATGGGCTTTATGGTCTATTCGAGAGTTCTCGGAGCCGTCAACTTCAACAATATCGAAGAGCAGTACACCCATCGCGGTGATGACGGCGTTACGCCCATACAGGTAGACACCCAAGTCGAGAAAGCGTCGGTAAACAAAGATACGCACGAAGTAACCGTCAGCGGTTCGAACGTCATCAATATGGTGTTCAACAAGATATTCACGTTGCGCGCTGAAGGCGCGGACGGCACGACGGCGTTGTGTTCTCCGAGCGAGTACATCGAATACATATTCGGAGCCACGTCTTTGAGCGTCGGTTCCGACGTGCACGTCAACGCATTGGCACTCAATTTGCCCGAAGATCTCGACGAGTACGTTTACGGAAACAAAACCGAGCACCACGAGTCCATTACCGTTGCGGGCGAGTACGTAATACTTACGTTCACTATCGACAAACTCTCTCCCGGTAGCTGTAGGCAAAAGTTCACCGTAAGGTTGACCTTCCTCAAAGACTCTTCCGTCATAAGCGGAGAGGACGCGTCGGGCGAAAGCGTTGAAGTGTTCGACGCAAACGGCAACCCGTTATACGAAACCACCGACGGTTACGTCCTTAGCTCGAATTACGTCGTCGAGTACGCAAACAGCGGTAAGGTAACTTATAACAACCTCGTATGGCGTGCGGAAGAAACGGTAGTAAGCGCATCCGGTTCCGAGTCGATAGCGGCGGGCTCCGTCGTAAAGAATATTGACAGCGCGTTCTTCGGATTTATCGGAACGCGTACGGTCAAACTCTACACCACCCTTCCTAACGGAGCAAGGTATCGTAGACACATCAGTTTCTACTCCAAGAACATTAACGGCGACAAGTATTCGACTGCCGACAGCGGTAAATACAAAGTCGTCGACGGCGTACTTACCATAAACAACGTTTACGAATATATGCCTGTAAGTTCGCTCGTAGCGGGACTCTCCACTCAGATAGTTCCGAACGAAACCGATTCTTACATCAGCGAATACGCGATTACGTTCTCGCTTATCGACGGCTGGAAACCGGCGGCGGCATTCGCAAAAGCCGATAATCCAGACGAGTTCGACCTCGACGTGTTGAGCGCGCGCATTAACTCCAACGGTTTGGCGCGTACGTTGTTCGCAACGGGTGAAATCCGCGGTTACAACGGCGAAACGCAGACCGTGAAACTCTATATCAGCGTCGTCAAACTTTCCGGCGGACAGATATCGCACGCCGATTACGACATCGAGGACAGAAATCTCGTTTACGACCAATACGGCGACGGCGAGAGAACGGGCGTTTTCGAGCTTCCCAAGGACATCACCGTAACGTTCGGCACGATAAATCCCGTAACGTACACGTTTGCAAAGAACGCGGACATCAAATACTATATTAAGGAAAAGGATTCCGACACCTTCACGGAAATCACGGGTATAACCTATAACAACAAGGGACACACCTTGGATACCGAGCTTTACGGCGGACCAAACGAGTCGTTGCTCCTCAAAATAGTGTTGCCCGACGGCAATGACGGCTTGCGTTTGACGGTAACCTTCCCGAACAGAGAAATAGATAAGGTTTCCTATGCGCATTCGACCGCGAACGGCGTAAGCTATATCGAAGGCAGATACTACGTCGACCCGTACGACAGAAGCACCTATACTCTTCCGACGGAAGCGGGATTTACGTATAAAGGCGGGTCCGATATCGTAACGCACGAGGTCAAATGGACTCCGTACGGAAGCGCGGAAGAGGCGTTTACCAAGAACGCAAACGGCGACTACGTATATAACGGTGAAGACGTTACGAAGTTCGGTAACGGCTATCTGTTCTATTCGAGTATGCCGAGTTTCGACGATGACGATTGCACGCAATATTTCATAATGCAGGTATTCGTTCTCGACAGAAAGATAGGAAGCGTTCCCTCCGCACTCGACGGCGAGTACTATATAGAGAATCCGTTCACTGCAAGAGTAAACGATATCCTCTCCGAAATCCCGAGCGACGCTTTCGTAACGCTTTCGGCTGAAATGCCCCAAGCACTCGGAGCAAGCATAACCGCACTCGGCGAGGAGCTTTTGGCGGATAATACCACGATAAGCTGTTTCGACGGTTTCTATGCGTCCGATTACGACGTCTATGCCGATTATCTTACGGCGACGTCGCCCGTCGTTCCCGATATCGAATGGCACAAGATGACCGACGGCAATCTCGTATCGCTTGTCGATGACGATCTTTCCGTTTACGGCGGTTACAGATTTAAGATTTACGGCGTAGTCGGTTACGGTACCGACCGCACGTCGGGCGAAATCATAGAACTCGAGCTTTACGCCGACACGTGGAGATTCGAAAAAGTCGGCGGAATAGACGAAAGCAACGGCTATATCGTCGAACTCAACGAGTACACCGGCACCAGCATAGCAGATAGCTTTACGATATACTTCCTTGTTACCGACGCTTTGGGTACGGTAACGAGCAAATACATTACTTTCTATCCCGCGGACAGAGCCGATACCGAAGAAGAGTTGCGCTCCGTAATCAAGTGGAGAACCGTAGAGGGCGAAACGCTTTCCGCGGTAGAACTCGTAAACACTTACAAGACAGACAATAAGAATATCGTGGTTACCGACGCCGTTTACAGACTCGATAAACAGCAAGTCGGTATCGACGAAATCGACTTCGGTTACGGTTACGGCGCGTCCGGCGACGTCGAGTTGGTTATCGACCCGCTCAATCCGAGTGTGCCTCTCGTGGCGGAAGCGCGCGGAGCTCTCAAGACGGATAAAGGTACTTTAATAGAGCTCGGCTCCGTCAACGTCGATTGGGTAAACAGAGATTCATCCTCGACGGAGAGCGTATACAATATGCCTATCGGCGGCGGAACGAGAGAAATTCAGTGCGAAGTCAGCGTTCCCGGCTCCGACGTAAAATTCAAATTCGCGGTCGCGGTTACCTACCTCAACCGTAAACCGTACGGTATCTATACCGAGGAAAGCGGTTACACCACCGGTGGTATGTCGTCGGACGGTTACTACACGTTGTTGCAGACGGCGGTTTCGGCGGGAGGCACGGAGCAGAAGCAGTCTTACTTTACCGTAAATCCCACTCCGCAAAACACCGGCTTGTTCGTGCTTGACGGAAGTTCCAACGTCTACTTCAAAGAGTCCGGCGCGACCGAATACTCCAAGAGCGCGTACATTCTTCCCAAAGAACTCCGCGTAACCTATGCGGGATACGCCGAAGGTTCTATTGAAAAGGGCGCTATCGAATTGCTCGGCGAAGAAGTGTATATTACCGATATCGAATGGGTACTTTCGAGAGATATAACCTTGGTAGGCACCGACGTTTCCGGCGGAAACATCACCGCGAAGATAAGAAAGTACAACCTTAGATGCGTTTACGGCGGTAAGACCGTTGCGACAGGCGCGTACGATTATCTTGACGTAACCACAATACTCGGCGGACAGTACGACCTTGCTCTTGCGACCCTCGACCGCTCCGTCGAATACACCTATATCATACAGGACGGAGTAACCAAACGTTTGTCCGAGATACCCGAAGGCTCGACTATAGCATACCAAAAGGCGAGTGACGAGTTCTACATCGACCCGTACGCGATAAGCTTCCCGGACGACGTTTACGTAATGTTCGCGGGTAGTTCTACGCCGTATCACGCAACCGACATCGAGTGGTCTTACGACGAAGATTTCATTGCGCGTACCGACGTAATATCCGGTAAAATCGGTTTGAACTATATGTTCCTTATGGGTACGTTGAGAGTATTCGGAACAGAGCTTTCGATACAGTTCCCCATAAAGGGACGTAACATCGACGTTACCGTAATCACCCCGAGCGGAGAAGAAACTCAACAACCGTTGTCGGGCGGTACGCTTTACGTCATTAAGGGCGAACCCGTAGACACTCAGCTCCCCGATCATCTCTATTACAAGTTCGAGTACGACGACGGCAGTACGCAAGTTGCGTCCGTACCTCTCGAATTCTCCGAAACGAGCATTAAGAACATCAATACCGAAGTAGCCGGCAGAACCTATACGGGCGTCAAAGCAACTCTCGGTAAGGTTGACGACGACAACATCGAGTTCACGATTATAGTCGTCGAACCCAAACTCTATACGATAGAGGAAGTGCAAAGCTCCGTAACTCTCGGAGGCGCTACAATCACCACGACGTCTTACGCAAACGGCGGTTTCTACAGCGACTTCATTTCGATAGGCGTCAACTCTTTCGGCTCGTACGTTGCGGGACCGGAAGTCGGCTTGCTCCCGAACAAAGTCGTTATAACCGAAGACGGCGCGTATATGGACATCGTCGGAATAGAGTACAACGTTGAAAACTTGACGGCGACCGTAAAATGCAGGTATACCTTCCTTTCGTTCGGCGACAGCTCCGACATCAGCGGTGACCAAGATATTTACGGCGACGAGCACGACAAGATGTACGTAACGTTCACCGTTCCGATTAAGACTTACAAGTATAACGAGATCGAGGCAAGTACCGCGGAGTTCAGCAAGAGAATTTACACCTTCCCGCTCGGCGAAGACGTTTCGGCAAGCATGATGCCCGATACCGTAAGCGGTATAACTCCTTTCTGGGAAATGTCGGGCGTAAACCGCAACAAGGCGGGCATTTACACCGCGAACTGCTACTTTAAGAACGCATACGGCAAAATCATCACCGGCAGTGTTCAGGTCGAAATAGAAAAGGCGGAATTCTCTTCCGAAAACGTAACTTGGAATAAGGTCGGAGAGGGCAACGACGCCGTAGACTTCTTAGACAGGTCATATTCGGGCGAAGAACTCGACATCAGTCAATTTATTACGATAGATAACTTCTTGCGCGAAGACGGCACTATGGGCGCGTTGGAGGGCTATTCGGTGTATTACAGCATCGACGGCGGTATCAACTGGTCCAAAGAGCAACCCAAGGAAGTTAAACAGTCGGGGGCGGCGGATTACCTCGTAAGGATAACCGTCGATACGGCAGACGACTATAACGTCCAAGGCTATGCGGAATACAAGATGTCGATAAGCCGTTATATCATTGACCCCGAGAAGATTTACTTCTTCCTCGAAGAAAACGGCGTCGAAAAGAAATTGGACGGCGAAGTCGAGTTCGAGTACAACGGTAAAGAAAGACTACCTCAAATAGCGGGAATTCCTACCGGCGCGCAATACACGACGGTGCTTGCACACTATAATCCCGAAAGCACCAATCAGGCGTACAACAAAGACATCAAGCCGATATCCGCGGGCGAATACATAATGAAGCTCGAGTTTATAGCCGGTCAGCGCAACTACGTCATCGACACCAGCGAGATATTCACGATAGTAATCAAGATTAATCCCAAGAGCGTAATCTATTCTCTCGTAAAAGAACTCGAATATACCGGTGAGTATATGGACGCGGTTGTCAACAATCTGCCCGACGAACTCAAGAGTAAGGCGGTATTCAGCTACATTTACCAATACGGCGGAGAAAGTAAGCTTCTCGCTCCCGGCGAAAAGATGCGCGACGCGGGTACATATCTTGTCAGCGTTACCATAAACGGTGAGGGCAACTACCCCGACGCGAATTTCGTAAACGAGGAAGTCAAGATACTCCCGCGTAAGGTAAAACTCAACATCAACACGGTTGAGAGCGAGTACCTCGACCCGCTCGTCGCCCTTAACAGCGCGATAACGGTAACTTCCGTAGACGATCCCGAAGAAAACGGTCTTGTCGGCACAGACAAGATGAGCGTGTTCGGCGATATCGAAGTAATCTGGGAGGGCGGTATGCTTACCTATAAACATATGGTAGGCTCGTATACGCTCGTACTCAAAAACGGAGCTCCGACTCATAAGAATTACGAGTTCGTCGAGGTCGAGAACGGCGTTTACAACATCGTGGCATACTCCGCGAATACCAAAGTCATCGACAACAAAACCGATTTTGTAGCGCAAGTCGAGCAACTCCGCGACGGCGATACCGCAAGATGGTATTTGAGAGCGGGTAACTACGGCGATCTTACGATAAACGTAAACGCTTCCGTATCCATAATCGGTTCGTACGACCTCACCTCGGAAACCGAGAGCATAGCGGTTATGTTCGACTCGATAACCCTTAACAAGGGCGCTATTCAGCTCGATATCGTTTCCGTCAAGGACAATGCGAACGGTGCTTCCGTAACCCTCGGAGCCGGCGCAAGTTACCTCAATATCTCGCGTTCCGAATTCCGTATGAGCGGTACGGAAATGCTCTCGAATTCCGTTGCGATCCGCACGTCTTACGATTATAACGGTACCGTATACGTCGATTCGACGACGTTTACAGGCTTCCGTACGGCGATTTATGCGGAGGGCGGTTCTCTCGAAGTAACCGATTCCGAGTTCACCTATAACGCGAACGGCATAGTCGTCCGTAAAGGCAGTTTGCTTATAAACGGCAATAAGTTCATCGCCAACAGCGGTGTGGCGGTCAACTTGACATCGACGTCAGCCGACGCGACCATAAGCGTTCTCAACAACGTGTTCAGAGCAAACGACGTTGCAATTCGTTCGACCGCGACGCTCCGCAAAGACGTCAAAGCCCAAAACGAATTTACGGAAAACACGATAGCAACGGAGCAAGTATAGTGGCGCAAGCAGGGCTTGCGCCAACGGTGTTGCCTAACGGCAATGATGTTGCCTAACGGCAATGATGTTGCCTAACGGCAATAAGGCTTGCGCAATGAAATCTTGCTTTGCAAGATGAAATCCGCTTTCGCGGATGAAATCTGCCTACAGCAGATGAAATATTCGCTTCGCGAATGTTGTGGTCATTAAGAGTATATGTCAATCCCTCAGTCTACGCGGTTAAAAACCGCGTATCCAGCCCCCTTTACACAA
>CAYZOJ010000025.1:0-21629 GCA_964480195.1 uncultured Christensenellaceae bacterium | reverse complement strand
AGCGTATTCCGCATTCCGATCCAAACGAGCTTGATGATTATCGGATTGCCGGTATCGAGTGCGTAAAGCATACCTTTTATCATCGTTACGGAATCGAGGCGCAGTTCGTCGGATATGTTGTTCGAGGCGATTACCGAGTCCATCAGCATACGTACCCAATAGTCGCATTCTTCGCGGGCTTTTTCGTCGAGAGCTCTGCGAGGAGCGTCGCTTGCGTTGTCGGCGATTGTTTCGACGGTTTTGTCGCCGGTAAGGAGCTTGCGGAAGGCTTCCGCGAATGGTTTAATTACCGCGTCGAGGAAGGCAAGATACGAGTCGTGGCTTGCTTCGGCGGGATAGAATTTGGTTACGAACTCGACAATGGAAATGGTTTTTTTGTCGAACTCGAACAGAAGACCGACGACAAGCGCGACGATATGTCTTGGATTATGGGGCAGTCGGAATATGGGGTTTCCGTTCCTATCGACGCCGACGGCGTTGTTGTATTCCAAACGGAAATTCGACGTTTTTGCGGAGTCCGAAACCAACTCGATGAGTTCGGGTGTCCCAACGATGGTGGAAAGGAATCCGGAAATGACTTTATCGACAATTATCAGTCGCGAGTTATAAAAAGCGTTTATTGCGTCGTTGAATTTTATTAGGGAATCCGGATTGCGCATATAAATTCTCCTTAAGTATACTAAATACATAATATCACAAAATCGGAAAAATGTCTTGCAAAAATACGCACGGCATAGTATAATATTTTCGATTTGTAACATATGCAACAAACCTCGTTACGGACGACGGAGAAGAAATGAACATTTTTAGATTACTAAAAAAGAACAAGCTGTTTTATAACTTCGAGGACAAAGAAATCAATAAGATTTTCGATTGCCTCAGAGCGCACATCAACAAGTATTCCCGCGGAAGAGTTGTCGCGGAAATCGGTGCGCCCGTAACGGAAATCGGCATAATTCTTGCAGGTTCCGCCGTCAAGTTTATCAAGAAGCCTACGGGAGAGCTTGAAAACTGCGGTGAACTGTACGCGGGCGATATGTTCGGTGAAGTCGAGGGCTATTCGGGCGACCGCACGTATAACACGTCCGTCGTGCTTGCGGAGGACTCGACCATACTTTATATCGCGATAGATACGATAGTTTCTCGTTGCGAAAAGTGCTGTCCGTTCCATCAAAAACTTTTGGAAAACACTCTCGAATGCCTTGCCGAGCGCATCGACAATATCAATAACGACACCAAGTACTTAAAGATAAAGAGTATGCGCGGTAAGATTGCAAAACTGTTCTACGATAAATACCTTATTCAAGGTTCCGCGACGATACATCTCGGATTCAATCGTAACGAAATGGCGGAGTATCTCAACGTATCCCGTCCGTCGATGTCGCGTGAAATGATGAATATGAAAGCGGACGGCATCATCGCTTACCGCAAAGACGAAATAGTTATTCTTAAATTAGACGAGCTCGAAAGGCTTGCAAACGAGGCGCGTTAATATGCCGTATTGGGGTTATATAATAATATTCGGGGTGGTGCTTTTGCTGTTAACAGGGTACCACCTTGCTTTTTATTTTATCGGTAAAAAACTTCTTTTCAAACCCGAAAAGAGAGAATTCGATTTTCTCGTAGATTACGAAACGAGAGAAAAGGGCTTCCGCAAAGAATGGCTCGATTTACCTTATAAAGAGTACGAACGCAAGTCGCGTTACGGCTACGATGTGTTCGCGCGCTATTACGAATCGACCGTTTACACCGGAGAAGAGAGCACGCATAAAAAGATTATGATTTCCCTCCACGGGCATAACTCTTGCTGTGTTTCTCAGCTCAAATATCTCGAGCTGTTCACCAAACTCGGATACGATGTTTTCATTCCCGACCATCGCCGTTCGGGCAAGAGCGGAGGCGACACCGTAACGTTCGGAGCGTGCGAAAAGTACGACGTCATCGACTGGATCGACGTCATCAAAAAAGAGTATCCCGACGCGCGTCTTGCGATTTTCGGCGAAAGTATGGGCTCCGCCACGGCGATGATGGTATCGGCTCTCGACAGCCGTATCGAGTACATCGTCGAGTATTGCGGATACGCCAATTTCGACGGATTGATGTCGCACTACGTACATTCTTCGGCTTTACGCAAAATCGTAATGCCGTCGTTCAGAATGGTCGTAAAAATGGGGTTCGGATTTGATATCAAAGAATGCGACGCGCTCGCGAATATATCCAAGTCCGATAAACCTATTTTGATGATACATAGCAAAGTTGACGGAGTTGTCGATTTTAACAACTTCAAAATGCTTTCCGCTTCGCGTCCCGACGCCGTTACGCACGTATTCGAGGACTGTATGCACGCGCGTTCGATGATTACGCATCCGGAAGAGTTTACCGAAACCGTATCGAGTTTCGTTAAAGCAACGGAAAGTAAACTCGGCTTTTAATTAAAGATACCGCAAAAAAACGCCTCTTCGATGAGCTTCGAAGAGGCGTTTTTTTTGATTGTAAGTACGCTAAATGTTGTACTGCTTTTCCGCGATACTGTGGAGCAAAGCAATAAGCGCCGTTTTGGTGTCGGGATCAAGACGATCGAAGAGTTGGAGCATTTTGCGTTGCTCGGGCGCAAGATTGTCTTTTACGTTTATTAAGCCGTAGTCGTCGGCGTTGCCGATGAGATAGTCGACGGACACGTTAAAGAACCGCGAAATCTCTATGAGTTGTTCGATAGACGGTTGCGTTTTTGAGTGTTCCCAGTTGTTGTACGTGCCTTGGCTGATATGAAGTTTTTGTGCTATGGCGCGTTGAGAGAGTTTTCTTTCCGTTCTAAGTTCAAGTAATCTTAACATTCGGACTCCTTATATGTTAGACCCCCTTAGTATAAGAATAAGTCTAATATATATGAAATCTAATCAAACTTGAAAAATAATTAAAAAAACCATTCGGTATCACAGTATAAGATTAAATAACCTAATCGAAAATGCGCTATTCGTTTAATAAAGTTGATTTATGAAACAAGCGGGCGTTTGCCCGCTTGTATGTGTTTAGTTAAAGTTGAAATAGTGTTTAACGTTTTTGTAGGATACGTTTTGAGCTATTTCTTTGAGTGTGTCGAGTTGTGATTCCGGATACTCTCCGCGCTCGACCAGCCCTCCGAGATAGTTACATAGAATCCTACGGAAGAACTCGTGGCGCGCATAAGACAAAAGGCTTCGGCTGTCCGTCAGCATACCGAGGAAGGTGTCGATGGGTGCGCCCGAGGCGTAAGTCGCTATTTGTTTTTCGATTCCCGGTTTGTTGTCGTTGAACCACCATGCACTGCCTTGCTGAACTTTACCTTTACAGCCACCGCCGTTAAATGCGCCCATCATTGTTACGAGGACGTCGTTGTCGGCGGGATTCAAAGAGAACAGTAGGGTTTTGGGTAATGTCCCGAGCGTTGCCATTTTGTCGAGTAGGGCGTAAAGCGAATCGGCTCCCGTTTCCGTCCTCATGCAATCGAACCCCGCGTCTTTACCGATTGTTGCAAGTGCGTGGGTATTTGCGTTGCGTAAGCAACCGAAATGGATTTCCATAACGATATCATGTTTTACATATTCGCTTGCGAGGAATAGGAGTATGTGCGTTTTGTAGCCGTCGATTTCGTCTTGCGTTAAAGGGTTACCGCTTAGTGCGTTGCGGAAAATTCTGTCGGTATCGTCGGCGCCGATGTTGTTGAATACGGCGACGTCGAGTCCGTGATCGCTTGCAACACAGCCGAGAGCGCGGAAGTAATCCAACCTCTTAATCAAAGCTTTTTTGAGGTCGCTTAAATTCTTTATATCGCAGGAAGCCGACGTCGCCAATAATTCTATGTAATCACGGAAGTCGTCCTTTTCGATACCCAATGCGCGGTCGGGTCGGAATGCGGGGAGTGCCTTGACGGCGTAACCTTCGTCTTGCAGTTTTTTGTGATACGTCAAATCCTCTATGGGATCGTTTGTGGTTACGATGACTTCGACGCGCGATTGTTCGATAATCTTTCTCGGGGTAAGCTCTTTCAACTTATCGTTTGCGCGCGTGTAGATTTCGTATGCATTGGCGGAGTTCAAAGGCTCCGTGATGCCGAAATAGTTTTTAAGTTCGAGCATCGAGAACGTGTATAACGGATGTCCTGCCATATACGGGATATTTGTAGCCCACGCTACAAATTTATCGTAATCGGAGCATTTTCCGGTAATCAAGTTCTCGTCAACTCCCATATTGCGCAAAGCTCTCCATTTATAGTGATCCGCGCCGAGCCACACTTCGGTTATGGAAGAGTAGGGTTGGTTTTTATAAATCTCTTCTGCCGAAAGGTGGCAGTGATAGTCTATTATGGGCAAGTCTTTAACGCAGTCGTAAAGAGCCTGTGCCGTAGGGGAATCGAGTAAGAAGTCGTTCGATAAAAATTTTTTCATATTGCCTCCACAATCATTATACATTAGTGATACGCGGATTGCAAGCGTAAGAGCCGTTTTAGGCTCTATTATATATAATGTACCCGCGCGCGCGAGGAATACATAAATAGGCGATTCAGGCGCGTTCTCGTAGAGGGAGCGGGGGTTCCTGTGCGTGTTATCGTAATGCCCGATTCGGGGCGATAATTCGGCGTGATTTCGCGCTAGGTCTTTTTCGGAATATGCATAACATAGTAAACGTATTGCATAAAATAAAATTTTTTCAGAGGCATACCACAATATGTGGTGGTACGGTTACGCATAAAACACAAGGCTAAAAAAATAATTAAAATATTTAAGAAAATCGCGTTAAAATGTTTGACATAAAGTGCCGTCTTTGGTATCATACTGCTGTTCGTGTTCGGGGATTTAATCCTTAAACCGCCCGATTAGGTAACTTAAGATGGAATATTGCGTTAGAACTTAGCGTCAATTCCGGAGGATACGCGACAAAAGGCTCATAGGACAACAAATTCAGGCTTCGGCCTTTTTATTGTTCCCGAGGGCGACACACACGGCTCCGTGTGTATGAACTGAGATAATTTCAGGAGGACACAAATAAATGGCAGGTCAAAAGATCAGAATCAAATTAAAAGCTTACGACCATAGCTTGATAGACGACTCGTGCGCCAAGATCATCGCCGCAGCGCAAAGCACCGGCGCGAGCATCTCGGGTCCTATCCCGCTACCCACAGAAAAGGAAATCGTTACCATTCTCCGCTCCCCTCATAAATATAAAGACAGCAGAGAACAGTTCGAACTCCGCACGCACAAACGCTTGATCGATATCTACAACAGCTCTATGAAGACTGTCGACGCTCTTATGAAGCTCGACTTGGCTTCGGGCGTTGATATCCAAATCAAGCTCTAAAAGGAGGCTCAAGTATGAAGAAAGCTATTTTAGGTACGAAACTCGGAATGAGCCAAATCTTTACCGAAGACGGCACGATGATTCCCGTAACCGTAGTAGAAGCGGGTCCCTGCGCCGTATTGCAAGTCAAGACCGTTGCTAAAGACGGTTACGAAGCGGTTAAAGTCGGTTTCGGCGAAGTTAAAGCAAACAATGTTAACAAGCCCGACAAAGGACAATTCAAACAAGCTAACGTTGCTCCCAAAAAGTACATCAGAGAGTTCCGTCTTGACGATTGCTCTGCATATCCCGTCGGAACGGAAATCAAATGCGATGTATTCGGCGTAGGCGACAAAGTCGATGTAGTCGGCACCACCAGAGGTCGTGGTTACACCGGCGCTATCCAAAGATGGAACACCCATCGTCTTCCTATGACGCACGGCGCAGGCCCCGTCCACAGAGAAGTCGGTTCGTTGAGTGCAAACAGCAGTCCTTCGAGAGTTTTCAAGAACAAGAAGATGGCAGGACAATACGGCCATGAACAAGTAACCATCCAAAATTTGGAAATCGTCAAAGTAGATTCCGCTCGCAACGTATTGCTTATCGCCGGCGGTATCCCGGGACCCAAGGGCTCTTTGGTTGAAATCAAAGACACCATCAAAAAGGTTCGCGGTTCCAAGTGGTTCAAATAAGGCTTAAGGAGATACTGATATGATAGAAGCAAAAGTTATTAACACCCTGGGTCAACAAGTAGGAACCGTAGAGTTGAACGAGGAAATCTTCGGCAGAGAGTACAACGAAGCACTTATCCACCAAGTAATAGTCGCGCAACTCGCAAACAAAAGACAAGGCACCAAATCTTCTCTTACCCGTACCGAAGTACGTGGCGGTGGCAGAAAGCCTTGGCGTCAAAAGGGCACCGGCAGAGCTCGTCAAGGTAGCATACGCGCACCGCAATGGTACCACGGCGGAGTAGTATTCGCACCGAAGCCCAGAGATTTCAGCAAGAAAGTCAATAAGCAAATGAGAGTAGGCGCGCTTTGCAGTGCATTGAGCGCAAAACTCGCCGACGGAGATCTCCTTATCGTAGACAACTTTGAGCTTGCAGAACCCAAGACCAAGCTCGTAGCCGCGGCGCTCAAGAACATCGGAGCGGAAAAGACCACTCTCGTAGTTACCAACGGTAAGGATGAAACCCTTCTCCGCGCAGGCAACAACATCGAGGCACTTACCCTTTCCGACGTAGCTCTCCTTAACGTATACGATCTCGTACGCGTTAACAAGTGCGTCTTCACCCTCGACGCAGTCAATGCCCTCATGGAGGTATACGCATAATGAGTAATTACGATATAATTGTAAGACCCGTCATTACCGAAAAGAGTATGGACGGTATAGCCGATAAGAAATACGGCTTCATCGTTAGAAAGGACGCGACCAAGTCTCAAATCAGACACGCAGTCGAAAGCATTTTTAACGTAACCGTAGACAAGATCAACACCGTAAGAGTAAACGGCAAAACCAGAAGAAGAGGCGTTACCGAAGGTAAGACCGCTTCCTACAAGAAGGCTTACGTAACTCTTACCGCGGACAGCAAAGCAATCGAATTCTTCGAGAGCTTGTCGTAAAGGAGGATACAGCAATGGCAGTTATCAAATATAAACCGACTTCTCCCGCACGTCGCAACATGAGCGTATCCGATTATGCGGAAATCACCTCTACCAAAGCGGAAAAGAGCCTCCTCGTCAGCATCAACAAGACCGGTGGCAGAAACAACCTCGGTAGAATCACCGTCAGACACATCGGTGGCGGTAACAGAACCAAGTACAGAATCATCGACTTCAAGCGCAACAAAGACGGTATCCCCGCAAAGGTAGCATCCGTACAATACGATCCTAACCGTAGCGCGAATATCGCACTTCTTGCATATGCCGACGGCGAAAAGAGATATATCCTCTGCCCTCTCGGACTTAACGTAGGCGACACCGTTATCAGCGGAGCCGGCGCGGACATCAAAGCGGGCAACGCCCTTATGCTTCAGGATATCCCCGTAGGTACCACCGTTCATAACATCGAGCTTTTGCCCGGCAAGGGTGGTCAAATCGCTCGTTCCGCAGGCGTAAGCGCACAGCTTATGGCTAAAGAGAACAACAAGGCGACCCTTCGTATGCCTTCCGGCGAAATGAGATACGTATCTCTCCGTTGCAAAGCAACCATCGGTACCGTAGGCAACATCGAGCACGAAAACGTAAGTCTCGGTAAAGCCGGCAGAAAACGTCATATGGGCGTCAAACCTACCGTCCGCGGCGTTGTTATGAACCCCTGCGATCACCCGCACGGCGGTGGCGAAGGCAAGAGCCCGATCGGTATGTCTACGCCTGTAACCCCGTGGGGCAAGCCTGCACTCGGATATAAGACCCGTAACAAGAAGGCAAGATCCAATAAGATGATCATCAAGCGTATTAATTAGGAGGCACATAGATGAGCAGATCCGTTAAAAAGGGCCCTTATTGCGAAGAGAGCCTTATGAAGAAAATCATCGCGATGAACGAGTCGGGCGACAAGAAACCCGTTAAGACCTGGTCGAGAGCTTCGACGATATTCCCCGAGTTCGTAGGACACACCATCGCAGTCCATGACGGCAAAAAGCACGTGCCGGTATATATCACGGAAGATATGGTAGGACTTAAGCTCGGCGAGTTCGCACCCACCAGAGCGTTCCCCAACCACTCCGGCAACAAAGCCGCCGCGGCTAAGAAGTAGGAGGTCTACAATGGCAACCAGAGTTAGAGAAAAAACCAAAGCAAGAATAGAGAATAAGGATACTCGTCCTTACGCCGTAGCAAAATCCATCAGGATTTCTCCCTACAAGGTCCGCGCGGTATTGGACGTAATCCGTAACAAGAGCTACAGAGAAGCGGCAGCTATCCTCAAGACCCTCAACAAGTCTTCCTGCGCTCCCGTACTCAAAGTTCTCAACAGCGCAGCCGCCAATGCGGAGAACAACCTCGGAATGAATAAAGACACTTTATACGTAGCCGAGTGCTTCGCGGACGAGGGCAGAACGCTCAAACGCTACCGCGCCGTTTCCAAGGGCAGAGGTCACAGCATTATGAAGCGCACCACCCACATCACCGTCATACTTGACGCCGCTAAATAGGAGGACATACCAAATGGGTCAAAAAGTTAATCCGCATGGTTTAAGAGTTGGTATCAACGCAAGTCACGACAGCGTTTGGTACGCAGATAAAAAGAATTTCGGTAAGTACCTCAAAGAGGATAACGAAATCCGTAACTACATCAAAAAGAACTACTACGACGCGATGATCTCCAAGATTGTTATCCGCAGAGTAGCAGACAAGACCGTTCTTATCGACATCTATTGTGGCAGAGTAGGCGTTGCAATAGGCAGAATGAACAAGACTAAGGACGCTGCAGTAGCCGCAAGCGCAACCGCAGAAGGCGCAACCGCAACCCCCGCCCAAAAGGTTAAGGGAATCGACGAAATCAACGCCGCCGTCAGAAAGATTGTCGGACCCGACAAGATCTTCAACGTCAACGTTCACGAAGTTAAGAACTCCGACGCAGACGCACAAATCGTAGCAGAGAGCATCGCAGCCGCACTCGAAAAGAGAACTCCTTTCCGTAGAGCGATGAAGAACGCGATGGGTCGCGCAATGAGAGCGGGCGCCAAGGGTGTTAAGACCATGGTTTCCGGACGTCTCGACGGTGCTGAAATCGCAAGAAGCGAGAACTACCACGAAGGTTCCATACCGCTTCAAACCATCCGCGCAAATATCGACTACGGCTTTGCAATCGCACACACCACCTACGGTGTTATCGGCGTCAAGACGTGGATATATAAGGGTGAAACCTTCAAAAGAGGAGGTAACGACTAATGTTAATGCCTAAAAGAGTAAAAAGAAGAAAACAACACCGTGGCAGAATGACCGGTAAGGCGTTGAGAGGTAACGTAATCGCATACGGCGAATACGCACTCGTAGCCACCGAGCCCGGCTGGATCAAGAGCAATCAGATCGAAGCAGCCCGTGTTGCAATGACCAGATATATCAAGCGTGGCGGTCAAGTATGGGTAAACATCTTCCCCCACAAGCCCGTAACCAAGCATCCCGCGGAAGCTCGTATGGGTTCCGGTAAAGGTGCTCCCGAGTTCTGGGTCGCGGTCGTAAAACCGGGCAGAGTTATGTTCGAGATGGCAGGAATACCCGAGAACGTAGCGAGAGAAGCTCTCCGTCTTGCGGCGAACAAGTTGCCTATCAAGTGCAAGTTTGCCAAGAAAGAAGCGGAAGCAACGGCTAATCAAGTATCTGAAGAAGGCGGTGACTGTTAATGAAAGCTAAGAACTTTTTTGAAATGACTAACGAAGAATTGGTAAACAAGGTAGACGAACTCAAAGCCGAATTGTTCAACCTTCGTTTCAAACACGCAACCAATCAGCTTTCCAATCCTATGGCGCTTGCAGAGTGCAAAAAGGATATCGCGAGAGCTAAGACGATCCTTCGTCAAAGAGAATTGGGTATTTCCGAGGAGCCTATAAAGACCGCCAAGAAAACCCGCGCTAAGAAGAAGGCATAGGAGGCAGTTAAATGGAAAGAAATCTCAGAAAAACCAGAGTAGGCGTAGTCGTAAGCGACAAAATGGACAAGACTATCGTCGTAGCAGTAGAGAGGAAGGTCAAACATCCCCTTTACAAAAAGTATATTCTTCGCACCAAGAAGCTCAAAGTTCACGATGAGAACAACGAGTGCGGTATAGGCGACAAGGTCGAAGTCATCGAGACCCGTCCTATCTCCAAAGATAAGAATTGGCGTCTTCTCAGCATCATTGAGAAAGCGAAGTAAGGAGGCATAAAATGATACAACCTCAAACCAGATTGAAAGTAGCAGACAACAGCGGTGCCAAAGAAATAATGTGCATTCGCGTGATGGGCGGTTCTTATGTAAGAAGCGGTAACATCGGTGACATCATCGTTGCGTCCGTTAAGAGCGCGACCCCGGGTGGCGTAGTCAAGAAAGGCGACGTCGTCAAGGCGGTTATCGTACGTACCCACAAGGGCATCATGCGTAAAGACGGCACTCACATCAAGTTCGACGATAACGCGGCGGTCATCATCGACAATGCCAATATGCCCCGCGGATCTCGTATCTTCGGACCTGTAGCGCGCGAACTCAGAGATAAGAACTTCTCCAAGATTATCTCTCTCGCACCCGAAGTTCTTTAGGAGGCAAGTAAAATGGCTAAATACAGCGTAAAGAAAGAAGATTACGTAATGATTATTGCCGGTAAGGACAAGGGTAAGACCGCTCAAGTTACCGCAATAGACACCGATAAACACAGAGTCCTCGTAGAAGGTAACGACCTTGTAACCGTCAACACCAAGGCAGTCAAGGCACGCAAAGCCAACGAGCAAGGCGGACTCGTCAAGCAACCCGGCAGTGTTGATATTTCCAACGTCATGCCCATATGCGCAGCTTGCGGAAAGCCCACCCGCGTAGGTATTCGCGAAGAGGACGGCAAGAGAGTACGTTACTGCAAGAAGTGCGGTGCGACCCTCGTAACCAAGAAAGCGACCAAAGCCGCGGCTAAGAAGACCACCAGAGCTACCGTCCGCAAGAAAGCGGTTAAGGCAGAAGCTCCCGCCGACGGCACTACGGCAGAATAATTTAGGAGGCGTAAATCATGGCTAAGAAAGCAGAAGTAAAAGCTACGGCTCCTGCCGTAAGAGAAGTTCCCAGACTTCAAGTAAAGTATAAAGAAGAAGTCGTTCCCGCTCTCATCAAAACGTTCTCTTATGAAACCGTAATGCAGGTTCCGAGACTCGAGAAGATCGTTCTCAACATGCGTTTCGGCGACATCAAAGACAATGCTAAGAGCATGCAACTCGCAACCGAAGAGCTCGAAAAGATCGGCGGACAAAAACCCGTTCCCACCAAGGCAAAGAACTCCGTTGCAAACTTCAAAGTAAGAGAAGGTCAGCAAGTCGGTGCCAAGGTAACTCTCCGTGGCGACAAGATGTGGTATTTCCTCGACAAGCTTATCTCCATCGCGCTTCCCCGTGTTCGCGACTTTAAGGGCGTATCGGGCAAGTCTTTCGACGGCAGAGGCAACTACACTCTCGGCATCAAAGAACAACTTATCTTCCCGGAAATCGACTTCGATCATATCGAGAAGACCAGAGGTTTTGACGTTTGCGTAACCACAACCGCAAAAACCGACGAAGAAGCCAAAGAGCTCCTCAAGCTCCTCGGCGTACCCTTCAGCAAGTAGGAGGTCAACAATGGCTAAGAAATCAATGATCAATAAGCAACAAAGAAAGCAAAAGTTCTCCACTCGCGAGTATACTCGTTGCTCCATCTGCGGCAGACCCCACGCGGTACTCCGCAAGTACGGAATTTGCAGAATATGCTTTAGAGAACTTGCATACAAGGGCGAAATCCCCGGCGTACGTAAAGCAAGCTGGTAAGGAGGTACAGAGATATGACAATGACAGATCCCATCGCAGATATGCTTACTCGCATTCGCAATGCTTTAACCGCTAAGAAAGAGACCGTCGACATTCCCGCATCCAAGCTCAAAGTAGCTATCGCGGAAATCCTTGTCGAAGAGGGCTACATCAACGGATACACCGTTGATACCGCAGAAGGCGACGTTCAAGCCACCATCCACGTGGCTCTTAAGTACGCGGAAGGCAAAGAAAAGGTCATCCACGGACTCAAGAAGATATCCAAACCCGGACTCCGCGTATACGCCAAGAGCGACGCGCTTCCCAAGGTTCTCGGCGGACTCGGTATCGCAATCATATCGACCTCCAAGGGCGTTATGACCGATAAGAAAGCCCGCGCGATAGGCGCCGGCGGCGAAGTTCTCGCATACGTTTGGTAGGAGGTAATACTAATGTCCAGAATAGGCAGAACACCCATCCATTTTCCCGATAACACCACCGTCGAATACAAGGACGGCGTAGTAACCGTAAGCGGACCTCTCGGAACTCTTACGCAAGCTATCGAAAACAAGAACATAGGCGTCAACATCGAAGGCAACACCGTACACGTAGTACGTACCTCCGAGGCAAAAGACGTTAAGTCTGCACACGGTCTTTATCGCGCACTTATCCACAACATGATAGTCGGCGTCGAGAAGGGATACAGCAAGAACCTCATCATCTCCGGCGTAGGCTGGAAAGCAACCGCTCAAGGCGACAAGATCGTTCTTTCGGTAGGCTTCAGCCACACTGTAGACGTAGTACCTCCCGCGGGCATCAAAATCGAAGTCGTTTCCCCGACCGAACTCGCAGTAAAAGGTATCGACAAGACGTTGGTAGGACAGGTTGCAGCTAACATCAAAGCTATCCGTAAGCCCGAACCTTACCATGGCTACGGTATCCGTTATAAGGATGAAACCATCCTCCGCAAGGAAGGCAAGACCGCAGGTAAATAGAGGAGAACGTAAAATATGTTTAAGAAACCTAATAAGAATAAAGTCAGACAAAAAAGACACGTCAGGCTCCGTAACGATCTTAAAGGAACCACCGAAATACCTCGTCTTTGCGTAACCAGATCCACCGTGAACATTTACGCGCAAGTCATCGACGACGTTAAGGGCGTAACCATTTGCGCCGTAAACACTCTCCAAAAGGACATCAAACCTCTCGTCGAGGGCAAGACCAAGGTTGAAGCCGCCGCAATAGTTGGCGAAGCTATCGGTAAACTTGCTATCGAAAACGGCATCAAAGCAGTCGTATTCGATCGCGGAGGCTACATCTACACCGGACGCGTAGCGGCTCTCGCCGACGGCGCCAGAAAAGCCGGACTCGAGTTTTAGGAGATTACGATTATGGCAAGAAATGACAGAGAAAGATTCAACAGAGAACCCAAAGACGATCTCATCAAAAAGACCATTTCCATCAACCGCGTTACCAAGGTTGTCAAGGGCGGACGCAATATGCGTTTTGCAGCTCTCGTAGTAGTCGGTGACGGAAAGGGCAGAGTAGGTCTCGGCATGGGCAAAGCGGCAGAAGTTCCGGAAGCACTCGAAAAGGCTCACAAGGCTGCTCAAAAGGCGATGTTCACCATCTCCTTTGACGGCAGAACCATTCCGCACATGCAAATCGGCGATTTCGGCAGAGGCAAAGTTCTTATGCTTCCCGCTCCCGAAGGTACCGGTGTTATAGCCGGTGGCGCGGTACGTAAAGTACTCGAAGTCAGCGGTATCAAAGATATCCGTACCAAGTGCATCGGAACCAACAACCCCATCAACAGCGCGAAGGCGACTATCGTAGGTCTTAAGAGTCTCAAGACTGCCGAGGAGTTTGCAAAGCTCCGTGGCAAGACCGTAGAAGAGATACTCGGTTAGGAGGCAAACAATGGCTAAGATTAAAGTAACGCTTGTTAAGAGCACTATCGGTTGCCTCGAGAATCAAAAGGCAAACGTAAAGGCACTCGGACTCAACAAGGTCGGTGCAAGCAGAATTCACGAAGACAATCCCGTTATTCGCGGTATGATATTCAAAGTATCGCACCTCGTACGCGTGGAAAACGTCGATTAGGAGGCACAGAATGAAACTTCACACTTTAGCTCCCGCAGAAGGCGCAGTAACTCCCGCAAAGAGACTCGGCAGAGGTATCGGATCCGGTCTCGGCAAGACGAGCGGTAAGGGTCATAAAGGTCAATGGGCAAGAAGTGGCGGTGGCGTCCGTCCCGGATTCGAAGGCGGACAAATGCCTCTTACCCGTAGAGTCCCCAAGAGAGGATTCAAGAACCACTTTACCGCAGAGTATACCACAATCAACGTAGACGTACTCGAAAACTTTGCAGACGGTACCGTAATCAATGCGGAACTCCTTCTCGATGCAGGTCTCATCAAAAAAATACAGCCCTACGGCTTGAAGGTTTTGGGCAATGGCGAACTCACCAAGAAGCTCACCGTTCAAGCAAACAAATTTACTCAATCGGCTGCCGAAAAAATAGAGAAAGCAGGCGGTAAAGTAGAGGTACTCTAATGTTTCAGACTATAAAAAACGCGTTCCAGTCGAAAGACATACGCAAGAAGATGCTCCTGACCTTTGCACTTATATTAGTGTACAGGATCGGGTGCTTCGTACCGATTCCCGGGCTGGATTCGGCTGCGATATACGGTAGTTTATCCAATGTAACGGATTTCTCCTTAATGCTTTCGGCGATAACCGGACAAGCGTTTTCCTACGGCACTTTGTTTGCTTTAGGTATAGTCCCCTTCATTAACAGCTTCATTATAATGCAGTTGTTGACGCTCATCATTCCCAAGCTCGAAAAGCTCAGCAAGGAAGGTGGCGAAGAAGGCAGAAAAAAGATTTCTCAATACACCAGATACGTAGCCGTCGTGCTTGCGGTTATACAAGCAATCGGCGTCGTATTCCTGTGGCAAAACAGCGACTGCATCATCCCCGTCTTCACGGGTGACGCCTCCAATCAGGTTGACAGAGTATTTACAATGATATTCATCGTATTGATTCTTGTCGGCGGATCCTGCCTCGTAATGTGGCTCGGCGAAAGAATTACCGAATACGGCATAGGCAACGGTACCTCTCTCATAATCTTTATAGGTATCATTTCCTCCCTCGGCACTTCGATCTGGACGGCGATGAGTTCTGTTATTCCCGCACAAGTCAAGAACGGCGACACCACCGGCATTTGGTTCCTTTTAGGCTTCATATTGCTCGTACTCCTTATGTTCTTCGTCATCGTGTTGTTCGATATGGCGGAAGAAAAGGTTCAAGTCCAATACGCCAAGCAAATCAAAGGCAACAAGATGTACGGCGGACAGTCCACACACATTCCGCTTAAGGTTACGGCGGGTGGCGTTATGCCTTTCATATTCGCTTCCTCGCTCATTTCCTTCCCGCAGATGATAATCCAATTCGGCGGTTGGGAATCTACCGATTTCGGTCTGTTCTGGGCTAAGTGGCTGGGCGTAAACGGCAACCTCTACGCACCCATAATGTTCTTATTGATAATCTTCTTTGCGTACTTCTACGCACAGATCCAATTCAATCCGGACGACGTGGCGCGTATGCTCCAACAAAACGGCGGATTTATCCCCGGCATCAGACCCGGTAAAGCTACAAGCGATTACCTCCGCAAGAAGAACAACAGACTTACTTTGGTCGGCGCGTTGTTCCTCGCGATAATCTCCTTGGTTCCGACGCTCATTCTCCAACAGATCAGCGGATTCAAAGACCTCGGACTCGGCAACGCTTTCTCTGCAACCGGACTTATGATAGTCGTTTCCGTCGCTCTCGAGTTCCAAAAACAACTCGAAAGCCAGATACTTGTCAAGAACAACAAAGGATTCCTTAAATAATGAATATCATTTTGTTAGGCGCACCGGGCGCGGGTAAAGGTTCGCAAGCGGTTAAGTTAAAGGAGTATTACGGTATCCCCCATATATCGACGGGGGATGCCTTCCGCTCCAATATCGCACGCGGTACGGAGATCGGCATTTACGCGAAGAGCTTTATGGATAAAGGTCAACTCGTGCCGGACGACGTAGTCGTAAAAATCGTTGCGGAAAGGCTCGGCGCAGACGACTGCAAGAACGGTTTTCTTTTGGACGGATTCCCGCGCAGTATCCCGCAAGCCGAGGCACTCGAAAAACTCACGAAGATAGATTACGTAATCAACTTCGTAATCGACTTCGAAAGAGTAGTCGAAAGACTTGGCGGAAGGCGTACTTGCGTTTGCGGTGAAACGTATCACGTTTCGACGCACCAGTCGGACACTTGCGACAAATGCGGTCAAAAGCTGTTCGTAAGGGACGACGACAAAGAAGACATCATTCGCAACAGACTCGCCGTTTACGAAAAGAATACCGCACCTCTCGTCGATTTTTATCGCGAGCGCGGATTGCTCGTAGACGTGGACGCGGACAGAACGATAGACGAAACGTTTAAGGATATAATCGGATTACTCAAATAATATGGTTACGATCAAAAGCGAAAAAGAAATAGGTTATATGCGCGAAGCGGGAAAGATTCTCCGCGACGTACTCGACCTTGTAGCAGAGAACGCTAAACCCGGAGTTACCACACGGAGGCTCGACGCAATCGCTTACGACTATATTAAAAAACACAATGCGGTTCCCTCGTTTTTAGGATACGGCGGATTCCCCGCGACGCTTTGCACGTCCATCGACCAAGAGATTGTACACGGCATCCCGTCCAACAGAGTGTTGGAAGAAGGTATGCTCCTTAAACTCGACGGCGGAGTAGGGCTCCACGGATTCCATACGGACGCGGCGAGAACCGTAATAATAGGCGACACCACGCCGGAGAAGCGCAAACTTGCCGAAGTCTGCAAGGAATGCTTTTTCAAGGGTATAGCGATACTCAAAGAAGGCGTCCGACTCGGAGACCTCGGTGCCGAAATAAGCAAGCATGCGGAAGCGAACGGTTTTTCCGTAATACGCGAGCTTGTCGGACACGGCATAGGAACTACCGTACACGAAGATCCCAGCGTACCGAACTACGGTATCCCGGGAAGAGGCATGAGGCTTGTAAGCGGAATGACGATAGCAATCGAACCGATGATAAACATCGGCACTCGCAGAATTAAGCAAATTCCGGGAGACGATTGGACGTTTTTAACCGCAGACGACAAAGCGTCCGCGCATTACGAAAACACCGTAGTAATACGTCCGGACGGAGTAGAAATACTCACGCTGTGAGGTATCTATGAAACTCGAGCTCGGTTCGGTAGTATATTCTAAAGCGGGGCACGACGCCGGTAAGTTTTACATTGTTGTCGAGATAGTAGACGACAATTATGTAAAGATTGCCGACGGCAAACTCAGGAGAGCGGAATCGCCCAAACTCAAAAAAGCAAAACACCTCGAAGCGCAATCGGTTGTGGTAATCGAAATCAATCGTAAGCTCGTCGAGGGCGAACAAGTAATCGACGCCGAAATAAGACGCGCGTTGCACGCTTACAACGGATCGATATAAAATTACAAGGAGAACTTTATGTCCAAGGACGATACAATCGAAGTAGAAGGCACCGTGGTAGAGGTTTTGCCCGGCACCAACTTCAAAGTCAAGCTCAGCAACGGTCACGTGATAACCGCGTACCTTGCAGGTAAAATGAGAGTAAACAATATCAAAGTTTACGTCGGCGACAACGTAAAGATCGCGATGAGTCCTTACGACTTGAACAAAGGACGTATTGTATACCGCAGTAAAAACTAATTCCATCATTAAGGAGAAATAAAAATGAAAGTCAGACCCTCTGTAAAACCTATGTGCGACAAGTGCAAGATCATCAAAAGACACGGCAAGGTTATGGTAATTTGCTCCAAGAACCCCAGCCACAAGCAAACGCAAGGCTAAAATAATAAAAATTACTTAAATTTTTATAAATTCGACAACTTTTATGCGCAATTCGTTTGCGTATGAAAGTTGTCTTATGTTAAAATAATACAGTCCGCGGGCGTATACCCGCGTATTGTCAGGTATAAAAGAAATTGTCGTCGGGGCGGCTGAACCGTAATGCATTCTTAAGCGGTTTAACTCGGCGATTGGGATATAGATAAAAACACTTAAATTAACTTGGAGGTTACTAAATGGCTCGTATATCAGGTGTAGATTTACCCCGTGAAAAAAGAGTTGAGATAGGTCTTACCTACATCTACGGCATTGGTCTTACCACGTCCAAACAGTTGCTCGCCGATACCGGCATCAACCCGGACACCCGCGTTAAAGACCTTACCGAAGATCAGATCGTTAAAATCCGTGACTACATCGAAAACAATCTCACGGTAGAAGGCGATTTAAGAAGAAGTGTAGCATTCGACATCAAACGTCTTAAAGATATCGGTTGCTATCGTGGCATTAGACATCGTAAAGGACTGCCGGTCCGTGGACAAAGAACCAAACAAAACGCTCGTACTCGTAAGGGCAAAAAGCGTACTGTTGGTCGCGTAAAGAAGTAGTAGGAGGATATACAAATGGCAGTCAGAAAAAGTCAAATCAGAAGAAGAAAGGACTTAAAGAACATCGAAAAAGGCCAAGTACATATCCACGCCTCTTTCAATAACACCATCGTTACTTTTACAGACATGAACGGTAACACCATCAGCTGGTCGTCTGCAGGCAAATTGGGTCTTAAGGGTAGCCGTAAGTCCACGCCTTATGCGGCACAGCTCGTAGCAGAAGACGCTGCGAAGACGGCAAAAGAGCACGGCATTCGCAAAGTTGAAGTTTACGTAAAGGGACCCGGACAAGGCAGAGAATCTGCCATACGTGCAATGCAGGTAGCGGAAATCGAGGTTACCAAGATACAGGACGTATCCCCGATACCTCACAACGGATGCCGCCCGCCTAAGCGCAGAAGACTGTAATTCAGGAGGATTGTAAAATGGCTAAATATACTGGACCCGTATGCAAACTTTGCAGACGCGAAGGTTGCAAATTATATTTGAAGGGCGATCGTTGCATGAGCGCGAACTGCGCATTGGATAAGCGCCCCGTAGCCCCCGGACAACACGGTGCGGCTCGCAAGAAAGTTACCCCTTACAGCGTACAGCTCCGCGAAAAGCAAAAAGCCAAGAGAGCGTACGGTCTTTTGGAAAAACAATTCCATATGTACTATGAGATGGCAGAAAAAATGCGCGGTGTAACCGGCGAAAACATGCTCATCCTCATTGAGAGAAGACTCGATAACGTAGTATACCGTATGCAAATAGGCGCTTCCAGAGCGCAAGCAAGACAGCTTGTAAACCACGGTCACATCACCGTTAACGGACACGTTGTAGATATCCCGTCTTACCTTGTTAAGGCAGGCGATGTCATAGCTGTTAAAGAAAACAAGAGAGAAAAGACCTTCTTTGTAGAACTCAAAAACAGCAAGGTCGCAAACCTTCCCAAGTGGCTCACTTTCGATACCGAATCCCTTAGCGGAAAGATCGAAGCGCTTCCCACTCGTGAAGACGTCGATTTGTCCATCGCAGAACATATGATCGTCGAGTTGTACTCGAAATAACCCCGGTTAGGAGGCAATAAAATGTTGGAAATTTATAAGCCCAGAATCACCGTCGAAGAGAACGCCAACGGCGCCGAAGCCACGTTTACCGTCGAACCTCTCGAGAGAGGTTACGGTATCACGATCGGCAACTGCCTCCGTCGCGTACTCTGCACGGCGTTGCCCGGCGCAGCAATACGCGGTATCAAGATCGAAGGCGTAAAGCATGAGTTCAGCACCATCCCCGGCGTAAGAGAGGATGTAGCGGAAATCATTCTTAACCTCAAAGAGGTCGCCATCAAAGTTCTCGACCCCGATCATTTTGACGACACCATCGTTAACCTCGTTCGCAATACGGCAGGCGTCGTTTGCGCCAAAGACATAGATTTCCCTACCGGAATAGAAGTCATGAATCCCGATGCTTACATTTGTTCTGTAGAAGAGGGCGCGTCCCTCAATATGGAACTTACCGTAGGCGTAGGCAGAGGTTACGTTTCCGCCAAGGACAACAAGAACCCCAAGGCTCCCATCGGTTATATTCCGATCGACTCGTTGTATTCCCCCGTCGTCGCAGTCAGCTATGACGTCGAGAATACCCGTGTAGAACAATCTATCGACTACGATAAACTCAGAATTAAAGTCAAAACCAATGCGGCATCTTCCCCGAGAGAGGTTATATCCCTCGCCGCCAAGGTTATGGGCGACCATCTCAAACTGTTCATCAACCTCATCGACGATATGGAAGAGAAAGAAATTCTCGTCAGCCGTGACGACGATAAGCAGACCAAGGCGCTCTTTATGAGCATCGAAGAGCTTGACCTCTCGGTAAGACCGTTGAACTGCTTAAAGCGTGCAGGCATATTCACCGTCGAAGACCTCATCAAAAAGAGCGAAGAAGATATGCTCAAGGTTCGCAACCTCGGCAGAAAGTCTTTGGACGAGGTTATCGGTAAACTTGAACGCATGGGACTTTCCCTCGCCAGCAAGGAAGATTAAAGGAGTAATACAATGGCAAATAATAGAAAATTAGGCAAACCCACCGACCAAAGATTGCAACTCGTACACAGCCAAGCGTCCGAGCTCCTTTGGCACGGCAAAATCGAAACTACCGTAGACAGAGCCAAAGAGGTTCGTAAAGTAGCGGAAAAGATGATTACCCTCGCAATCAACACCTATGAGGATACCGTCACCGTTACCAAGAAAAAGCTCAACCAAAAGGACGAGAAGATCGACGTTACGTTCGTAAACGACGGAGCAAGAAAGCTTGCTGCACGCCGTAAGATGATGGCTACTCTCGAAGATCTTCACGAAGTCAGAGCAGATAAAGAAAAGAAAGCAGATTTCAAAACCCGTACCGCTGACGTTAAGCACCCGCTTATCGAAAAGCTTTTCCGTGAACTTGCTCCCAAGTATGCAAAGCGCGCGGAAGATAAAGGACAAAAGGGCGGATACACCCGCATCATCAAACTCGGCGCTCGCCGTGGTGACGATGCAGAGATGTGCATTCTCGAGCTTGTTGACTAATCTCCAAAACAAATTACAAACCGCCGATAAGGCGGTTTGTTTTTTTATATAAAGGAAAGCTTAAAACGATAAATCGTGCGTGGAGAAAAGCGGGATACGCAAAAATCTTGTATTTCGGGCACATATGTGATAAAATACATATATGGAATTACTTTTAGATATAGGCAATACGAACATCAAAGTCGGCGTTCTCGAGAATGGCGTCATTCGTCATACGTGGCGCCTTGCGTCCGACCATAACAAAACGGCAGACGAATTCGGTATGATTTTTTTAGACCTTCTTTCGTCTAACGGCTACTCGTTCGACAATGTAGACGGTATCATCATAAGCTCTGTGGCTCCCGGGCTCAATTACACGATAGAGCATATGTGCAGATATTACACGAAGATAGAACCGATAATGGTTTCGTCCGCAATAAATCTCGGCATAGGCATCGAATACGCCGTCCCGGAGGATTTGGGCGCGGATCGTATCGTAAACGCAGTCGCGGCGTATTATTGTTACGGCGGTCCCTGCATAACCGTCGATTTCGGTTCGGCAACGACCTTCGGTGTGATCGACGAAAGGGGAGTGTTTATCGGAGGCGCGATTGCTCCGGGAATTAAATCGAGTGCGGAAGCATTAACCAGAACGGCAGCAAAACTCCCGAGAGTAGAACTCAAACGCCCTGCAACCGTTGTAGGCAAGACGACCGTCCAGAATATGCAGGCAGGCATAGTTTACGGCTTTACGGGGCTTGTGGAAGGGATTGTCGCAAAGATGAAAGAGGAATGCGGATTGCAAA
>CAYZOJ010000024.1:0-22893 GCA_964480195.1 uncultured Christensenellaceae bacterium | reverse complement strand
GATTTGCTTTTACCCTATTTTTCGGGTTTTATGTGTTGTATAACATAAGAGGCAAGGACAAGTCCTAAGACGGAGGGGACAAAGGCGACGGAACCCGGGGGGACTTTTTTGCCGTCGGTTTCGGCGGACGTCGAAGATACGGGTTTTATGGCTTTTTCTTTGGAGTACGCCACGGTTACCCCTTTTATTCCGCGTTTACGGCATTCGGTACGCATAACGCGTGCGAGCGGACAGCCCGACGTTTTTTCGAGATCGGTTATCTCGAACGCCGTGGGATCGAGTTTGTTGCCCGCGCCCATTGCCGATATTACCGGGACTCCAGCCTTTTTTGCATTCGCTATGATTTCAAGCTTTCCGCTGACGGTATCAATGGCGTCGACAACGTAATCGTAAACCGATAAATCTATTTCGCCCGCCGTTTCCGGCAGATAAAACAAACGGAACTCGTTTACTTTGCATTCGGGATTTATGGAAAGTATACGTTCTTTTATGACTTCCGTCTTATATCTTCCGACGGTGTCCGTCGTCGCGATAATTTGCCGATTGATATTGCTTAAAGAAACCGTATCGTTATCTACGACGTCGATATTACCGACGCCCGAACGCGCGAGAGCCTCGACGACGTATCCGCCAACCCCTCCGACTCCGAACACGATAACGCGCGACGAGGCAAGTACGCCCATCACTTCCGCGCCCAAAAGCATTTCAGTTCTTGAAAATCTATCGTCCATATGTCCTCCGATACAATCATTATACAATAAACCTTACGCCTAAGCAAACATATTTCTTTCCATGGCTTTACGGTTCTTGACAACTAATCGGTATGTTTGTAAAATGTAACTATGAATAAACCAATCACGCGATTTTTTAACGGTCTTGCATACGGTTGGGACCAAAAAGAACCGCACTCGCAAAACGAAATATTCGACTTTATAAACGAGCACGCCGGGCTAAAACGCGGTATGCGCGTTCTTGACCTCGGTTGCGGAACGGGGATAATTTCCGAGCCGATATATAAAATCACCCGAGAAAAGGTAACTGCCATAGACATTTCCGACAAAATGATTGCCGTTGCAAAAGCCTCTCGAAACCCTATCACCACGGAATTTTTTGTCGCAGATTTCTATAGCTTTGAGCACGAACCTTTTGACGCCATTGTTTGTTTTAATGCTTTTCCGCATTTTTCGGACATAGCGAGTTTTGTAAACAAGGCATGCTCTTTGCTTAAAGACGGCGGAACGCTTAGTATTTTACATAATATGTCTAGGGACGCCCTTAACAAACATCACGAGGGCATTCCTTCCGAAATATCCCGCGACCTAAACAGCGCCCGAGACGAAGCGCGCGCGTTTAACGCCAAATTCGATCTTGATTACATTGTCGATGACGACAAAATGTTTGCGCTACGCTTAAAGAGGAAATACGATGAATAAAGACGCCACTGCCCAACCCGATAAAAAGAAAAAGCTCCGCGCTAACACAAAAAAATTGGTATTGACGGCGTTGTTTTTGGCGTTCGCGTTGGTACTGCCTTTCTTGACCGGACAAATCAAAACGATCGGAGCAATGTTACTTCCCATGCACATTCCCGTTCTGTTGTGCGGTTTCGTATGCGGATGGCAATACGGCTTAATTATAGGAATAATCGCACCGTTATTCCGTTCTCTCTCTTTCGGAATGCCCGTCCTCTTCCCGTCCGCGGTGTGTATGTCTATAGAGCTTGCGGTCTACGGTACCGTAGCCGGACTTATGTTTAAGTTTCTTCCAAAAAATAAATGGCTCGTCTATCCCGAACTACTGACGGCGATGGTTATGGGACGCCTTGTTTGGGGACTTGCCATGTTCTTAGCACTCGGCGCAAATACGGAAGCTTTCACTTTCAACGCGTTCCTCGCGGGCGCAGTGCTCAATTCTTTACCCGGAATAATCCTCCAAATCCTCATCGTTCCGCCACTTGTAATTTTAATAAACAAGCTCTCAAAAATTAACGTTTAGGCTACCGTTATATGCAATATCGGAAACTAATCTTCGTCTAAATCGAACGGCGGGATAAATTCTTGTCCTACCGACGAACTCTCTTGAATATAGACGTCTTCGAACCCGAGTTTCATGGCATGCGCAAGGACGGCTTTATATTCTATGGGCTTCAACGGGCGGGACGGGTCCTTACATCCAGGCATAGGCGTAAACTGCGACATCAAACTTAAAGTAACGTCGGTCCCTATGTTCTCAGCGATAAGATCGAGTACGCCCAAGCTGTTTTTTACGTAGCCCGGGAGTATAAGGTGTCTGATTATTACTCCCTGCTTTATCAAATCGTCCTCGTAAATCGGGGGCTTTAATTCGACCATTTTGCGTATGGCTTCAATGGCGACGTCCGGATAATCTTCTCTTGCGGAAAGCCTTTTCGCAAGGGTTCTGTCGGAATATTTGAAATCGGGCAAAAACACGTCCACATAGTCTTTTAGGCTCTCGATTACCTCGGGGAGCTCGTATCCCGATGTATTGTAAACCACGGGCAAAGACGGACGATAAATATCCAAAGACTTTTTTATCTGTTCGCTCCACTGTGTGGGCGTTACCAGATTGATGTTGTGAGCGCCCTCTTCTTCCAAATATTTATAAGCTTCGGCAAGCTCTTCGGGGGTGTATTTTTTCCCGACGGGTTTACGACTGATGACTGAGTTTTGGCAAAACGCGCAACACATAACGCAACCGCCGAAAAACACGGTTCCGCTACCGTATTGACCGCTTATCGGGGGTTCTTCTAAATAGTGAAGCGCCACTCTGTTGACAACGGCGGTATCTCCCGAAAGGCACTTACCGAGTGCTACCGAGCGGTCTACTCCGCATTTATTGGGGCAAAGATTACATAGCGTCATGAAAACAAAATCGGTTGACCCGTAACAATCAGGGAAATGAGTGCGATGAGCCCTATCGCAACGACTTGGAGCGCAAGATATATCCACAGCGAGTATCTGCCGGGGATAGTCAAAAAGTAATGCCATTTGCCGTCGAGCTTAGGCATAAGCGACTTTTTCTCGGGATACGCGAGTTGCGCAAACGTCGCGCCGATAAAGAAGAATCCTATAAACGGAAGTAGCGGGAAATAATCCGCCGTCCACCAATTCGAAGTAAACACAAACATACCGGCAATCTTGCTGTCTGTCGGTACGGTTGCATAGTGGACGCTCGTTTCCCACAACTTAACGTTGTATTTGAGGTGTAAATATATCGCAACGAGAGAGAGTGCGAAAAATACGACAAATTTAATATGACGGTAGCATTTGAATTTACGGAAGAGCGAAAGAATAAGTTCGATAACCGCAAAAATCAATATACAACAAGCGAGGCAATGCAATACGCCGAACAATATAAACGTGCCCGACATTCCTATATAATTTTCGAGAACGTACGTAACCGCGCTGACAGCGACGGCGACAAGGGCAAGTTTTAATCCGCGCCAAAAGTTATTACGCGAAAAAGTCGTACAAGCTCCCGAAACGAAAAAGAACAAAAAGACAAACAACGGCCAGCCCCAAACGCGAAGTTCGCCGTTAAGATACGAACGCGAAAACTCGCCGATTTTCACAAGAGTTTCGGCGCCTTCCATATCTTGCCACGACGGCAAAAATATCCTTGCAAGGTCGTAGTTTACGTGGTCCCATATGACCGCGAGTATGCTTAGACCGCGGATAGCGTCAAGCTCCCATGCGCGTTGTTTTTTTTGTTTAGCCATATTATTTGTACTCTATTTTGTCGAGAGTCTTTTTGCCTCCGTCGAGTTTATACACTTCGAATCTGTCGGGATACTCGTGCACGAGCACGTCCTTTTCGAGAGCGGACATATATATTTGCGGAATGACTTCTCCGCTCGAATAATCGTCGTCAAGGTACCCGTAATCCGATTTACGGTTACCCTTTGACGTATTACTCGTATCATATATGACATCGGGGTCATATAACTTTTCGTACTCCGCGCGACCGCGCTCGCCAAGCCTTACGGCTTCGTCGAACGTATAGTCGTCGTCAGCGGGTTCTTCCCGCACTCTCTTTCGGGCGCGTCTTTCTTCACGACGCTTTTTAAGATACCTTTCGCGGTATTCGACGTCGCGACGTTCTTCTTCGCGCCTCCGTGCGCGCTCTTCCTTACGGCGACGTGCCTCTTCTTTTCGACGTTGTTCTTCTTCCGCCTTACGGCGTTCCTTTTGTTTTTCGCGGAGGTTCTTCGTAAGCCTTCGATATACGATGATGACGGCAACCGCTACCGAAAGGTAAAAACCTATACGATAAAGTAACGGATACGTACCCGTCGCGAACGGATCGAACCCCCAACCGAGATACAGTACGACGCCGAACAGCGCGTACAGCGCGGGGACGAACAATCCCGTATACCAAAGGAACTTGGCGATAAAATCGGTTACCGCTTTTATCGCCGTCCACAACGCTTTAAGGAGCCCCGAGATTATCCCTCCGCAAACGGGAACCATTACTATTGCTTTTTAATGACTTCGAGTCCGCCCATATATTTACGGAGGACTTCCGGAACGGTTACGCTACCGTCAGCATTCTGGTATTGTTCGACAAGCGCGGGGAATACGCGACTTGTTGCAAGACCGCTACCGTTAAGGGTATGGAGGTATTGGGTTTTGCCTGTCGCCTTATCGCGATAACGGGTGTTGTTGCGACGTGCTTGATAGTCGTTTGCGTTGGAAACAGAGCTTACCTCTTTATAAATGCCCATGCTGGGAATCCAGACTTCTATATCGTATGTACGAGCCATCGACGCACTGCAATCGCCTGCGGCAAGCTTGCTTAGACGGAAGTGAAGTCCGAGTTTTTCCATAAGGCTACACGCCTTGTTTACGAGCTCTTCAAAAGCCTTTGCGGATTCCGAGGGCTTGGCGTACTGAACCATTTCGACTTTATTGAATTGGTGTCCGCGAATCATTCCGCGTTCTTCGGCGCGATAACTGCCCGCTTCCTTGCGGTAGCACGGGGTATATGCAAAGAACTTTTTGGGAAGTTCGGATTCGTCCAAAATCTCGCCCGCGTACATATTTACGAGCGCGGTTTCGGCGGTGGGGAGCATAAAGCGGTTCTTTTTACGGTCCTCTTCACCCTCGAGCCAATATACTTCGTCGGCGAATTTGGGGAACTGTCCCGCACCGTAACCGCAGTTATAACCGAGTTGATGAGGCGGGAGAATGAACTCGTAGCCGTCGGCAAGGTGCTCTTCGATAAAGAAGTTGAGAAGAGCCCATTCGAGCCTTGCGCCTACTCCGCGATACAGCCAGAAACCGCCGCCGGAAAGTTTGACACCGCGTTCATAGTCTATAAGACCGAGGTCGGTGCAAAGGTCCACGTGGTTTTTGGGAGTGAAGCCGGCAAACGTCGGTTTGGATCCGTTTACGCGAACGACTTGGTTGTTTTCTTTTTCACCTGCCAAAAGATCGTCGTCGGGCATATTGGGAAGTCCTGCCAAAAACTCGTCTATTTTTGCTTCGATTATAGCAATTTCCGCGTCGCGAGTAGCTATTTCATCGCCCAAAGCGCGCATTTCGTCGAATATGGGTTGGACGGGCTCGCCGGCTTTTTTGAGCTTCGGAATTTCCGCGCTGACCTTGTTGCGCTTGGCTTTCAAGAGTTCCACTTCTTGTTTTTTTGCTTTACGTTCGGCATCAAGAGCGAGCGTTTCCGTAAAGTCGACGATGCAACCTTTTTTTGCAAGGGACGCTTCCACTTTTTTTGCGTCCGATCTTATCAGGTTCAAATCTAACATATCTGCCTCCGATTTATTATGCGTTGGATTTTATTAAGTAGTCGTATATAAATCCTTCGATATCGCCGTCCATAACGGCGGTAACGTTGGTATTTTCGTATCCGGTACGGTGGTCCTTGACGAGAGTGTACGGACAAAACACGTAACTTCTTATCTGCGAACCCCATTCGATTTTTTTGATTTCGCCTTTAATGCTCATCGCCTCTTCCATCTGCTCGCGCTCTTTGAGCTCGACAAGCTTGGAGTAAAGCATTCGCATAGCGGTTTCTTTGTTCTGTATCTGGCTTCTTTCGTTCTGGCACCATGTGATTATGCCGGTGGGAATATGGATTATCCTTACCGCCGACTCCGTTTTGTTGACGTGCTGTCCGCCGGCTCCCGACGAACGGCAAGTTTCCACTTTGATGTCCTCGGGATTGATTTTAACTTCGTCATTGTCGATTATCTCGGGCATTACTTCGAGGGAAGCAAAACTCGTATGACGCCTTTTGTTGGCGTCGAACGGACTTATGCGAACAAGACGGTGAACACCCTTTTCGGCCTTCAAGAATCCGTACGCGTTGGTGCCTTCGAGTGCAAACGTTACGCTCTTTATGCCCGCTTCGTCCCCCGCCTGATAGTCGAGTTCCTTAAATCCGTACCCCGCGCGCTCGCCGTAACGCTTATACATACGATAGAGCATTTCCGCCCAGTCTTGCGCTTCCGTGCCACCCGCGCCCGCGTGAAGAGTTAAAATAGCGTTGTTCGCGTCGTACTTTCCTTTGAGAAGCGTTTCCAAAAAGAGTTTTTCGGCATCGGCGTCTATCGAGGTCAGCATTTCGCGTATTTCGGGGACGGAGCTTTCTTCGTCCATAGCCTCCGCCATTTCCATAAGTTCCCAAACATCCGAAAGACGAGAACGGAGCTCCGCGACACGCCCGAGTTTACGCTCTATTTCGGCAATACGAACGTTTACGGACTTGGCTTTGTCGATATCGAGCCAGAAACCCTCTTCGTTTTGTTTATCCTTGAGCGCTCCGAGTTCCTTTTCGAGCGCGGAAATGTCGAGTGCGTCGGCAGAGGTCGAAACCGATTTTTTGAGCTCTTCGAGCTTTATTTTTTCGTTATAGAAATCGACCATCTTACCTACCACAGCAATTTTTATATTTTTTACCGCTACCGCAAGGACAGGGATCGTTACGTCCGACGGTTTTGTTCGGGTCGGTATTGCGCACGGTTACGCGAGTTTGCATACGTGCAAGGAAGATGTTTTTACGCTCTATCATCGTTTCGACGTCGGCTTTTGCGAGGAGCGTCGCCGTCATTTCTTGAATGCCCTCAACCATTGCGTCGAACATCTCGAAACCTTCGCGACGGTATTCCATAACGGGATCGCGCTGTCCGAGTCCGCGGAGCCCTATTCCCTTGCGGAGAGCGTCCATCGCTTCGATTTGGCGCATCCAATGTCTGTCAACTTGACGGAGGAGCATATTGCGCTCGGTTACGCGGAAGTCGATGTGCTCTTCTTCCGCACGCTTGATTTTGGCTTCATACTGCTCGCAAACGGTATCATATACGAGTTCGACGACTTTGTCGGTCGCCATATTCTCGGCAATCTCTTCCGTGATAAGGTCGGTTCCTGCGTTCAAGAGCTTTTGCTCGAGAGCGGTATTGAAAGCCTTGACGTCTACGGTTTCTTCTTTATCGAGGAAGCCGTAACAAATATTTTCGACTATCGGCTCGAAATACTTCAAAATCTGCTCGTGAACGTCCTTGCCGGCAAGAACTTCGTCGCGTTGCTCATAGATGAGTTGACGTTGTTTGTTCATTACGTCGTCGTAATTCAAGACGTTTTTACGAATTGCGTAGTTATTTTCTTCACAACGTTTTTGCGCCGACTCGATAAGCTTGGACATCGCGCCGACTTGCAACGCTTCACCGCCGTATGCGACGAGATTTTTGATTCTGTCCCCGCCGAACAGACGAGCGATGTCGTCCTCGCAAGAGATATAGAAGCACGACGAGCCGGGGTCGCCTTGACGACCTGATCTACCGCGCAACTGGTTGTCGATACGTCTTGCTTCGTGGCGTTCGGTGCCTATTACGCGAAGCCCTCCGAGTGCGATGACCTCTTGTTTTTCGGCAAGAGTTTCTTGTCTGAACGAGGCAAGAAGCTCCTTGAATCTCGCACGCGCTTTGATTTCGTCTTCTTCGGTTACGGTGTTGAACGCCGTCGCGACTTCGATGAGTTCCGGCGTAAACCCTTCTTTTGCCATGGCGTTTTTAGCCATGTATTCGGGGTTGCCTCCGAGCAGAATATCCGTTCCGCGACCAGCCATGTTCGTTGCGATGGTTACGGCTCCGATACGTCCCGCCTGCGCTATTACGAGAGCTTCTTCCGCATGAAGTTTTGCGTTCAAAACGTTGTGTTTGACGCCTTTTTTGCGGAGTATCGCCGAAAGCTCTTCACTCGCCTGTACGCTCGTCGTGCCGACAAGTACCGGCTGACGGCGTTCGGCACAATCGAGTATATCCTCGACAACCGCGGTGAGTTTATCCGCTTTCGTCGAGAAAATCTTATCCGGCTCATCCCTACGGACTACCGGCATATTGGAAGGTATCGGCACGACGTCGAGGTTGTATATACCTTGGAATTCGGCTTCTTCCGTTACCGCGGTACCCGTCATACCGGAAAGCTTTTTATACATTCTGAAGTAGTTTTGGAATGTTATCGTCGCAATGGTTACGCTCTCCTTGCGGATGCGGACGCCTTCTTTGGCTTCGATTGCCTGGTGCAAGCCCTCGGAATAGCGTCTGCCGACCATTTTACGTCCGGTAAACTCGTCTACGATGACGATTTCGCCGTTTTCGACGATGTAATCCTTGTCGTTGTGCATTAGGTAGTTGGCGCGGAGCGCGCTGTTTATGCGACTCGAAAGCTCTGCGTTTTCGCCGTCGCCGAGGTTCTCTATACGGAAATATTTCTCCGCCTTTTCGATACCGCTTTCGGACAAGAATACGTGATTGTCTTTCTCCTCCAAAATAATGTCGTCCTCTTTGAGGGTTTTTACGAACCTGTCGGCTGTGGTGTAGAGCTCGGAGCTTTCTCCGCCCTTGCCCGAAATGATGAGAGGAGTACGCGCTTCGTCGATGAGAATGCTGTCCACTTCGTCGACGATTGCGAATTCGTGTCCGCGCTGGACTTTACGTTCGAGTTCGACTTCCATATTGTCGCGGAGGTAGTCGAATCCGAATTCGTTGTTCGTGCCGTAGGTGATGTCCGCCTCGTATGCGCGCTTGCGGTCCTCGTGCGACATCTCTCTCATAATTACCCCGACCGACAAGCCGAGGAAACGATAAATTTTGCCCATCCATTCGGCGTCGCGGGAAGCAAGGTACTCGTTGACCGTTACGACGTGTACGCCTTTGCCGGTAAGAGCGTTAAGGTATGCGGGAAGGGTCGCAACAAGCGTTTTGCCTTCGCCCGTCTGCATTTCGGCAATTCTGCCTTGGTGCAAAACGATACCGCCGATGATTTGTACGCGGAAATGGCGCATATTCAGCACTCTCGCGCCGGCTTCGCGAACCACTGCGAACGCTTCGGGGAGTATGTCGTCGGTAGTCGCGCCCTCGGCAAGAAGCGCTTTGAGCCTCGGCGTTTCCGCCTTTAACTCTTCGTCGGTGAACGCGGAATATTTTTCCGCAAGAGCGTCTACTTTATCTGCAATCTTTTCCAGCTTTTTGAGCTGTTTGGCTTTTTCGCTTTTGAATAAGAAATCGAGGAAACCCATTATGACCTCCGTTTTTTATTGAAAATTATTATATCACACGCGCATATATATAATCAACGGTTTTTTGTCATTTCTTGTCGTCCGAGCGATTGCAAGGATACGCCTTTTGTGGTATACTCTGTCTAAGGAGCCGTTTATGATAAACTTAGAACAATTTTTGGAAACCTCTTACACATCCTTCCACGCAACGGCAAACGCCGTCGAAGCTTTGCGCGAAGCGGGCTTTGTCGAGCTTAAAGAAACCGAACGTTGGTCCGTCGTTAACGGAGGCAAATACTTTGTTACGAAAAACTCGAGTTCGCTCATTGCATTCCGCATAGGCGACGGGGAATACGCCTTCCGTCTTGCCGAGTCGCACACCGATTCGCCCTCTTTAAAGATTAAAGGCAACACCCTCATCCCGAGCCCCGAAGGGAAACGCATTAACGTCGAAAAGTACGGCGGAATGCTCCTCTATTCGTTTTTGGATATCCCCCTGAAAATAGCGGGCAGACTGCTTGTAAAGGACAAAAACGGAGATGTAAAAGAAGTGCTTACATCCTCCCCGTTTAACGTAAACATACCGAGTCTTGCCATTCACCATAACCCTACGGCAAACGAAAATCTATGTTTGAACGTCCAAACCGATATGCTTCCGCTCATAGGCGAAGCTGACGACATCTATTCGGTTTTGGCTCCCGAAAATCACGTTTTGGATGCCGATTTGTTCGTTGTCCCCGACGTGAAGCCTTACCGCCACGGCAGTCGCGGAGAGTTCCTTTCGTCCCCGAGAATAGACAACCTCACAAGCGTTTACTCTTCCGTTCGAGCCCTTATCGAGTGCGCTCCCGCGTCCGTCGCTGTCGCCTGTCTTTTCGATAACGAAGAAATCGGAAGCCGTACCAAGCAAGGCGCCGGCTCGCGCTTTTTGTATTCGGTTCTTAACCGCATAAGCTTGGCACTCGGGAAGACACAAGAAGAGCACGAAATTGCCCTTGCGAAGAGCTTCTCTCTTTCGATTGACAACGGGCACGCAGTGCATCCCGCTCATCCCGAAAAATCGGACGTTGCCGAAAAGGTCTACCTCAACAAAGGTATCGTCGTTAAACACCACGTAAATTACGCAACGGACGGCGCGTCTTCCGCCGTTTTTAAGGATATTTTAGAGCGTGCAGACGTCAAATATCAAGATTACTATAACCGCTCGGATCTCCGTTGCGGAAGTACTTTAGGGCTTATAACCGCCGCCGATCTCGGTATCCCCGTCGTCGACATCGGTCTTGCTGAGCTTGCAATGCACTCCGCCGTCGAAACTGTCGGATACGACGATATTCCGTTAATGCAATCGGCGGTACTTGCTTTCTTCGACGCTTAAAAAAATCGAACAAACGCCCGTCGTTCTATAAAAAACCGTTTATTGACATTCGCACGCGCGAGTGTTATAATCTTTACGCGTGTATATGCGCTTCGGAGGTATCATGAAAAAACTCATTGTAGCACTTTTAACACTCGCCGTGGTTGCCACCGTTTCCATAGGCGTTTGCATAAACGTCGGCGTCGTCGAACAAGACGCAGACAAATGGCATAAAGTTCGCGTCGCGGACGAAAGGCTCTACGCCGATAACTATGAATACATCGACTACGCGGCGGAAGTCAGACTCGACCGCGAAAAATATCCCTTCCTCGAACGTGATGGTATGTTCTGGTGCTACTGGAACGAGGCAACCGAAAGCGTTGAATACCTCTCTGCCGAAACCGAAGAAGGCGCAGCCCTTGTAGACACCTCTAAACCTACCCTTATAAACGTACACGGCATGCAAGCCGACGGATATAAGTATGTAGAGCAATACTGGTTCCCCTCCGGTAAGTACGGCACCGAAGAAGAGCTCGGATACACTTTTGACGTTCAAATGACCAAGTTCTGGCTCGATAAAGGCTACAACGTCGGCATTTATAACTATATCTCGTTCGCATCCGAAGGCGCCGTAATGATACAGATTGAAGAAAAAGTATGGGCAATTAACGGAACCGTCGGCATGCGCTATCAGGCGGCAGACCAATCTTTTGTCGAAGATGTAACCGATTACTGCCTTGCCGAAATTTTTGCCGCAGACTACATCCGTGCCGTAAATATGCTTCCCGAAGACTTCGGTAAAGAAGAAATCCGCATTGCGGCACACTCGATGGGCGGTGAAGTAGTGTCGGCAGGTTTGTTCCTCTTAACCGAACTCGCGGACGCTCAGGTCGGACAAATAGATCGTAACAAGCTTCCCGATAGATATATAATGGAAGACACATATTTTAGCATATACCAACAAACATCCGCAGACGCCAAACCCTCCAATGCCGGTCCCAAAGGACTCATATGCAACTGGAGCGGTAAAAAACTACCCTCCGGCGCAGTACAAGTCGCGACAATAGAAGCGCTCAAAGACATTGCGGCAAACGGTATTGCTCTTGAGTATTACAGTTGTGAAGGAAGTTATCTACGCTTCGGCATTTCGGATGATAACAAAAAAGCACTTTCGGAACTCTGCCTGTGGGTTGACATGTATTCCGACTATGCCGGTTACGGTAAAGGCTTCGATACCACCGGCGATTGGCATAACGCTGTAAGAGAATATTACCTTACTTCGATACTTAAAGACGTTCCCGAAGACTACGACGAGCTCACCGACGAAGAAAAAGTCGCGTGCGCCGCAAACCTCAGCCTCGAAGATTCTTTAAGACTTAGAGGCAGATGCTTTAGCATGACAGAAGGCGCACAGACCGTTACCGCAAACGACGACGTATATAAAGAAGTCAATATCACCGACTTCCTCGTATTCCAATCAAATGATTAAAAGAATAATTTCCGTCGGCGGCGGTGAAATCCGCTATAAGGACACCCTCGCCATAGATAGAGAAATAGCGTCTTTCGCAAAGCTTCACGCAGGCGAAAAACGCGCGACAGCAGTATTCGTAGGTACGGCAAGCCATGACAGCTTGCCGTATTTCAATTCCTTCCGCAAAACCTATACGTCCGAATTCGACATAAAAGCGGACCTCGCCCTCCTCACCAAAAAGGATATACCTATGGAGAAAATTGCGGGGAAAATCCAAAACGCCGACCTCATTTACGTCGGCGGAGGAGATACCGTTTTTATGCTGGACGTATGGAAAAAATCGGGCTTTTTAGATCTCATACTCGATGCCTATAACAGAGGCGTTCCCATTGCGGGGCTATCGGCAGGTGCTATTTGCTGGTTCCAAAAAATGTATACGGACTCCGCTCCCGTTGAAGGTGCGCCCTATTGTGTTTTGGACGGTTTGGGTATCCTTAACGGCATTATGAGTCCCCATTTTGACGAAAGAGTAGAGTTCGAACGCATCGCCCTCGAATACGACGGCACCGCTTACGCTGTCGAAAACAACTCGGCTATCGTCTTTGAAAACGGCGAGCCGGTAAAGGCACTTTCCTCGGGAGGCGCCTCTTACGTTTTCCGTAACGGCGTAAAGACAAAACTCGAATAGAATTCCACTTTTCCCTCGCATACTATAGTGATATGATAAAACACGTTTTACTCGATCTCGACGATACCGTATTCGACTTCGGAAAAGCCGAACGCATTGCTCTGACGGGCGCATTCGAACGCTATGGCGTAAGCGTTACCGACGAGCTTCTCGCGCGCTACAGCGAGTTAAATTCAGACTGCTGGGCGTCCCTCGAACGCGGAGAAATCGACCTCAAAAACGTCCTTATCGAACGCTTCAAGCGACTGTTCAACGAACGCGGAATTTCCGCTCCCGCCGTTGAAGTAAACACCCTCTACGAACGACTTTTGGGTATCGGACACTACTTTACGGACTGCGCGGAAGAAGTCCTTGCAGAGCTCAAACGCGATTATTCCCTTTACATTGCCTCTAACGGCACGTCAAACGTGCAAAAAAGCCGTCTTGCAAGCGCGGGGATCGAACCACTGTTCGACGGTGTTTTTATATCGGAAGACATCGGATACTTTAAGCCCGACAAAAGATTTTTCGACTGTTGCTTTAAGCGCATTCCCGATTTTTCTTCGGACCGAACCGTAATGGTCGGCGACCGCCTTTCGAGCGATATTGTGGGCGGTATCAATGCCGGAATAAAAACCGTTTGGTATAACCCGAGTGGCATAAAAAACGAGAGCGGACTCACTCCGACCGCCGAAATTCGCGATCTTAGAGAACTGCCCGCCCTCCTTAAAACTCTTTAATCGTTTAATTTTTTATTTTTCAATCTTAATACGTAACACGTTTACAGAACGCGCGGGAAGCGTGAGCTTAACGCCGTCCTTAGCGTCTATCTCCGAGCGCACAAAACACAAGGGCTCTTCGGGCTTTCCGTAATAAGAAAGTTTGTTTCTCGCGGTATCGTCGTTTGACGCCATGACCGAGTATTCGGCACCCGATAACGCAACGTTTTTGAACGAATACGCGACTTCCCTTTCCTCTCTCGCAACGTTTACCGACTTAACGTAAACGTAATTGTCGTCCGCCGTTATCGAGGTGTAGACGTCGTTATCGACCGCGTTGGGTATAAGAAGATATTTCGTGCCGTAATTTGCTCCGTACTCGCGCTGTACCATATAGTTTGCCGTGCGCATTACTTCGAGGCTGTTGAAGTTTATCATATTGTGCTTCCACTGCTCCCCTCCCACTCTCGAAAAGAGAGGCGCGTACGAGCTCATCACGACGATGTCGGCGTTCCTTTCAAGTCCCGTAAGATACGTCGCTTCGGACAGCGCGGAATAATAATTGTTGACAAGGGCCTTCTTGCTCCAATTACCGTTACCCGCGTATTCGCCGAGGAAAATTCTGTTGCGCGTGCGCGGATAGTTATCGTACATTCCGGCATTCTCTATAAGCCACTCGGGTACGCGATAGAAGTGGTCGTCGACGATTACATCGGGGTGTTTGCCGTCGAACAGCACGCGGTTCTCTTCGTAATGCTTGTGTCCGAAACAGTTGAAACCAGAACTCCATATGATCTCGATGTTCGGATATTTTTCCTTGACGGCTTTTACCATTATATCGAAATTTTTGTTGTAGACTTCCCCGAAATTCTCGTTGCCGATGCCTATCATTTTGAGGTTAAACGGCGCGGGATGTCCTGACTTTGCGCGGAGCTTTGCCCACTCCGAAGTTTCGGGATCGCCGTTTGCGTACTCTATGAGTGCGAGAATGTTGTTAAGACGCCTTTCGAATTCCTTGTCGCCTTTGGTAACACTCTGACGGGTTCTGCCTTGACAGGCAAGACCTGCGTTAAGTATCGGCATGGGCTCCGCTCCTAAATCCTCGGCAAGCAAGAAATACTCGTAAAAGCCTATCTCGTTGGACTGCATGTAGCCGAGGTCTTTTTGCGAGCTTCCCCAGAGATTATATTTGTGTCCGCGCTCCTCGACGGGTCCTACCGTTATCGTCCAGTCGTAAGAGGTATCGAGGTTAAGTCCCTCCACAAGACATCCGCCCGGGAAACGCATAAACTTGGGATGAAGCTCCCTAAGTGTTTCCGCAAGGTCCTTGCGCATACGTCCCTCGGACCAACGCGGATCTCCCGCTTTCCAATAATCGACGTCGCCAAAATAGAATGCGTCCGCATTAAGTTCGCCCTTACCGGTAAACGCCACGCGGAAAAATCCCACGCCCGTTTCGACGCCTTTTAAAGAAGCACTTACTTTAACCCACTCCCCGCGTTTGACGTCCAAAATAATTTCCGCCGTTTCGGTAAGGCGTTTGCCGTCTTCGCGCTCGACATAAAACTCGGCTTTGCCGTCGAATCCGTTTTCCTCGGGAATACGTACAAACAACGATACGTCGTATGCGTGGTCCTTTTTAACTCCGATTGCGGGATCCATAAGGTGGCGACGATAGTACGGCGACGGACGTTTGTCGAATCCGTTACCGCCGTTGTACCCGGTGTTGGTAAGAGAGAACCTGCCGTTTACGTTTATGTAAAGATAATGCGGATTGCGCTCCGCTATGGGATCGGAATTCCGCACCGCGCAGTACCCTTCCCCGCCCGTAAACCAATGCTTATGGAAGTCGTCATAAACTTTCATCGTCATCAGCTTGCGCTTCGCGTGGAAAACTTTGAAGTAGTAATAGTGAAAATCCCTTACGTAATCGTAGTAAATTTCCTCAAACGACGGGTTGGCGATTTGGTTGTTGTTTATGCCTCCGTCGATAGAAAAATTGATGTCCTCAAAGAAAATCCCATAGAATCTATCGCTAATTTTTTTGGTCTTGTTAAGGTCTGCTTCTATTCTGATTGTCATACTTATTTCTCGTGTTTGGGTATCCTAAATTATTGTTCGGGTTGCCTAAATGCGGTTTTACGCGCATAGATAGACGCGCCATAAGGCGCGTCTTAACGCTTCTTTTCTTTATTACGTTTGTCGTTTATTATAGCCATTTCCTTTTCGGTTATCTCCGTAACGCCGTTTTCTTTTGCCCAGTCCACACAGCCTTGAAGGACGAGTTTTAAGAATACGCGCGGTACTTTTACGAGCATCGCGCAAGCCTCGTCGGTGAACTTGATGTCGGGATCCGCGCGGTTTGCGGCGTATTTAACGCTACCGAGATCGGCTTCTTTTCCTGCGGGAATTTTTTCAGCGATCGGTCTTGAATTAAAACGAGTATACCAGAAATTGGTGCTGTCGCGATATCCGTAATCGACGGGAACTCTCGGGAATCCCGACGGCTTTACGCCCTTGATGATGGTATCGTAATACTTTTCCTTCATCAAAATCTTGTCGATATTGAGAATAAAGTGGCAACCGAATTTGCTGGTTATGCCGTTAAAATCGTGGTACGGGGGCTCGACTCCCTCGAGTTGACCTATGCGTTCTCTGTCCGTATACGCATTTTCGAGAGCGTCGTTCCATGTGCATTCGAACACTTGGAAAGCTTCTTTTACGACGAGCGGACGGGCGCCGTCCTCAACGCTTGCAAGACCCTCTTCAAGAGTAAACTTGCAGTTTGCCATCTTTTCCTTGGAAGTTTCGCCGGGGAAACCGAGGCGAACAGCCTCTTTGAAGTGCGAACGCTTGTCCTCGATGAAATTCAACGCGCATTTGCCGGTACGCAAAATGTTTTGCGCGGTATTGGAAGAGTTACGGCACTCGAGAAGCATCGCGTATCTGCCCTTTCCCGCGATGTAGTACGGGAAGCACAGCGAATAACTGCCGATCGACGTCGAACCGTCCTCTGCAAGAGTGGAAATCAGCACCGTCGGCATAGGGAAAAACGACGAGGTCTGATAAAAATTATCTACAATTCTTAAATCTTTGAAGCTACTCATTCGATACCTCCGTATAGATTATATTCGTTTCCGCAAAAAATCGGACTATTTGTTAAATACCCTCTTTACAAACTCGCTTGCGGTTTCGCCCGAAGGCATTTTTTCGTCGTCCTCGTATAAAAGAACGGCTTCGACAAGGCTTTTTCCACTTTCCGTCGCGCGTTTTACCTCATTCGTTCCGCCTATCGCGTAAAGCTCGTCGCCTTTTTTTACGAGAGAAACCTTGCCCTCTTTCGACTCGAGATAGTCCCTGTCCGCGACGGACATATTGAGCGGTGAACAATAAATCTTTTGAGATTTGTCGCCCGCGAAATACGCGTTTGCCGTTTGGAGTATCCTCTCGACTTCTTCCTCTATCGTCGTGCGCGACGTGTCGAGAACGAGATCGTAGTTGCGATAGTCGAACATATGCACGTTGTAAAGCATATTGTAGCGATCGTTTTCGAGCCTTCTGCGCTCCACAAGCGCGTTCATCGCCTCTTCGACGCTCGAATACTTTTCTTCTTTGGTTACCCTTCCGCCGTACACCCTTTCGGCTGCCACTCTCGGATTGACGAGTAAATGTACCTTTAAGGCGTCCTCGACAAAATGCCACGCCATTCTCGAATCGAATACGACGTTTTTGCCTCTCATCGCCTCGGAATACTCTTTAAGTCTGCCGTCGATAATCTTGTCGTAACGGTCGTCGGTTTTACACCTTTCGTTAAGTTCGAGAGTGCTGATTCCGAGTTCCGCAGCATATTCGCGCTGTATCCTCCCGGTATGGAAAAGCTCGAAGCCGTACTCCTCTTTCAGGATACGGCAAACCTCGCTCTTACCGCTGCCGAGTTGTCCGTTAATTGTTATAAACATACTCCTCCGTATGAAAAGCCGACCCTTTTTAGGGTCGGCAACATAATTATTCTTCGGTACCGTCGGTTACGGTTTCTTCTGTAATTTGGTCGTTTTGGGTTTCCGTTTCTACAGTTTCGGTTACCGCTTCCGCGTTTTCGGCTACCGCATTCGCGCCGTCGGTCGCTTCACCATCTTCGGGTTCTTCCTCTCTGGGAGCAAGCGCAACGGACACAATCTTGGCGTCGTCTTTCAAGCGCATTACGATTACGCCCTTGGTCGCTCTGCCGATTTTCGAAACTTCCTCGGCTCTGATTCTTATCATAATGCCGGTATCGGCTATCATGATAACGTCTTGTTTTTCGGCGGGGTTAAGGAGCCTCATGCAAACTACGTTACCGGTAGTTTCGTTAAAGTTTCCGGCTTTAATACCCTTGCCGGCTCTGCCTTGGAGACGATACTCGCTGAGCGCGGTGCGCTTGCCGTAACCCTTTTCGGTAACGGTAAGGATTTCTTCGTTTTCGGGGTCGCGTATTACGGACATATCGACGACGACTTCGCCTTCGTCGAGAGCGATACTCTTAACGCCCATCGAGCCTCTGCCGGTCTTGCGAACGTCGGACTCTGCAAATCTTATGCACTTGCCGGACGTGCAGGCAAGCATAATTTCGCTATTACCGTCGGTAAGTTCTGCGGCAAGCATTTGGTCGCCTTCCGAAAGAGTTATAGCGATCTTACCCGTGGTACGGATACGTTCAAACTCTTTGAGTTCGGTCTTTTTGATAAGACCGTTGCGGGTTGCCATAAGGAGGTAGCCCTCGGAGTAGTCCTTGACGGGTATCGACGCTGTAATCTTTTCGTCGCCCGCGAGAGGCAGGAGGTTTACCATCGCTCTGCCCTTGGCGTTGCGTTGAGCTTCGGGAATTTCGTAAGCCTTTAAGCAATAGACCTTGCCGAGGTTAGAGAAGAACAATACGTCGTCGTGGCTGTGGCAAACGAACATCTTGGCAACAAAGTCTTCCTCTTTTGCCTTATGCGCGGTAATGCCTACTCCGCCACGGTTTTGCGCCTTGTATTCGCTGACTCCCAAACGCTTGACGTATCCGCTATAAGTTGCGGTTATTACGACGTCCTCTCTCGGAATAAGGTCGGCAATGTCGATTTCGCCCATATCGTAGCTGAGCTCGGAACGTCTCGGCTGATTGTATTTATCCTTAATCTCGGAAAGCTCGGTTCTGATGATACCGTTTACTCTCTCGGGACGAGCAAGAATGTCTTTGTAATCGTTTATGCTGATTTCGATCGCGTCGAGTTCCTCTTTGATCTTTTCGACTTCGAGAGCATTGAGTCTTGCGAGTTTCATATCGAGGATGGCGTTAGCCTGCTTTTCGGAAAGCAAGAACTTTTCCATTAACGCCGTACGCGCCGTGGGGGTATCCTTGGAAGAACGTATCGTTGCGATAACCTCGTCGATGTTGGCAAGAGCTATTACAAGACCGCGGAGAATGTGATCGCGTTCGTTCGCCTTGTTCAAAAGGAAGGTAGTGCGTCTTACGATGACTTCCACTTGGTGTTTGACGTACGCCGAAAGCATTTCTTTGAGGTTCATAACCTTGGGAGTGCCGTCGTCGAGAGCAAGGAAGGTAATACCCGTGCTGACCTGAAGGTTGGTTTGTTTGTAAAGGGTGTTGAGTACGACTTGCGGGCTGGCGTCGCGTTTCAATACGATAACGATACGCATTCCGAAACGGTCGGATTCTTCCCTAATGGTGGCGATACCGTCGATTTTCTTATCTTTAACCTGATCCGCGATACTCTTTATGAGCACGGCTTTATTGATTTGGTAAGGAATTTCGGTAACGACTATGCAGTTTTTGCCGTCGATTTCCTCGATGTTGCATCTCGAGCGAATTACGACACCGCCCTTACCCGTGCGATACGCTTGTTTAATTGCAGCTCTGCCGAGCACAAGGGCGCCTGTCGGGTAGTCGGGCGCGGGAATGTAGTTTATGAGCTCGTCGACGGTAATATCGGGGTTGTCGATTAAAGCTATCGTGCCGTCAATGACTTCGCCGAGGTTGTGCGGAGGGATACTCGTCGCCATACCTACCGCTATGCCTTCCGCGCCGTTTACCAAGAGGTTCGGGAACCTTGCCGGGAGAACGGTCGGTTGCATTAAGGTATCGTCGAAGTTCGGGTAGAAGTCTACGGTATCTTTATCGAGGTCGCGAAGAAGTTCTCCCGCGATTTTGGAAAGCCTTGCTTCGGTGTACCTCTGAGCCGCCGCCGGGTGTCCGTCGACAGAACCGAAGTTACCGTGTCCATCGACGAGAGGATAGTTTATCGAGAAGTCTTGCGCCAGTCTTACGAGTGCGTCGTAGACCGAGGAGTCGCCGTGGGGGTGATATTTACCGAGGACTTCACCGACGATACGAGCGCACTTTTTATGAGGCTTATCGTAGGTATTTCCGAGGTCGTTCATCGCGAACAAAATTCTGCGGTGAACGGGTTTAAGACCGTCCCTGACGTCCGGTATGGCACGACTGACGTTGACCGCCATAGCGTATGCTATGAACGATTTACTCATTTCCTCGACCAAAGGCGCTTGAACGATTTTGGTCTTGGCAAGTATTTCTTTTATTTTGTTAAGATCGAGTCTTGCTTTGTTTGCCATATTATACGTCTAACTCCTTTACCAATTTGGCGTTTTGCTCTATGAAAGCTCTGCGGAGTTCGGGTTCCTCGCCCATAAGCAGACTGAAAATTCTGTCCGCCGCTTCCGCGTCGTCTACGGTGACTTGAAGGAGCGTTCTCGTTTCGGGGTCCATCGTGGTTTCGTAAAGCTGAATGGCGTTCATTTCGCCCAAGCCTTTGTAGCGTTGGAGCTCGTAACGCGCGCCGTTAAGACCCTCTTGATACTCTTTAAGTTCCGCGTCGGAGTAAAGATATTTTTCTTCCTTGCCCTTGGTTACCTTGTAGAGAGGCGGGAGCGCGATATATACGTGTCCCTGCTCGACGAGAGGACGCATAAAGCGATAGAAGAACGTGAGAAGCAATATTCTGATGTGGCTACCGTCTACGTCGGCATCCGTCATGCATATGATACGATCGTAACGACGTTTGGTGATATCGAACTCGTCCTTGTATCCGCAACCGAAAGCCTTGATCATGGCCTTGATTTCTTCGTTGTCGAGAATGCGGTGGAGTCTTGCCTTTTCGACGTTCAAAATCTTACCGCGAAGAGGAAGTATCGCTTGTATCTGACGATCTCTTCCGGAGCACGCGGTACCGCCTGCGGAATCACCCTCTACGAGGAATATTTCGCAGTGTTCGGGGTTGGTGTCCGAGCAGTCGGAGAGTTTGCCGGGAAGTGACATTCCGTCCATTACGCCCTTGCGGAAGCTTTCTCTCGCTTTACGAGCCGCCTCACGGGCTCTCTGTGCGGTTATCGACTTGTTTATGAGCTCTTTACCGACCTTGGGATTTTCCTCGAGATATTCGCCGAGTTTTGCCGTCAAGATACGGCTGACGACTGAACGCATCTCGGCATTACCGAGCTTGGTCTTGGTCTGACCTTCGAATTGAGGTTCGGGAAGTTTGACCGAAAGAACGCACACAAGACCCTCTCTGACGTCGTCGCCGGAAAGCTTTTCGTTTTCTTTGAGCGTTCTGCTGGATTGACCGTAGTCGTTCAAAACCTTCGTTAGCGCCGCTTTAAAGCCGTCAAGGTGCATACCGCCTTCCTCGGTATTGATGTTGTTTGCGAACGCATAAATCTTCTCGTCGTAACCGGTGTTGTACTGCATTGCGATTTCGACAACGTAGTCTTGGACGGTTTCTTCCACATAGAAAGTATCGGGGAATACCGTTTCTCTGCCGGCATTGAGTTGGTCTACGAAATGGCGTATTCCGCCCTCGTAGCAGAACTCCTCTTTGCGCTCTTGACCTTCACGCTGATCCTCTATGGTTATTTTAAGACCTTTGTTGAGGTAGGCAAGTTCGCGAAGTCTTACGCGCATAATGTCGTATTGGAATACGATACTGTCGAAGATTTCGTCATCGGGGAAGAATGTAACCTCGGTACCCGTTTCTTCGGTATCGCCTATAACCTGCAACGGACGTTGGGGCACTCCGCGATTAAAGACTTGTTTATGAATATGTCCGTTCTGATAAACGACGACTTCGAGCCACTCGGAAAGAGCGTTGACGCACGAAACGCCTACGCCGTGCAAGCCACCGCTGATTTTATATCCGCCGCTGCCGAATTTACCACCCGCGTGAAGCTTTGTTAAAACGACTTCTACAGCCGATTTGCCCTCTTTGGGGATAATACCCGTAGGTATGCCTCTTCCGTTGTCTCTGACGCGAACGGCGCCGTTATTGAGTATGGTTACTTCGATGTGAGTACAGTAACCGGCAAGCGCCTCGTCGATAGAGTTGTCGACGACCTCGGTAACAAGGTGATGCAGACCTTTTATATCCGTGGTGCCGATGTACATGCCCGGTCTTTTACGGACAGGCTCAAGCCCTTCGAGAACCTGAATATCCGCTTCGCCGTAGCTATGATTGATTTTTTCAGCCATTGTTCGACTCCTATTAAAAAGTTTTGCTCTTACATTCTACCACAAAATAATATATTTGTATACTATTTTAATTAACTAAATAAATATATATGTGTGTGTGCGCGCGCGTGGTGGTGGAGTAAATCCCGAAAACAAGCAGGGAATGTTTGAACTCAAATAGGTTATCGTTAGCTCTGTAACCTATTTTTCTTTAATAAAGAACATTAGCGGATTGCTTGTTTTATCGTTTTCGGGATTTACACACGCTCTCGACGGGCGCAAGCGGGCCTTGCGCCCGTTATACAATCCTTGCGGATTGATGATATACACGCTATCGCGTGATGATATACACACTGCGTGTGATGATATACAACGGCTGTGCCGTTGATAGAGGGGCGCCGTTGGCGCGGAGTGAAATGACAACTTCACGAGGTGCAAGCGGGACTTGCGCCAAATCTCCGCACGCGTACGCCTGTACTGCTTCCGCTCCGATTTTTTCGTGTTATAAAACCCAATATCCCGCCGAGAGCTACACAATGCGCCACAGGGCGAAAGTATTATCACTGTGGCACGTAATCTATTAAGGGACAGTACAAGCGACGTGCTCGTCGCGGGCGCAAGCGAGGCTTGCGCAATGATGTTGCCTACGGC
>CAYZOJ010000023.1:0-23454 GCA_964480195.1 uncultured Christensenellaceae bacterium | reverse complement strand
TGGCTATAATAGAGCGCGCTGTATGCGCCGTTTTTCAAAAGGAGTTCTTTGTGGTTGCCCTGCTCGATTATGTTGCCGTTTTCCATATACAAAATCGTGTCGGCGTCGCGGATTGTCGATAGACGGTGCGCGATTACAAAACTTGTTCTGCCTTTCATAAGCTTCTTCATCGCCTTGCCGATTTCCATCTCCGTTCTCGTATCTACGCTCGACGTCGCCTCGTCCAAAATGATTACCGGGGGATCGCACAGGAATACGCGCGCTATCGTTATAAGCTGACGTTGACCGACGGAAAGATTATCGGCTTCGTTGTCGAGTATCGTATCATAGCCTTGGGGCATGGTTCTGATAAAATAGTCGACTTTAGCGGTTTTTGCCGCCGCCTTAATCTCGTCGAGAGTGGCGTCGGGCTTGCCATAAGCGATATTTTCGGCTATAGTCCCGCCGAACAGCCAAGTGTCTTGCAAAACCATTCCGAAATTGTGTCTAAGGTCTTTTCGGGTCATATCGGTCGTGGGAACACCGTCTAAGGTTATACTACCGCCGTTGACCTCGTAAAAACGCATCAAAAGGTTTATGAGCGTCGTCTTGCCCGCGCCCGTCGCGCCTACTACGGCTATTTTTTGACCGGGTTTTGCGGTAAAGTCGATGTTCTTCATCAAAACCTTATCAGGCGTGTATCCGAAACTAATGTTACGGAATGCGATTTCTCCGCGAACGTTTTGAACCTTTACCGGCGTATCGGTATCGGGGACTTCCTCTTCCGCGTCGATAAAGTTGAACGTGCGCTCTGCGGACGCCAAAGCCGATTGCAACGAGTTTATCATATAAGATGTTTCAGTCAACGGCTCGCCCGCAAGGTTGATGTATTGGAAAAACGCTTGCACGATACCGATAGTCATTTTCCCTTTGATTATCCAAGCGCAAGCTATAAGCATAATGACGGCTTGCGATACCCTCGAAAGCAAACGAATCAGAGGATTTACGCAGTTTTGCAGGAAGTCGGTCTTCTTGGTGGCTTCGCGAAGTTCGTCTACGGCTTCGCCGACGGTTTCGATACTCTCCTCTTCGTGATTATACGCTCTGATTACGTCCCTACCCGTGTAGTACTCTTCCGCAATGCCCGTAAGATATGCAAGTCCCTCTTGTCGGGAAGCCGACGCTTTTAGGTTCTTGCCCGAAATCAGCCTCGTTACGACAAGACTTATCACGGTAAACGCCAAAAACGCAAGCGTCAATATCGGGCTATAATAGAACATAAACGCAAGCGCGCCTATTAGCGTTCCGATCGAAGTTATAAGCTTCAAAAGTCCCGTTTGCAACGTTTCCGACACTTTGTCGAGGTCGCTCGTTACACGGCTAAGTATCTCGCCCGGCTTGTTTCCGTCAAAAAACCTTAACGGCAACTTGTTGAGCTTGTGGCTGATTTGCTTACGTAACGTCAATATCAAACGTTCCGCGACGCTCGCCATAAGGTAGCCTTGCATATAATAAAACACCGCGGTCAAAAGGTACATTATGCTGATCGAGAGCATTTGCACGCCAAGCGTTTCCCACGGCATCGAAAACGACGTTCCGTCCTCGACTGCTTGACGAATGGTTGCCAGTAGTAAATCTATAACGCCCGCGCTGTAATACGGCGAATAAACGTTCAACGCAACGTACGCAACTATGCAAATGCCGACCATAATCAAACGTCCGCGTTGATTTTTGAGTTGACCAAACAACCTCACGGCGGTTTTTAAGGTATTCTCGGGAACCTCGTTATCGAATTCAACCTTTCTTTTCTTATTCTTTTCCTTACTCATTTTCTTCGATCTCCTTGGTTTGCGAATCGTATATCTCCTTATATACCGCACAGTTTTCGAGTAAATATTCGTGTTTGCCCATCCCGACGGGTTCACCCTCGTGGAGTACGACGATATTGTCGGCGTGGAGTATCGTGCTTATGCGTTGCGCGATGATTACGACAGCCGAATCCTTGGTTTCCGGAATCAATGCCTTGCGTAAAGACGCGTCGGTTTTGAAATCGAGAGCCGAAAAACTATCGTCGAATATATAGAGTTCCGGACGCTTGACGCACGCTCTCGCGATGGAAAGACGTTGCCTTTGTCCGCCCGAAAAATTGGTGCCTCCCTGCGCTACGAACGAGTCGAGTTTATCGGGCAACGCCTCTACAAAATCTTTTGCCTGAGCAACTTCAAGCGCGTGCCATAAATCCTCATCCGTGGCGTTCGGGTTACCGAAACGCAAGTTTTCGGCAATCGTTCCCGAGAAAAGCCACGCCCTTTGCTGAACAAACGAAAGGTGCTCGCGAAGCTCCGATTGGGGCATTTCGCGAACGTCGACTCCGTTTAACAGTATCCTGCCGTCGGTAACGTCGTTAAAGCGCATCATCAAGGACGCTATGGTAGATTTACCGCTTCCGGTACCGCCTATTATCGCCGTCGTCTTGCCTCTTCCGCATACAAACGTCAGGTTCTTTAACGTGTACTCGTCCGCATCAGAAAACTTAAAGGATACATTGTCGAATGTCAGTACGTTTTCGTCTTTTGCCACCTCTACGCGTTCGGTAACGTTATCGAATATCGTCGGCGAAAAATCGAGTACCTCACCTATACGATCGCAACACTCGAGGGCTCGCGGGAGCGTCAAAATTATCATCTGCGCCATCATCAAAAAGAACAGCGCAAGCATTGCGTATTCGATTATCGCGGTGATGTCGCCTATCTCGAAACTGCCCGCCGTTATGCGCGCTCCGCTCAAATAGTAGACTACCACAACAAACATATTGACCGCAAAAAACGATATTCCGTCGAGTATTACAAACTTCTTATTGACCTTAATTGCGGTATTCGCATAGCTCGAAAATTCGCCGTTCAAACGGCTCTCCTCGTGCTCTTCTTTATTGAACGCGCGTATAACACGCACGCCCGTAATGTTTTCGAGTAAAACCTTGCTCATGCGATCGAGTTTCCTTTGGAGCTTACGGAACATCGGAGATGCCGAACGCATAATAAACGCGCAAATTACCGTTATCGCCAAAAGCACGCCGAGCAATATCAAACCGAGCACCCAATCTATACGGAACGCGAATACGAGCGATACTATAAATATAAACGGCACGGGAAACAGCATTTGAAAGCAACTTCCGAGTGCGAACTGAATGTTGGTGATGTCCGATACCGTTCTTGTCGTAATCGACGCCGTTCCGAACGCGCGGAAATCGGCAACCGACAAACTCATACTCTTTTTATAAATCGCGTTGCGCATATCCGCACCGACCTTGGAAGTGAGATCGGCACATACGTAAGAACCCACTATCGCGGAAGCTCCCGATATTATCGCCGCTACCAACATCTTTATGCATATTATGCCGAGTTCGGATAACTCGGCGCCCGCGGTCGTGCCGATATTGAGCATATCGGCGGCGTATGTCGGAATTATCAACGCTCCGATAACGTCCACAAACGACAGCAGTAACGTTATTAGGCATAACTTCCAATGCGGTTTCAAAAAACGTAAAATCGTTTTCATCTTTTAGTACATTTTCCTTGCTTTTTATGATTACTTGCTGTATTGTAAACTATATAGCAACTATATAGTCAAGGGAAATTGCATATGTCTACAAAAAATTTACTTAATATTTCCGATTTTGCTAAGATTGCGGGCGTCAGTCGGCAAACTCTTATCTATTACGACCGTATCGGGCTGTTCTCACCCGTCGCGGTTGCGGACAATAAATACAGAATGTACTCGCATAATCAGGTAGACAATATCAGTATCATTACGATACTTCAAGACCTCGGCGTCCCTCTTAAAAAAATCAAAGAGATTCTTGCCGATATCTCCGTCGAAACGACCAAAAAAACGTTGAACTACCAGTTATCGGCAATCACCCAAAAAATCGAAAAATTGAATGTGCTTAAAGATATGGTCAAGATACGCTTGGAGCAGATAGAAACCGGCGAAAAGTTTTATAACGCGCCTACCGATTTCTTCGTAAAAGAGTGTACGGAAGATATCCCTATCAGAATCAGCGCACCGGTCGACTTCAAACAAGACGACTTATCCGATGAAGCCGTAGTGGACTTTTTTGACGACACCGAAAAGGCGGGGCTCCCGTTGATATTTGCTTTCGGATTTATAAAGCGTGCGGAAGACATATCGAACGGAATATACGATTCCGTTTCGCACCTATGGTTCCGACTTAAAAACGAAAATTACGCAAATGCTTATATACCTAAGGGCAAATATCTAATCGGACACGCCAACGGAAATTACGGAAACACGAATCATATTTACGGCGAACTCCGCAAGTATGCCGAAGAACACAACCTCACCATATTCGGTAACGCCTACGAAGAATACTTAATCGACGAACTTTCGGAAAAGAACCCCGACAATTTCGTCCTCGAAATCGGGATACAAGTAGAAAGCGACAAATAAAAAGTTTATGCTTAATGACAAAAAGGAAAGCTTTTACAATGAGAAAAAATGAATATCACTCGCTTGAAGAGTTTACATCTCAATACATTGGCATTTGGGGACCTTCCGACGGACACTGGTTCGGACTGGACTTTTTGTATAACGGCACCGAGTACAGATTCAACACAGGTTCGATGTATGAAAAAGAAGATACCGTTTTACCAAATGGCAAAGAGGCTATGTTTGGTCTTTACCGCAAAGACAATAATCCGAAAGCAAAAAGACGATATATCTTGCTTGAAGAGTTTTCCGATATGGAAGCAGTTCTAAACAGCACGTGTATTGACGGCGTTGTTTTCAGAAAAATAATAATGGACGATGATACCGAAATTTTAGGACAAGATTAAAAACGATAAGTCTTTAAGATCAATTTTTTTGTTGATAAAACGTCTTATTTTGTTGCTATAACTACAAATAATGTATAATATTTAGCCCGAAGCATATCACGCTTCGGGCTAAATTATTTTTGGTTGCTATATGGGATTTACGCCATGGGTTACTCTGTACGGAGGGCTATGACCGGGTCTTTTTTTGCCGCTATTTTGGCAGGGACAAGTCCCGCTATCCAGGTAAGCAGTACGCTTAACGCTATCATTATCAGCGCGACGCCCCAAGTAAGATCGACGATTGTCGAAATGCCTATTAGGCTTCCGAGTAAGAGGTTTGCAAGGGCTCCTATCAGTCCCGCGAAAATTACGCCTATCACACCCGCGGTTCCGCCTATCATTATCGTTTCCGCATTGAAGATATGTGAGATGTCCTTTTTGCGAGCTCCAAGGGCACGTAAAACGCCTATTTCCTTTGTGCGTTCTATAACCGACGTGTACGTCGTTACGCCTATCATTACCGTCGATACTATGAGCGACACCGCGGAGAAGCCTACAAGTATATATGTTACGACGTCGATAAGAGTCGATAACATACTCATAAGAATTTCCGAAAAATCGGTATAAACAACTTTGTCGTCGGGGTGCGCCTCGTTCCAACCGTCAAGATACTCGGTAACGGAATCTTTGGCGTCGATGTTTTGAGGATAAATGCTTATCGACGTCGGAGAGGAATAAACACCGATATTCTTCATTGCGGAAACATACTGACTTTCGACGGAAGATGTAGCCGTCGCTTCGAAGTTCATTCCGGTAAGTACGTTTTTGGTAGGCGAGTTTATTTGCGCAAGTCCTACCTCGGAGTTTTTGGCATCGTTCATAACGTACTCGGTAAGCTCGGACGAGTACACTATCCCGGACGACAGCCACGACGTCGCGTCATCGTTTTTCGCGCGCAAAACGCCTACGATTTTTAGAGTAATCGCGCCGTCGTCGTTGTAAATGGTTTCGAGTTCCTGCGCCGTCGATGCGGGCTTGTATACGCCGTCGGCATATGTGTAAAACGCGTCGTTCGGAATGATTTTGAACACCTTCTCGGTAAGCGTCGCGTAACTTATCTCGCTCAAATTCTCGTCGTATGCAATTCCGAGTGCGTCGAACGTCGTTGTCGGTAAACGGTTGTATTTGTCTACGACGAGCGCAACTTCCGTGTAGCCCTTCGGAAGTCCAGTTTCCGTCGTCTTATACAACACGTCGTACGAGTCGGTTATTAACGTTTGATTGGATATAGCCTGACTGCTGACGTCGTACCAGTCGGAAGTCCTTCCGCCCGCTCCGTACGAACTTGTACTGATGAGCTTATAACCGGAAGCGGTTTCCGTTACGACGTTCATTTTGACGCTATACGAATACTCTATCGTTTTGACGTACTCCTTATTTATCGCGTTTACATAAGCGACGTACTCGTCGGAGAGATTGTTTTTTATCGTTTGCATTTGATTATCTCTCGTATACGGAGTAACGCCCGTGGTCCCCGACGGGTATGCCGTAAGGGTGTTTTCGCCGGGTCCGTTCATCATATTATCTAAATCAATAGTCGTTTCACTTATTGTTATCGCGCTGTTGCCTATCGCGTCCGACTGCACTTCGTCCACATACGCCGACATTCCCGTTGATATGGCAAGAATCAAGCATATACCGAATATGCCGATACTACCCGCAAAAGAGGTCATCAACGTTCTACCCTTTTTGGCAATCAGGTTTTTGAAACTCAATCCGAAAGCCGTTCCGAGCGACATCGAAACAAGTTTTTCTTTCTTGCGTAACGCACGCTTTGTAACCTTTTTAGAAGTAGTTTCCGAGGTCGAGGTTTCGATGAGTTTTTGGCTGTCGACTTCGGCTTCCGCGTCCGAATACGGGTCCGTATCCCCTACCAATTCTCCGTCAAACAAGCTTATCGTGCGCGAAGCGTATTCTTCCGCTAAAGTAGCGTTATGGGTAACCATAATGACAAGTCTGTCTTCCGAAACTTCCTTTAAGAGTTCCATTACCTGTATGCCGGTTTCGCTGTCGAGAGCGCCCGTCGGCTCGTCCGCAAGAACGATGTCGGGATCGTTCACGATTGCCCTTGCTATCGCCACGCGTTGCATTTGTCCGCCAGAAAGTTGGTTGGGACGTTTTTTGAGTTCGTTTTTGAGCCCCACCTTTTCGAGCGCCCGAGTCGCGCGCGCTATCCTCTCGGATTTCGATACGCCAGCAAGCGTTAACGCCATCGCCACGTTGCCGACAATGTTCAAATGCGGAATTAGATTGTAGCTTTGAAATACAAATCCTACCGAATGGTTACGATACGTATCCCATTCCCTGTCGGAATAGTCCTTAGTGCTCTTTCCGTTAATGACGAGATCTCCCGACGTATACTTGTCAAGACCGCCCAAAATATTGAGTAACGTCGTTTTACCGCACCCGGACGGTCCGAGCACCGCAACGAACTCGCTTTTTCTAAAATTTATAGACACGTCTTTTAACGCGTGTACGGTTAAATCGTCGCTGACGACATAATCTTTTTTGATGTTCTTAATTTGTAGCATAAAATCTCCTTTTAAACTATAACGCTAACGCTATTATACTATCCGTCTTTGCTTGAATTTATATTAAAAATAATCGTTAAAAAACTTGTCATTTTAAAAAGCGGTATCTTGCCGATACCGCTTTTTGTTTTAGATAATAGCTTGCCTCTTAATTGCCTAAGGCGTTTAGGTTAACGCGAATCGCCGGAACAATTCCGCATTTTGTCGCGGTTACGCCATAATTATATATATCTCCGCCGACACCTACTATCCGCGCACTATATTCGCCGGTAAGTATAGGAGAGCGCAACCACCATTGGCAATTACCTTTGGTTGTTTTATTTTCACTTGTAAAGCAACCTTGGCTCCGAGCGTAATCAGAGCTCTTTATCTGACGATTTTGTAACTCCGAATATAACGAAGTTACTTCCGCATAAGAAAGTAAAAACACGTTGTCCTCGGTGTCTTCCGAAATGTACGGATTCTCTTCATATCCCGTGCTCGAAACTCCGTTATCGACATGCGACTTTTGGATTAAACCTTTTTGATAATCGTTAAACGCGGTTTGATAGAAAGTAATGTTGAGCCACGATCTTATAAAACTTTGAGCATAGTTGTTTCGATAAATTACTTCCGTTTCTTCGTCGAGCTCCTCGCCATCGGCAATGTCTTCTTCCGCTTCTATACCCTCTTCGTCTTCCGAATTAGCCAACCCAAACGGCGAATAGAAGTTTTGGCTGTCAATTGCGGTATCGCATAACAGGAGCAATGTGCCGTCGGTTTCTTCCGCTATTCTCCATTTTATAGGCTCGTATTTGAACCAATAAATAGAGGTTTCTCTGTTTACGATTTCCGCGGTAACGTAACCGTTATCGTCCTGATACGAGTTTTCATTTGACGCACTATAGGTAATATCAAGCGGACGGTACTTTGTAAAATATACACCGCGATACTTTTCTCCGTCCAACTCAACATCCAAATACCACATAAATTTAGTGGTGTTTTTATTTTTTAAGATGTAATCGTACGGGGTCCAAGCGCCGTTACCGTACGACGTAGGTAACTCTGTTACGGTGTTTGCAAGAGCCGAAAGAATGTCCTCGTCCTTAACTTCCGATTGAGGATACGTGCCCATATATAATACGTCGCCGTCACGAGTGTACGTGCCGTCATATCTTGCACGGACTTCCTCATCAGACTTTACCCACTGCGCGCGGAAAGTTAGCACATCGCCGTTGCCCTCGGCTATCCAGCCGTTGAATTTGTAACCTGCCTTTTCGGGCGCCTCCGGCATAAATATGCTACCATCGTCTACGTCAAGTTCGCCGTATACAACGCCGTCGACTTCAAACACTATCTTCGACGTTCCCGCATACTCGCCGTCGTACTCTTCGTTTTTACTGCAAGCGGTTAGTGCGAATACCAATAGTACCGCTAAAACCAAAATCAACATTCGACTTCTTTTCATAAATACCTCTCCTGTTTTAGTAAAGCTTTGCGGTTTTATAAGAACTCACAAAACCACATTACTTTACGTTTATCTTATATTATAGTCATTTTTATGACTATTGTCAATATCAAGACTACATTTTACAATGTAAAGTATGATAACATACGCACCGTTTTGGAAAACTCTTAAAGAGAAAGGCGAATCGACCTATACTCTTATAGAAAAATACGGAATAAGCAGTGCTACAATCGACCGACTACGCAACGATAAAGGTATCAGCACCGCTAAAATCAACGACTTATGCTCGATTCTTTCGTGTTCCGTATCGGATATTTTGGAATATATCCCCGACAATAAATAATCAACCCCTATTTCGGACAGCCTCGGCTGTCTTTTTTTGACATTCGGATTGCTTTTGGCTTAGTCAATCTAAAATTTTCTTATGCACGTCCCATGTATTAAAAAGCTACTTTCGGCGATAATCTTTACAAAAATAAGGAGTTTTATATGGATCCGTTTAGAGAATTACCCAAAGCAACAAATATCGCTTATTCCGACTGGGCGTCGCTTGCGCCTAAAAGTTACGATAAACACGCCGTTTCGCCTTACACCAAAACGCGAATTATTTTGATGAACGGTACGGAGTTCGAGTCTAATTGGTTCTTGCATCAATTTTCGCGCCACTCGCTAAATAACGACGTTCGTCGCGCGCTTGCCCTCGTAAGACGACAGGAACAACAGCAACAAAAACGCATTTCGGCTCTCAAACCGCATGACGAGTCTATACTCGAAACTACTATCGCATACGAGCAACTTGCCGTAGACCTCACCGCCGAAATGGCTAAAAAAGAGCCTAATCCGTTTGTAAAAACCCAACTCGACTTTGCCTTACTCGAAGACTTCGACCACCTTTATAGGTTTTCTAACCTCCTCGATATGACCGAGGGCATTAAAGGTGATACGCTTGTCGGAGGATACACAGAGATTACCCCGGGACGTCCGACGATTGCGGAGCACAGACACCCCGATGACGACGTAAGGCACTATATTAACTGTTGGCAAGACGCTTTAATAACGCGATTACACGCATCTATCATAACCGCCGCGGAGCAACAGACGATGAACTTTTATATGAACGCGGGCGCGTTTTCGCCTACCGACCTCGGCAGAAAAATGTATGCGGAAATAGCTATGATCGAAGAACAACACGTTACCGGTTACGGCTCTCTGAACGACCCGTCCGCAAGCTGGTTCGAAAGCTGGGTTATGCACGAGTATGCGGAATGTTACCTCTACTACTCCTGCTACAAGGACGAAAGCGACGACCGCATAAAAAAGATTTGGCTCGAGCATTACGAGCAGGAACTTCTACATTTGAAGATTGCTTCCGATATGCTCCTTAAATACGAGGGCAGGAACTATGAGCAACTGTTCCGTATAGGCGGATCGGAGTTTCCTTCACTCATAACGCTACACGAAAACGTCGATTACGTTCGAAAAGTAATGAACGACGTACGCCTTACCGCACACCGCGAAGGCACCGTCAATATAAACGACATCCCGGATAACGCAGAATTTTTCAACTACCAATCGGCGGTCAACACGAATCTTAACGACGTCGCCACACACGTTATCATCGAAAAACACATCTCGGAACGCGGTGAAGATTACCGCGCCGAAAAGGCGCCTTCCGCCGAAAAAACCTTAAGATCGCGCACATCCGACAACACGGATCTCGCAAGAAAAAAAGGAAAATAATTAACCTCTATCATTATATAATACGCATAACGGGTAGCCTTAACACTAAATACGGTTACCCGTTTTTCGCGTTTGTATTTATTCTTCTTTCCCGTCAATTCCGAATACCTCAAAAAAATTTTTGTCGCATGTTTAATTTTTTTTATTCGGTATTGTAATGTACAAAAAAATATGGTATATTTATATTACATAACTAAAAGGAGAATTTCGTAATGAACTCAATGCTATTGGCTTCCGATTACACTTGGTTGATTGTTGCGGCTATCGCGCTTGTTGCCGTAATAGTTATCGGCATAATCATGATACGTATAAATCGTTACTATCGCATTAACTTCAATCTCAACCTTATTTGGGGTTGCGCGGTAATGTGTCTTGCCGTCGCCGCCGTTGCGGTGGGCGTCGTCTTCCTAATCAACGGCACACTTGATTCGAATGCAGTTTGCTACGGAATGATTGCTGTCGGTATTGTATTGATTATTATAAGACTTATCATCAATATCAAAAAATGCGGAGGCAGTAAAGGCTTCCTTGCTTTCCTCGTACAACTCTTGTTCTGCGTTCCCGGGTTGATTGCCCTATTCGACAGATTTAAAATCAACTCCACGAATGTCGCGCAACGCAGTTACGAAGACCGCTATGTCGCAAACGAACGTCGCAAACGTAACAACCGCGACGACTACTAAAAACAAAAATAATAAATAAGCCCGCAAACGCGGGCTTATTTAATTTATACGAGAAAATAGTCCGATATGATTAAAGCTTAACCCTCGGGTTTATATATTTACCGTTCTTATCGGAACCCGTTACGGATATTGCGTCGGTCGGGCAAGTTCCCAAGCACTTAAAGCACATATCGCATTTTTTATTGGCATAAACCGCTTTGCCGTTTTCAATTTTAATCGTACCGGTATTGCATTTTTCGGCGCAAGCTCCGCAACCGATACATTTGTCACTAACCTTAAACGTCGACGTATTTCTGCCGAACAACAGATATGCCGTATACATAACCGTTGTCGTAATCGCGGGCATTCCGCCTTTATAGGGATTGAATTCGCCTTTGGCGCCTTCCAAAATCTTTTTTGCGACCTCTTCGATTTCTTTATCGAGCGAATCGAGTATTTTGCAAACGGTTTCCTCGTCGTCCATTTTGAACATCGGGCAGAAGTTGTCGGGGGATTTTACGCCGAACACTGCATCCGTTTTTATACTGCCGGTAAAGTATTTTTGCGCGTTCGCGGTGCTTCCTCCGCAATTCAATACAAGTGCGACATATTTAGCGTTTAGGTTGACATTTTTTACAAATTGGGCAACCGAATACGGCATTCCGCCGTAATAAACGGGAGTAACGACTACAACGCGTTCGGCGCCTTCGACAAGAGGTTCCCCTCTCAACGAGCAGTCACTTAAATCACGTATTTCGTCGCCTGTTATCTTGGCTATGCCTTCGGCTATGTATTTGCCGTTGCCCGTACCCGTATAGTAATAAATCATATTATGCCTCCGTTATTTGTTTTTTATATTATATCACCGATTTTAGAGTTGTAACCTATTTTTTTGATTTTTTCCGATTATATGTTATAATCGTTTTATGAGGCACATCGGATTCGAGCCGTTTATACAAGCGGACAGCAAAATCTTAATCCTCGGAAGTTTCCCGAGCGTAAAATCTCGTGAAGAAGGTTTTTACTACGGACACCCGCGAAACAGGTTCTGGACTTTGCTTGCAACAGCTTACGGCGAACCCGTTCCCGAAACCGTCGACCAAAAGAAAGCTCTTCTTATTCGCAACCGCATTGCGCTATACGATATGGTTTCGGAATGCGAAATCGAAGGGAGCCTCGACTCATCCATCAAAAACCATGTGGTTGCCGACCTCTATCCCCTACTCCGAAAAGCAAAAATCGAGCGAATTATCCTTAACGGTAACAAAGCGCGCGACATATTTAAGAAAAATTACTCGGAGCTTTTGCCTATTGCGGTTTTTCTACCGTCAACCAGTCCTCTTAACACTCGCCTCGACGCGTCCGTATGGTTAAACGCGCTTACCATCGAGTAACTTGCGCGTCTGTTTTTAACTTTATATCATATTTGTTAATATCATTTTTCCACTCGATTAACAAAACATTAAAATATATTAATAAATAAGTTGTGTTACGGCTTTCTAAGTGCTAAACTATTTGTAATACTATTTTTTAGGAGTGACAGTATGTTAACTATACAAACTGCAAAAAAGACGCTCGACGCCTGCCTTACGACGGGAGCGGACTTTGCGGAAATTTTTTACGAAGACACCGTAGAAAACACCATTACTCTTATCCGCGGAAAAGTAGATAAGAGCAGTAGCTCCCATCTCTACGGCGCCGGCATACGTATACTCAAAGGACAACAAGAAGTATACGGCTACACTTCCGATTGTAACGAATCGGGACTCATAAATCTTGCCCATAAACTCGCCGGGGCGTTTACAGGCGAACCCTTAGGGCTTACTTTCGAGCTCGAAGAAACCGAAATCACGGATAAACACGTGGTCATCCCGCGCGAAAGTAAAGACGTCAAGCCCTCCGAAAAAATCACCTATCTCAGACGCGTCGACGATTGCGTAAAAGATTACGATCCTCGCATCATACAACGTGTAGTAAACCTCGGCGACACCACTCAGCACGTAACAATAGCAAACACGCGCGGAGTTTTCGTGCGCGATATCCGAAATCCCCAACGCATTTCCTTGCAGTTAGTCGCAAAAGACGGCGACAAGAGTCAATCCTCATTCGGTTCACTCGGCGGAAACTTCGACATAGATACGTTTAAGGATAAGGACCTCGAAGGACTGGCGATAAAGACTGCCAAGACCTGCCTTGCAATGCTCGACGCACCCGAAATGGTCGGCGGTGTTTATCCCGTCGTCATCAACAACGGCTTTGGCGGAGTCCTCTTCCACGAAGCCTGCGGACACGCTCTCGAAGCTTCGGCAGTCGCCCGCAACCTCAGCATATTCAGCGGAAAACTCGGTCAAAAAATCGCGTCCGACCTCGTTACCGCAATCGACGACGGCACTATCTATAACGAATGGGGCTCCTCCAACATCGACGACGAAGGTCATCCCACTCAAAAGAACGTGCTCATCAAAGACGGCGTACTCGTCGGATATATGGTCGACGCCAAAAACGGCGCGCGTATGGGTATGCCCGCAACGGGTAATAGCCGTCGCCAAAACTACCGTTACAGCACGACTTCCCGTATGACCAACACTTATATCGCAAACGGCACCTCGACTTTTGACGAGATTATATCGGCTACCGAATACGGCTTGTTCGCGGCTGAACTCGGCGGTGGTTCCGTAAACCCCGTTACGGGCGAATTCAACTTCGCGGTCAACGAAGGTTATATGATCGAAAACGGCAAAATCACTCATCCCGTCAGAGGCGCGACTCTTATCGGAAACGGCGCGACGGCACTACTCAACATAGATATGGTCGGCAACAACCAAACTTTCGGATACGGTATGTGCGGAGCTTCGTCCGGCTCCATACCCGCAAACGTGGGCGAACCTACTTTGAGAATCCAAAACATGACCGTCGGCGGTAACGGAGGTAAAGAATAATGAATTTTAGCAAACTCGAAAATGCCTGCAAACAAGCAAATATCACCGAAGTGGAAATTTATAAGGTAAGAACCGACGGTTCTTCCGTTTCGACTTTCAACGGGGACGTCGACAAAAACACCGTCTACACAACCGACGAAACATACGTCCGCGGTGTTTACGACGGACATCTCGCGTCCGTATACGTCGAAAACGATTCCGACGACGAAATTCCCGCCATCGTTCGCAGTATCATCGACAACGCGTCCGTAACGGAATCCGACGACCCCTACTTTATCTACGGAGGCGACGATTCATATGCTTCTCTCCCCTCGGAGCACCACGACTTCGACGAATACACCCAAGCCGACAGAATCGCGCTTTGCCGTAAAATCGAAAAAACTTTAAGGGACAGTTGCGAGTTCGTAACAATTACGGAAAGCGAAATCGCGGTTGAACAATCCGTTCTCACCATTCAAAACAGCAACGGTCTTAGCGTTTCCCGCTCCGACGTCGACGCTATGATGTACGGTTCGGCAGTCATCGCAAAAGACAGCGACACCAAAAACGGATACTACTATACCCCGGTTAAAAACATAAAGGATTTCGATTTTTCCAAACTCGTCGAAAGAGCGGTAAATCGTACCCTTTCTTCCATCGGCGCCGAGTCCGTTCCGAGCGGAAACTACCCCGTGGTTTTTGAAAACGAATGCTTCCGCTCTCTCGTATCGTGCTTCCTCAGCATGTTCTCGGGCGACGCGGTTACCAAAAAAGTATGCTTATTGGACGGCAAACTCGGTCAAAAAGTATTCGGCGACAACATAACGATTACCGACGAACCCTTGCTCGAAGGCGCGTATCGCAACTATAGCTTCGACGACGAAGGCGTCGCAACCAAGAACACCGTACTCGTCGAAAACGGAGTTCTCAAAACGTATCTCCACAACTTGAAAACGGCTAAAATGCTTGACTCCGAATCCACCGGAAACGGCTTCAAGGGCGGGGACGGCAACATATCCGTAATGCCTACCAACTTGGTACTCAAAAACGACGACATCTCCTTTGACGATATGATTAAAGACATTGAAGACGGTATATTCGTTACGAGTATGATGGGTCAGCACGCAGGCGTCAACGCAGTATCGGGCGCATTCAACCTGCAATCTTCGGGTTATAGAATACGTAACGGAAAAATCGCCGAACCGGTAACTCTTATCGTAGTTTCGGGTAACATAATCGACCTTTTGAATAATGTCGTGGCTATATCTAACGACGTAAACAAGCTCTCCCGCATTGCAACCGGAAGTGCTCGAATTAAAGGACTGAACGTAAGCGGACGCTAAGTAAGTAGCGGGCATTTCGCCCGCTCTTTCTTAGAGGAGGTTAAATGATCTTTGGTAAACACATAAACAAGTACTACCTAAAATACGGGTGGATGTTGCTCCTCGGAACAATAGCCCTCGTTGCGGTAGACTACTTCCAACTTAAAGTGCCGGAGTTATATCAAATGCTCATCAACGGCATTAACGAAGGAGTGGTAAACGTCGACGGAGTTCTCGTTCCGTTCGATATGGATTTTCTCTTGAACAAAATCTGCGTACCGCTCTTTATCGTCATCGCGATAATGGTAACGGGCAGATTTGCTTGGCGCGTGTGCTTCTTTATTTCGTCGGTCAAAGTCGAAACGGAAATACGCGGTAAAATGTTCTCAAGGTGCAAAGACTTATCTCTTCAATTTTATCAAGTCAATAAGGTCGGCAATTTGATGTCGTACTTTACAAACGACCTCGAAACCATCGAAGAGTGCTTCGGCTGGGGAATAATGATGTTCCTCGACGCCCTATTCCTCGGCGCCATGTCCATTGTCAAAATGTTCCGCATGGATCCGCTTCTTGCGGGACTTTCACTCATTCCGATGGCGTTCATGGCAACGGTCGGCGTAATCGTCGGCAAGTACATGACTAAAAAATGGGACGCAAGACAAAAAGCCTTTTCCGACCTTTCCGACTTTTCGCAAGAGAGCTTTTCGGGTATCGCCGTCATTAAAGCGTTCGTTAAAGAGCTCAAAGAGCTTTCCGCGTTCCGTCGCCTCAACAAAAACAACGAAGACGCCAACGTCGCTTATACCAAAGCCTCGACTCTACTCAACATCTTCATAACGCTGTTCATCGAGTCCGTAACCTGTATAATTTTGGGGTACGGGGGTTATCTCGTTTACAAAGGTACTTTTAACGCAGGTCAGCTCATGGAGTTCATCGGCTACTTTAACGCAATCATATGGCCTGTAATGGCTATCTCGGAACTCATCGAAATGACGGCAAGAGGCAAAGCCTCTCTCGACCGCGTATCCGGTTTGCTCGACGCAAAAACCGACGTACTCGATTCGCCCGAAGCCGTAGATTCGGGTATCCTTAACGGCGAAATCGAGTTCCGTAATTTGACTTTTGCGTATCCGGGCGCAGGAATCAACGCTCTCGAAAATATTTCTTTCAAGATTAACGCAGGCGAGTCCGTGGGCATTACCGGGAGAACGGGAGCCGGGAAAACCACTATCGTCGATTTGATACTACGTACCTACAACGTACCCGACGGCACGGTGTTTTTGGACGGTAAAGACGTCAACTCGCTCACCATTCGTTCCGTTCGCGACAACTGCGCGTACGTTCCTCAAGACAACTTCCTGTTTAGCGACACGATCGAGAAAAATATCGGTTTTGCGTTCGATTCGCCCGACAAGGAAAAAGCCGTTGCGTCCGCTAAGCTTGCCGACGTCCATGACAATATCGTCGAGTTCCATGACGGTTACGACACCGTCCTCGGCGAACGCGGAGTTACCGTTTCGGGCGGACAAAAACAACGTATTTCCATTGCTCGTGCGCTGATGAAAGACTCTCCCATTCTGATACTCGACGACTCCGTTTCCGCCGTCGACACCAAAACGGAACGTAAAATCCTCGACAACCTTTCCGCGACGCGCAAAGGCAAGACGACGATTTTAATCGCTCACAGAGTTTCCACCATAGAGAATATGGATAAAATAATCTACGTCGAAGACGGCAAAATTTCCGATATCGGCACTTACGACGAGCTTTACGACCGTTGCAAAGCTTTCCGAAACACTGTCGACCTCCAAAAACTCGAAGACGAAAAGGAGGCGCACAATGCATAACTACTATCCTTTGTTGATTGTCGGCGCCGTGCTCGGACTGTTTTCGGGACTTGCAATACTCGCCTATTGCTTGATAAAAGATAAGAAAGAGGCTCTCGGCTTCGAGCGCAAAATGAAAGACGGAGAACTCATCAAACGTCTTTTGAAATACGCCAAACCCTACCGTAAAAATTTTGTTATCGTAGGCTTTTTGATGATTATATCCATAGCTTACGAGATACTTTCCCCTCTTATTATCGGCTATATCGAGGAACTTGTCCGCCTCGACTTCGAATTGAAGAGCTTATATATTTCCGTCGGAATCTACGCAAGCGTGCTTATAGTTTCGCTCGCGTCAAGCTACGTACAGGCAATACTCCTCCAAATTACGGGTCAAAAAATCGTGTCGGGGCTTAGAGAAGAAGTGTTTACGCATATCGAAGGACTTGCTCACGGACAACTCAACGAAATTCCCGTCGGCACCCTCGTTACGAGAGTTACAAACGATACCGACTCCATTTCGATGATGTTTACGAATATCATCGTCAATCTCGTTAAAAACTGCTTCGTAATCCTCGGCGTACTCATCGCGATGCTCGCGACAAACTACGTCTTAACTCTTATGGTACTCTGCTTTGTACCGTTCATCGTGCTGTTTACGGTAATTTTCCGCAAGTTCACGCGTAAAGCGTATCGCAAGGTTAAAAACGGAACAACGGGCATAAACACTTTCTTGTCCGAACACTTGTCGGGTATGAAAATCATACAGATCTTCAACCGCGAAGACAGCAAGGCAAAAGAGTTCGAACAAAAAAATCAAGCGCTCTGCTCTGCTCGCAAAGAACAGATCTTCGTATTCGGAATATTCCGACCTCTCATATATATGCTGTATATCTCGTCGGTACTCTGCCTGTTCTTTATAGGCGGTAAAGGGTATCTCGACGGCGCAAATCTTATGGGGCAAACCATAACCGCGGGTACGATCGTTACATTCTATATGTTCATATCCAAGTTCTTCAACCCCATCCAAAATCTTGCGGAACAGTTCAACAGACTACAGTCGGCGTTCGCTTCGGCAGAGAAAATATTTACGGTTTTGGGTATCGAACACGCCGTCGTCGATGAACCGGATGCCATAGATTTGGATACCGTAAAAGGCGAAATTGAGTTCCGAAACGTTTGGTTCGCGTACATTCCCGACGAATGGATTCTTAAAGACGTATCGTTCAAAGTAAACGCCGGGGATACCGTTGCTTTCGTCGGTCCGACAGGCTCCGGCAAAACGACGATACTCTCTTTAATATGTCGTAACTACGATGTTCAAAAAGGCGAAATACTACTCGATGGTATAAATATCAAACACATCAAAATCGCCTCTTTACGCAAACACTTCGGACAAATGCTACAAGACGTCTTCCTCTTCTCGGGCACCATTCGTTCCAATATAGTTTTGCGCGACGAGGATTATACCGACGATCAGATTATGGAAGCTTGTCGCTACGTCAATGCGGATAAACTTATCGAAAGACTCCCCGCCGGGCTCGATGAGGAAATACGCGAACGCGGTAACAACCTCTCTCTCGGGCAACGACAGCTCATATCATTTGCACGCACGATAATACATCGTCCCGAAGTCATGATACTCGACGAAGCTACCGCGAACATAGATACCGAAACCGAGGTACTTATTCAAGACTCCCTCGAACGTATGATGAATATCGGCACAATGCTTATGGTCGCACACCGACTTTCTACGATACAGCACGCGGATAATATCATAGTGCTTTCATCCGGAGAAATCGCCGAACAAGGTACGCACGAAGAGCTCCTTGCGCTTAAAGGTCGATACTACTCACTATATATGCTCCAATACCGGATTAACAATATCGTAAATCCCGAAAAATAGGCGAAAAACGATTAGTAATGTAATAGGCTGACGAAAACACGTTAGCCTATTTTTCTTATACGGAGTACGTTAGCGGATGCCTATTTTTAATTTTTCGGGATTTACGATATTATACACGCTCTCGCTTTGCAATTCGGGCTAAAAGGCGAGGCTTTCAGCGCGGGCAACGGATATTTAATAATAACTTTTTGTGCCCGCGCTACGGGGCTTGCGCCCAAATCTCCGCCCGCATACGTCTGTATTGCTTCCGCTCTGATTTCCTCGCCTTTTAGCTCCAAATATCAAACCGAGAGCTACACAATGCGCTTATGATTGGCGATAGTATTAACATCTGCACGGCTGTATTTCGCTACACGGCGACTGTATTAACATCGCAAAAAAGGATAATAAGAAAGAATTTTATATTCGCGCCCTCGGCGCCCCACAACATTCGCGAAGCGAATATTTCACCTGCCATAGGGCAGATTTCACCCGCGAATGCGGATTTCACCTTGCAAAGCAAGATTTCACTGCGCAAGCACCGCTTGCGCAAAAGCCCCTCTTGCACATTTTTCTTATATATAGTATAATAGTTGTATATTAAATTTTAAGGAGCTATTTATGTTAGATATAATAGTCAATCCTATTTCGGGCAAAGGTCAAAGCCTTAAAGCCCTCGCAAGCGTCGAAGCCGTTCTCAAAGAACGTAACGTTCCTTATACCGTTCATCGCACCGAACACGCAAAACACGCGACGGAAATCACTCGCGAACTCAATAAGCGCGAGCATACCGACCTCATCGTTCTCGGTGGCGACGGCACCCTTAACGAGGTTCTGAACGGCATAACCGATTTCGACACATTGAATCTCGGTATCATCTCGAGTGGCTCCGGCAACGACTTCATCCGCGCTACCGACCTTCCCAACAATCCCGTAGACGCGATAAATCGTATCCTCGAAGGCAATGTCGGATATATGGATTTCATCGACTTAGGCGAAAAACGCGCGCTCAACTGCGCAGGCGCCGGTATGGACGTCGATACCCTCGTTCGCTACAGCCAAATCAAAGGCTTTAAGGGCTCTCTCAGATATCTGATAGCCCTCCTAATCACCCTCGCAATATGCAAGTTCCATAAAATTACCCTCGAAATCGACGGCAAAAAGGTCGAAAAAACCGTATTTATGGTTTGCGCCGCAAACGGCACTTGTATCGGCGGTGGTATGCCCATATCCCCCCACTCCGTTCCCGACGACGGCAAACTCCACGTGGTTGTCGTCAACAAAATACCTCGCCTCAAAGTCTTGGGCGTTCTCATTAAATTCTTAAACGGCGGTAAACACCTCGACACGCCTTACGGAGAAGAGTTCGTTGCCGACAGCGTAAGAATCGAAATCCTCGACGAAGGCAAGACCGAAATCGACGGCGAAGTTCAAGAAGAAAAAGTCCTCGACGCAAAAATCGTTACGGGAAAATTGCGCGTTTTCCGCTAAATCGGAGGTAATATGAAGCGCAACGGCATGTGCCCTATTTGCTATATCAAAAAGATTTTCAGTCGCCCGTCAAAGATAACGGACCTTCACAACGAACCCGAATACAACCCGGAAGCAAGCCTAACTCCGCCGATGGGTTGGTCGAGTTGGAACACGTTCCGTAACAACATCGACGAAGACCTCATCCTCGACACCGCCGTCGCGATGAAAGAAAAAGGTCTAATCGACGCGGGATATCACTACATTAACCTCGACGACTGCTGGCAATCTTCACTCCGCGACAGTAACGGCGAACTCCAAGGCGATCTTACTACCTTTTCGCGCGGAATACCCGACCTCGTAAAACGCGTAAACGCTCTCGGACTTAAGGTCGGCATTTACTCTTCCAACGGCACCGAAACTTGCGAAGATCTTCCGGCAAGCCTTAACAACGAATATAAAGACGCGTTAACGTTCGCTCGTTGGGGTATCGAGTATTTCAAGTACGACTTCTGCCATAATATACGCGTTAGTAAATATGCGCCTCTCGTTTACGGCATTACGGTTGCTCCCGTCCGTCAAAAAGAAAGCGTATTCTATCCTTGCTCCGACGCGCATTTGTTCGGGCTTGCTCGATTTATGCGCGACAAGCGACTTCCCGGAGGCAAGTACGTTTCGGGACTTGACGCAAACCACGGAGCAATGGAGTATGACGCGATAACCGTGCCCGAGGACGGCGAATACGTTCTTACGGTCAACGTGCGCAAAAAGGGTCAATATCCCAAGTGCCTGATGTTAATCGTCAACGACCTCGATAGCTATGTACTCGATATTCCTCCGCAAAAGCACTATAACGTTACAGCAAGATTCCAAACGGTAGTCAAACTAAATGCAGGAACAAATAAAGTAAGACTCTTTAATCCCATAGAAACAAAAGCGGATTCCGAAATGTTACAATACCGCAAAATGGGCAAAGCGTTACTTAAAGCGACCAAAACCGTTGCCGAGGAAACAAAATCACCCGAAAAACCTATCACATTCTCTATCTGCGAATGGGGCTGGGGAAAGCCTTGGATTTGGGGTAAAACCGCCGGAAACCTCTGGCGCACAACACCCGACATACGCCCGATATGGCCTTACCTCGTAGGCTGGATGTACGAATCAAACGTCAAAAAGTACTTAAGCGCCGGAGTCGGTCATTGGAACGACCCCGATATGCTCGAAGTCGGCAACGGCAAACTAACCTATAACGAAAACGTCGCGCACTTCTCTTTATGGTGCATGATGGCGTCGCCTCTCATACTCGGCAACGACCTACGCAACGTATCCGACGAAGTGTTAAGCATAATCACAAACCGCGATCTTATTGATATAGACCAAGACCCTCTCGGAAAGCAAGCCAAACGCATTGCAAAAGGCGCCGTGGACGTGCTCGCGCGCCCGTTATTTGACGGAAGCGTTGCCGTATGTATCTTTAATAAGTCGTGCTCCGCAAAACACTATAAACTCGATCTCGACAAGCTGTGCCATGACAAATACGTAAATCTACGTTCAAAGAACGTTTATTCGATTAAAGAGTTATGGAGCGGAGAAACCGACGAAGGGCAGGTAATTACAGCGTCGCTTCCCAAGCACTCTGTAAAAGTCTACAAAATAAAATAACTTTCCTATCATATAAAGGGCAAACGACTTTCGTTTGCCCTTTTATTTTTGTGTCGTCTTTTGTATCTCTCGATACGGAATACTATAATTACTCGCATTTTAACTTGCGCACGTCGTATTGAACCGTTTCGAGTTAAGCAAGGTATAACTTTAATATCGCAAAAATAAAGCGACGGAAAACCGTCGCTTTATTCAACTACTTGAGATTTAGATTATTGATTATTCAAAAATCTTGGAAACAACACCCGAACCAACGGTTCTGCCACCTTCACGAATAGCGAAGCGGAGACCTTGCTCGATAGCGATGGGGGTGATGAGTGTGATGTCCATGTGAATGTTATCACCGGGCATTACCATTTCGGTGCCGGCAGGAAGAGCGATGGAGCCGGTAACGTCGGTAGTACGGAAGTAGAACTGAGGACGATATCCGTTAAAGAAAGGAGTATGACGTCCGCCTTCTTCCTTAGTAAGGACGTAGACTTGACCTTCGAAATGGGTGTGAGGTTGGATGGATCCTACTTTAGCAAGAACCTGTCCTCTCTCGATATCTTTACGATCTATACCACGGAGCAATGCGCCGATATTGTCGCCTGCTTGAGCATAGTCAAGGAGCTTACGGAACATTTCAACGCCGGTAACGGTGGTGCCAACGGTGTCTTTGATACCAACGATTTCGACCTTGTCGCCAACTCTGACTTCACCTCTCTCAACTCTGCCCGTAGCAACGGTGCCACGACCGGTGATGGTGAATACGTCTTCGACAGGCATAAGGAAGGGCTTGTCGTTTGCACGATCAGGAGTAGGAATGTAGGAGTCAACAGCTGCGAGGAGCTCACGGATGCAATCGCAATCGGGGCCTGCGGCGTTGCCTGCTGCAGCAGCTTCCATAGCCTTAAGAGCGGAACCCTTGATGATCGGAATATCGTCACCGGGGAAGTCATAGCTCGAAAGAAGCTCACGGATTTCCATTTCGACGAGTTCGAGAAGTTCGGGATCGTCAACTTGGTCCGTTTTGTTCATGAATACGATGATGTAAGGAACGCCAACCTGACGAGCGAGCAAGATGTGCTCACGGGTCTGCTGCATAGGACCGTCGGTCGAAGCAACAACGAGGATA
>CAYZOJ010000022.1:0-23774 GCA_964480195.1 uncultured Christensenellaceae bacterium | reverse complement strand
TTTGTACAAGCATAAGCGGAAAATACGTTCACAACGAACGGAAGTCGGGAAAAAGGTTTTCGGGTTTGAATTTTAGTCTTGTATTTATTCGCGCGATATAGTATTATATATTCTATAGAAACGGAGACGAGAAATGAAGTTAATCCAAAAAGCAAAAGAATTAGTAAATAATCTTTACGAAGAAGTCGTACTCCACTGGAACAGACCCGCCAAGGGAAATTCCGTGCCGTACAAGGAAGTTCTCAATTACGCCCTCGGCGGAATGGGACAACATATGGTTACATATTTGTTGGGCTATATGACGCTTTCGGCGAGTAATACGCTACTCGGTTCGACTATCGGCATACGCCCGTTGCATTTGCAATATATGTCCATAGCCCAGACGCTCATCGGCATAATCTTCTCGATTCTGCGCGGTAAATGGGTCGATAATACTCGTACGCGTTTCGGTAGGTTCCGTCCGTATATAGCGATAATGGGCTTCCCGCTCGTTGCTTTATCGCTCATATTCCTCTTCCTGCCGTTCGAGAGTATGACTTACACGAGTAAGTTTATATGGGTATTCCTGTTCGCCGTAACGATTGCGATGTTCCAGCCTCTGTTTACCGATACTTATACGGAGCTCGGTAGCGTTCTTAGCGCAAACAGCGACGAACGCGCTCGTATAATGACGATAAGCATTTTGATTTCGTCTTTCGCGCCTACCGTTTACGGCGCGGCAATTCCTTATATCCTCAGCTGGACGGGTCTTACTTACACCGACATAAACACCTATAGATACATAATTGCGGCGGTTGCGGTCCTCGGCGTCGGTATGAGCTTCTTTACAGCGATAGGGTGCAAAGAACGCGTCATCGCAAGTAAAACTTATGTACAGAAAGTCGGTTTGTGGGAAAGCGTTTCCGCAGTTTATAAAAACAAGTATTGGTGGATTCGTACGATAGCGAGTATCATCGGCTTCCTTGAAAACGGCGTTACCGTTATATTCAGCTGGATGTACATTTACGGCACTCAGAATATGGCGGAGTACGGCACTCTTACCCTCATTTACGGTACGAGTTCGACAATAGCAATGCTACTTACGCCCTTCCTTCTCCGCAAGCTCGGCAACCGCGGAATCCTTATATTCCACAATTTGAGCAATATCGGTTGTGTCGCGCTTATGCTTCTCACATACAAAGTACCGCTGTTGTTCTTTATTTGCTTGTACGTAAATACCATTTTCAACCAATTACAGCTCGTTTACAACCCCGTTTTGAGTGCGGAAGTCAAAGACTATCAGCAATACCTTACCGGCAAGCGCGTCGACTTTATTTTGGGCGCGGCAAGCGCGGTAACCGTGCCTATAACCCTCCTTACAGGTCTTGTAATACCGTTCGTTTACGAGGCTATGGGCGTTACCACCAACTACGACATTTTGTACGATCCCCAAGTCCGTAACAATATGTTCAATATGCTCTGCTTACTCTCGATAATAGGTGCGACGCTCAACCTTGTACCGTTCTTCTTCTATCGTCTGTCGAGAGAAAAGCACCAGATGATTATTACCGTACTCCGTCGTAGAGCGGCGTTTGCCGACTATGCGACGGGCTCGATTACTCCCGAACAAATCGTAGAAACCGTCGAGGGTCAACGCCGTATCGAGGAAATCGAACGCGAATCCGTACCCGATATGAAGGCGGGAAGAACGGCGTTAAAGAACGCATACCTTCTTCCGATCGGAACCAAAGAAGAGCGCGCTACGCGCAAAATTGCAATCAAAGAAGCGAGAACCGCATACACAGCTCTCCGCAAAACGAGGGAGAATAAGGAAGCTTACGACGAGATTTATCTTGCCGAAGAAAACAAATTTACCCGTCCCGACAATAGGTTGAAGCTTGCGTTTGCGACGGCTATATCCGCGCGTCCCGCCGAACAAATAGTTAATGTCAGGTTCGAAGAACTCGGAATTGAGGAACCCATAGGCGAGGATAAGGAATCCTTAAAGCTCAAAAAGGTTTACAGAAAAGAGCGCGACAAATACAACAAGATGTTAAATGCCGTCGCCAAAACGTATAAAGACGGCGTAATACCTACAGACTGTATCGAAAGGGTCGAAGAGGCGCACGCGCTCCCGACGGGAACGAGAGAAGAAATCCTTGCAAAGGATAAAGCCGTTGATACGGCAGAAAAAGCGTTACTCCTTTACAACAAGGTATTCGGATATTACTACGCGTCAGTCGAGTTCCTTGCAGAAAGCGAGAACCGCAAGTTCTATGCGGAGATTGCCGAGAAGTACGATGAGGCGGTCGCCGAAGTCGCCGAAAAAGAACGTCTTGCCGAGCTCAAGGAAAAAGAGGAACGCGAACGCAAACGTCGCGAGATAGAAGAGGACAAGCAACGTCGTTTTGAGAGTTTCTCTCCCGAAAAGCAGGCGCGCATACTCGAACGCCGTCGTAAGAAAGCGGAAAAGAAGGCTCAAAAGAATATGAATAACAGTGTCGCGGACGAAGCGGCGTGCACCGACGATGAAGGAGGCAACGAATAATGAAACTTAAAAGAACAGTATCCGTTATATGTTTGACGGCAATCGTTGCGGTAACGATTTTCGCGTTTGCCGGATGCACCCAAATGTCGGTCGACGAGGGCTATGCCACGTTGCGTGATGCGCTAAGCAATACTTTACACGAGGACAACGCACATATATTCTATTGGAAAGAGTCCGTATCGACGCCTCGCGCGGGGCTTAGCAACAACGTCGTCAGTCGTAAAGTCAACGTTCTTTGCGATATAGACAACGACTATGATTTTATCAAAAACAGTTCCGCCGAGTACGACTATTCGGGACTTAAAGTTATGGTAACCGAGTCGGAAAACGATACCGTAAATAAAGAAATCTATTGCGGATACGCCGACGACGGAAAAACTTATCTCAGCGAATGGGACACCTCAATGGGCACCGACGGTTCCCAAAAGAAATATAAAGTAACCGCAGGCGTTACCGCAAAAGAATACGTGCTCTCCGACGCGTTTAAGCCCTATACCCTCGATACGATTTTGACCGAGCTTAAAGGAATCGCGAAAGAAGATCTCGTTTTTGACGGCGTAAGCAACGCGGGCGTACAAAAGAAAGGGCACGTCGTAACCATAACTTGCAAAATGAGCAACGATTACCTCGCACGTTACGAAGCCACAAACGGCAAAAAGAGCCTGCTCGACGGTAAGTACGTAACGTTTGAAGTCTGCTATGACAGAATATCTTCGATAATCGTTTATCAGCAAGAAGAAGGCGGTGGACTGTTTACGTTGGAGTACGAGAGCTACAAGCTCGAAATCGTATACATGGGACCCAAATTCACGGTACAGAAGTAAATCCCGAAAAATAGGCGTAAACTTATTAGTACGATTATAAGCTGTTCGAAGTTCGGACAGCTTATTTTCTTAATATAAGCAAATGCAGAGGATAGCCTATTTTTAATTTTTCGGGATTTACTTCTTGACACGCGCTCGCTTTGCTCTTCAGCCCTCTAACGCAAGATAAACGGCTTGGTTTGTCCGCCCGTCGGGCGGACAGCCGAAATCTCCGCACGCATACGCCTGTATTGCTTCCGCTCCGATTTTCTCACGTTATAGCACTAAATATCAAACCGAGAGCTACACAATGCGCCTATGATTGGCGACTGTATTGTTCATCTTAACGGCTGTATTTCGCTACACGACGATTGTATTAACATCGGTAAATAAGGTTTCTAATCTTAAAGACCATAATTTTCGCAACGCGAAAATATCACTTTGCGTAGCAAAATATCACTGCGCAAGCAATATCACTGCCGTAGGCAACATCACTGCCGATAGGCAATATCACTGCGCAAGCCTCGAGAGCGTGTGTAAATCCCGAAAATTAAAAATAGGCTATCCGCTAACGTTCTTCGTATAAGAAAAAAATAGGTTACCGAGCTGACGATAACCTATTTAAGTTTAAACATTTTCTGCTTGTTTTCGGTGGTTGGGTTAGATGTACTCGGAACAACAGTGAGTATGCGTGGGGGTGTAGGCGCGGAAGCCGTCGGCGCGACCTTTTAGGGTTTTAATACCGAACCTTATAGATCTGAACTGCAAATACATTGCTACTCCGTCGCCGGAGCCGTCTTTTTTCTCGGTAAAGGTAAACTGAGAGGGGAAGAGTTTGAGGGCGTTTAGCTGTGCTTTTACGTCGGAAGGTTTGGTCTTGAAGTAGACGTTGGGGCGATCGGTATAGTAGAAAGCTATAGCTTTGGGATCTGCGGGAGTGAGATCGGCGAAGTCTTTTGCCATACCGGCGTTTGCGCACATCATAAAGGCGTTTGCCGCGGCTCTGCCGACATTCAAATGGTCGGGGTGGCACTCTGTTGCGAGGTTCGGATCGGGGCAGAATATGACGTCGGGTTTAATGCGGATAATCTCTTTTGCGATAGCGATGGTAAGTTCTTTTTGGTCGTAGCCCCAACCGTCCCCGTAGGGGAGGAAGGTAACGTCGGTAACGCCTAAGGATTTTGCAGACGCGAGGGATTCTTGTTGGCGAACGCGGACGAGTTCCGATTTATCGTAAACGGCTTCTTCGGTACCGTAGCAACCGTCGGTGCAGATTAAAAACGAAACGTTTTTACCATCTTTTACGAGGCGCGAAACGGTAGCGCCCGCGCCGACTTCTATATCGTCGGGGTGGGGACCGATGAAGAGGTAGTTTTTATAGGCTCCGATTTTGGGGAGCGGAACGATTTTTTTAAGAAGAAAGGTAATTAAAGACATATAGGACCTCCTGTAAGCATTATAGCACGAATTTTTATCGTGTTCAATACCCGAAGAGGATTCGCGCGCGCGTAATCTATAAAAACTCTTGAAAAGAAAGCGCTTTTATAGTATGATAAATACAGATTACTATTGGAGGTCCGTATGCAAAGCAATAAAGCGGAAGAACTCAAAACGGGAGAGGGCGTCGTCTATAATGACGATTCCGCAAGACCCGTTCCGAAGGACAGTCCCGACTATATTCCCGTAAAAGAAAAGATTTTTTACGGAATAGGTTCGTTGATGGACGGTGGCGGAGTGGCGCTCATGTCGTGCGTAATGCTCAAATACATGACGTCGCTCGGAATAGAAGCGATGGTCGCTTCGACGATAATGATGGTCGCCAAATTCTGGGACGCCATTACCGACCCGCTCATGGGTTTCATCAGCGACAACACCCGTTCGCGTTTCGGCAGACGTCGTCCGTATATGTTCGGCGGTGGCATTTGCCTTATTTTAGGACTGTTCTTACTGTTCGCGCCCATTAAGGAATGGGGAATGGACGTAAGCGGTATGGTGGCGTATATCACGGTAATGTATATTTTGTGGAATACGTTCTCGACTATTACGCAGGTTCCGTACTGCTCGATGGCAAGCGACATCTCACCCTCGTTCCGCGAACGCAATAATGCGAATACCGTAAAACTCGTATTCAACGCGGCAAGCTCGGGTATTTCTTACGTCGTACCTCTTTTGCTTCTCGAAGCATACGTTACTCCCGAAACGGCATTCCTTCCGAGTCTTTCGGCAACCGCGTTCTGGCTGATTACCGCAAGCGTATTCGGACTGCTGTTCGGCGGTGGACTTATCCTTTGCAGTATTTTCGTAAAGGAACGTATAAAAGACGAGTCCCCCAAACAAAAATTCCATATCAAAGATTTCTTCCGTAACTACGCGGCGCCTATGCGCAACAAGTCTTTCCGCGCGCATATAGTGATGTACTCCACGGCGTTTATGTGTATGGATATAATAAGCGCGCTCGCCGTTTACTACGCGACCGACGTTTGGCACGGATACGAGCTGTTCGGAATGAATTTCTCGTCGATGTTCATCGTTGCGCCGTTGATGGTAGCGGCGGTTCTCGCTTTCCCGTTGACGCGTATATTTATGGATAAAAAGAACAAGGCTTTCGCATTCCGCGCGGGACTTCCGTTCTATATTATCGGAGGCATAATGCTCGCGGTAATGGATCCATCTTGGGCGCCTCCCGTACTTGTTCCGATAGTGGCGTTCGTAATGGGCTTGGGCTTCGGCGGTGCGCAAATGATGCCTTGGATAATCTTCCCCGATACTGTCGACGTCGCGGAATTCGCAACCGGCAATCGTCCTACCGGCAGTTACTCCGGTATGATGACCCTTATCCGCAAGATAGCGGGAGCTTTGGGCGTAGGTATGGTAGGTTGGATTTTGACGCCTGTCGGCTATAAACCCTCCGAAGACGCTTCCGTCTACGTACAACAAAGCCCCGAAGTTTTGCTTGCTATAAGACTTATGCTCGGAATCGCGATAGCGGTGTTCATTTCGATTGCGTTTATCGCGTCGTTCCGCTTTAAGGTTACCAACAAGAAACTCGCGCGTATGCGTTACTTTACCGAAGCGCGCAAGAGCGGTGCTTATGAAGACTTGGACGAATCCGAAAAATCCGAGTGCCTCGCACTTACTCGCGAACTCTACGGCGACGTCAGATCCGCGGACGCGTTGCCCGCTTGGAAAGACGTTGTAAATAAGGCGTAAAGGAGATAAAAATGGTTAAACACATAGTGCTGTTCAAACTCAAAAACCCGACGGCGGAAGAAACCGCCAAAGCAAAAGAAGTCCTACTTTCGATGGACGGAAAAGTGCCCGAACTTCGTTCCATAGAAGTCGGCATAGACTTTTTACATTCGGGAAGGTCGTATGATGTAGCGTTGATAGTTACCGTCGACGACAGAGAAGCTCTCGAAAGGTACCAAAAAGACGAGTATCATTGCTCGGTGGTAAAACCGCATATGCACGCGGTACGCGAAGGCAGTGTGGCTCTCGATTTTGAATTTTAATAAAGGAATACGATTATGGCAAACGAACAACAATATTACACCGTAGACATTTGCGGATACAAAACAGACCTTCCGATTATCCCCATCGGCGACGTCAAAATATGCTTCTTCAACCTTCACGGAGCGCAGGAACTCACCGAGCATTGCGGTAGAGAACTTGCGAAGCTCCTCCCGGAAGCCGACGTCGTAATTACCGCCGAAAGCAAGGGACTCCAACTTGCGCACGTCGTAGCTCGCGAACTCGGACACAAATATTACGCGGTCGCGCGTAAGTCCAAAAAGCTTTATATGCAGGACGGCATATCCGTTACCGTCAAGTCGATAACGACGGCGGGCGAGCAGACGCTGTATCTTTCGAGGCACGACGTCGAACTCTTAAACGGCAAAAAGGTAGCGATCGTCGACGACGTTATTTCGACGGGCGGAAGTCTTCACGGACTCGAAGCGTTGGTCGAAAAGGCGGGCGGTACCGTCATTAAGCGCGCATTCGTTCTTGCAGAGGGCGATGCGGACGAGCGTCCCAACGTCGAGTATCTTGCAACGATTCCGATAATCAAATAATAAAAACATAAGAACATCCGTCCGCGAGACGGGCAAAGCAAATGATAGAAGTAAAAGTAATAGCGTCCGGGAGTCGTGGTAATTCTGTGTTACTCACTTCCGGCGCTAACCGTATCTTAATAGATTGCGGAGTCGGCATTCGAGCCCTCACCGACGGCATAAAATCGGCGGGAGCGGGCTGGAATTCGATAAAAGCAATACTCATAACGCACGAACACGCCGACCATATAAAGAGCGCCACCGTTCTTGCGGAGAACTATTCGATACCCGTTTTTACCAATATCGAAACGATGAGCGTTCTTAAACGCAAAACGGAGCTGAAAGGCGGTTATTACTTCGAGGGGACAAATCCGTTTACTCTCTGCGGTATGGAGATACGCCCGTTTAGGGTGTCGCACGACGCCGTTTATCCCGTCGGCTACTCCGTTTCGGACGGGGATTCGCGGTTTGTATACGCAACCGACCTCGGGTACTTTTCGGAAGGCGTTTTTGAAGCGACAAAAGGCGCGGACCTTGTATTGATAGAGAGCAATCACGATGTGAACATGCTACTCAACGGACCGTACCCGCCGTACCTTAAACAAAGAATACTCGGAGAAAGCGGACATCTTTCCAACGTCGCCTGCGGTAAGGCTATCGCGAAAATTATGGAATCGGGAACCAAAAACTTTATTTTGGGACACATAAGCGAGCATAACAATACATACGACTGTGCTCGTCAAAGTGTAGTCGGCGTGCTCCGCGAGTGCGGTGCGCAAGAAGGGGACTATAATCTTCACGTTGCAATGCAAAAAGGACTTAAAGAAATCGTATGCGCAAAGAGGACGTAAATCTTAATCTAAGACCGAGGGACGGAGCCACGACGTATCTTGTGGCTCTTGCCGTCGCGCTCCTCATATCGGCGGTGTCGTCGGTTATGCCCGACGGCAACGCGAAGATATACGTTAGCTATCTTTCGTCGCAGGTTGCGTTTCTTTCGGTTTGCGCGGGACTTCTTTTAATTAAGCACGCGCCGTTGTCGTCCGTCGCTCCCGTTCGCGGAGTTAAGCCCGTGGGGATTTTGCTTGCGGTAGTCATTACGATAGGCGTGTTTATGCAAAATACGCTCATCGCGACGGCGTTTTCATGGCTACTCGAAGTGCTCGGGGTGCAGGCAGAAGTTACCGTGCCGGAGATAAACGGCGCGGGCGACGTCGTGCTCGTGATACTCGTTCTAAGCGTACTCCCCGCTCTCGGCGAAGAGCTTATGTTCAGGGGCGTCATTCTCAAATCGCTCGAAAGTGCCGGAACGGCTCGCGCGATTTTCCTTTCGGCAATCATATTCGCGCTGTCGCATTTTAATCCCGCGCAACTCGTTCATCAATTTTTGCTCGGAGCGTTGCTGTCGTATATCACCGTCGTTACGGGGAATATAATTTATGCGTGCGTTATACATCTTCTCAATAACCTGATAGCTTTATTTATAGGCAACATCATTCCCGCGTACGGCGAACTCGCGGTGATGAGCGGAACTAACGCGCTCATAATGGCGGGAATATGCGTAGTCGGCGCGATGATACTTTATCCGTCGGTGTACGCGATCGTAAGGACCGCGGGGACTTCCGAATATAAAGGAAAGGGCGGGTTTGCTCTACCGCTTAAACTCGACAAAACGGGCAGAGAAAACGTTACGCACGATTACGTGTTTATAGGGTTTATCGTGTTTCTTGTGATGATGGGAGTGCTGTCGGCGGTCGTGTCGCTTATCCCGGAGGGGGCTTAACGGAGGCAATATGAATAAAACGTTCAGAATGTGCGGAATATTTTTATTTACGGTAGTCAGCTTGCAAGTCGTGAGGCTGGTATTCAACGTCATTGATTTTGGCGACAACATCACGAACTGGCTGTTTTCGATAATCTTCCAAGGACTGTTTATGGGCTTGTTCCCGTACCTTCTTTACAGAAGACTGGTGTCCAAGGACAACGCGGACTATCGCAAGGACTTCCGTATAAACGCCAAGCTTCCCGCGTCCGCATACGGGCTTGCGGTAGCGATAGGCGTTCTTAATTACGTGCTCAATATCGGCATTTCGTCGGTATGGTATCTCGTAATGAACCTGTTCGGATTTACCTACGTGTCGGGGACGGGCACGCTCTATACCTCGCCCGAAGTGCTAATTATGGAGATTATCACGACGGCGATTATGCCCGCGATATTCGAAGAGCTTACCGATAGAGGACTGCTACTCGGAGCCCTCGAAGACGTCAAGAGCGACAAGCTCAAAGTGTTTATCGTAGGCGTGTTTTTCGGGGCTTGCCATCAGAACGCCCCGCAGTTCGGGCCGACGCTCGTTGCAGGTATGATAATGGCGTATCTGTGCGTAAAGAGCCGTTCGGTGTTCCCCGGGATGATAGTCCATTTCTTGAACAACTTTTTCGTGGTTATGGGAGAATATCTGTCGCAAGCAGAAGGGACAATCAAAGTCGTGTACGAAACAATCAATGGATTTATGTACAGTTCGTGGCTTATATTGATTGCGTCGGTAGCGGTGGCGATATGGCTACTTGTAGTCAGTATGCGTCGTTTTAAGGCGGTTACCGCGGACGCGAGGAACGCGTATGAACCTTGTATAGAAAACGCGCGAAGCGGTATAGACAGCCGTTACGCCGACGCGCGGAGCATATACGATATTTACGGCTATCCCGCGGGGATAGACGCCCGATACTTCGAAAATAGGCACCCGTTACCCGAAGTTCAGGAGAACAAAAAGCCCAAAGCGCGCGATTATGTGCTGTTGATAATCGCATTTATTTCCGCATTTGCCGTTACGGTAATGACGTTCATATGGGGGCTCTTACGGTGATAAACTTACGTATCGTCGCCGTCGGAAAACTCAAAGAAAAGTTCTGGACGGACGCCGTGAACGAATACAAAAAGAGAATCGGAAGATATGCAAATCTCGAAATAATCGAGTGTCCCGAGGGTCGCGACGAAGGGAATGCGGAACGTCTTGCGACGCAGGAAGAAAAGGCGATACTCGAAAAGGCGCAAGGATACGTCGTACTTACCGCAATCGACGGCGAGCAGATAACGAGCGAGGGGCTTGCGGAGCTTATCAATAAAGAATCGGTCGGCGGGACGAGTACGTTTACGTTCATAATAGGCGGTTCGAGAGGGGTGTCGGAAGCGGTCAAAAGGCGTGCCGACAAAAAAATAAGTTTCGGTCGCGTTACTTATCCTCATCAACTTATGAGGGTGATACTCTCGGAACAGCTCTACCGCGCGATGAGCATAATAAACAAAACTTCGTACCACAAATAGAGTTTTCGCGTATTATGATACGTGAGATATTCGAGTTTAATAAGACGTTGCAAGGAGTCGGGCGGTAAAGTCGATTATATAGGCAAGACCGTTTGCGGATACGATATTCCGATTATCCGTAAGGGCGGTGGCAAGCCACGGACGCTTATCGTCGGCACGGTGCACGCAAGAGAGTTCGTTACGGGATACCTTCTTCTCGATCTTATAAAAGAGTATTCGGGAAGAGACGGTATGGACGTTGTGCCGATACTCGATATAGACGGCTGGGTTATCGCGGAAGACGGGCTTTCCGCTCTTGACGCTAAGCGAGAAGTAAAGGCGAACCTTATCAAAATCAACGGCGGAAGTTCCGATTTTCGCCTTTGGAAAGCGAACGCGCGAGGGGTTGACCTCAACGTAAATTTCGACGCGGAATGGGGAAAGGGAAGAGGCAACGTCTTTTATCCCGCGCCTCACGGATACGTCGGTAAGTATCCTTTAAGCGAACCCGAAACGCGCGCAATAAACAAAGTAATGCTTGACGGCGACTATGCTCTCGTCGTCGCGTATCACTCTAAGGGCGAAGAGGTCTATTGGGGCTTCGGCGGAAACCTTTTATATAAAGAAGAGGCGTCGGAGATAGCGATGCGCCTCGGGTACGCTCTCAAAACGACGCCGTGGTCGACGGGCGGACTTAAAGACGCGTTCGTCTTAAAAACGGGTCGGCTCGGGCTGACGGTCGAGGTCGGCGAAGACAGATTCCCTCATCCGTATCCCGAAGAGGAGTACGGAAACTTATTAAAAAAGCACGACGGCATATTGGATTTATATGCCGAAACGGCGAGGAAGCTATGGACAAAATACACTACATGAAAATAGCCTTGAAGCAGGCTCATAAAGCAGGAGAAGAGGACGAAGTCCCCGTCGGAGCAGTCATAGTAAAGGACGGGAAGATTATAGCATACGGCAGAAATCGGAAAGAAAAAAAGGGCATGGCGACGCGCCACGCGGAGATTGAGGCAATAGAAAAAGCATCTAAAAAACTTGGCAACTGGTGGCTCGAAGACTGCGATATGTACGTTACTCTGGAGCCTTGCGCGATGTGTGCGGGAGCTCTTATAAACTCTCGGTTAAGGGCACTGTATTTCGGAGCGTGGGACCCGAAAGGCGGTTGTTGCGGTTCTCTGTACAATTTACCGGAAGACAAAAGATTTAACCATAGACTTACGGTCGAGGGCGGAATTATGGAAAAGGAATGCGCCTTGGCGCTCACGGAATATTTCAGGAGGAAGCGTAACAAATGCTGATTATCGTAGGACTCGGAAATCCCGGCAAGGAATACGAAAACACTTTTCACAATATGGGCTTTCGCGCCGTCGACGCGCTTGCGGAGAAGATAGGCAAAACTCTCAAAAAAGCCGAATGCAACGCGCTTACGGTAACGTTTTCTCGTAAGGGCGACAAGATTGTTCTTGCAAAGCCTTTAACTTATATGAACGCGAGCGGTGAGTCCGTAAAAGGGCTTCAGGCAAAGTACAAGGCGAAGCCCGAAGAGATAGTCGTCATTTACGACGACATAGATCTTCCGAGGCACACTCTCCGTGCGCGGGCGTCGGGTAGCGCCGGCACGCATAACGGTATGCGGAGCATTGTTTCTTTACTCGGAACCGAGGGGTTCAAGCGCATACGCATAGGAATAGGGCGACAACCCGGGAACCTTGCGGACTACGTTCTTTCCGAGGTTCCGTCTTCCGAGAGAGAGGCTTTCGGCGGGGATTACGAGCGCATAGCGGAGGCTCTCGAAGCGTATATATCGGATAGGGATTTCGAGGCGCTTATGCGCAAATTGAATTTTTAGAAAATCGCTATTGCGCGCAAGGCGCGCGCGTTGTATAATAATTTTATAAACCAACGGAGGCAGAAAATGGCAAAACGTACACCGCTATACGATAAACACGTCAAATACGGCGGAGTGATAGTAGACTTTGCAGGCTACGAACTCCCCGTCCGATACCCGTCCGGCATAATCGCCGAGCACAAAACGGTAAGGAATGCCGTCGGAATGTTCGACGTTTCGCATATGGGCGAGATTATTTTCCGCGGAAAAGGCGCGGAGGACGCTCTCGAACATCTTCTCACAAACAGGTTCAGAGATATGTATGACGGGCAGGTTCGCTACTCGCTTATGCTCAACGAAGAGGGCGGGGAAGTCGACGACGTTCTCGTATATAGATTTTGCGAAGGCAAATATCTCGTGGTCGTCAATGCGAGCAACAAGGATAAGGACTATGCTTGGATGACTTCGCATATCGAGGGTTACGACGTCGAATGTATAGATATTTCGGATAACGTCGCGCAGATTGCCGTGCAAGGACCTCTTGCCGAAAACGTCGTCAAAAAGCTCACGGCGGAAGAGGATATTCCCGTCAAATACTACTCGTTCCGTTCGGGCGTTAAGGTTGGGGGAAAGAACGCGCTGATTTCGCGTACCGGCTATACTGGCGAAAAGGGTTACGAGGTTTATTGCGATCCGTCGGACGCCGGCGAATTATTCGAAGCGTTTATCGAAGCGGGCGCGGAATTCGGTCTTGCGCCTTGCGGACTCGGCGCGCGCGATACTCTCAGAATGGAAGCGGGTATGCCCCTTTACGGACACGAACTCGGCGAAGACTATCTTGCGACGGAAGTAGGCTTGGGCTTCGGAATCAAACTCGACAAGCCCGAGTTTATAGGGAAAACTGCTATAGAATCGCAGCCCAAACTCTATTCGCGCATAGGCGTAAGGGTAGCGGATAAGGGAATTGTTCGCGAACACACCGATATTTACGACGAGGAAGGGAACCTTGTAGGTCTTGCGACTTCCGGCACTATGGCTCCGACCGTCGGTCAAGCGGTTGCGATGGCTCGCGTCCTCGACAGCGCGACGGGCACGCTTTATGCCGATGTCAGAGGCAAAAAACTCAAACTCGAAAGGGTAGCTTTACCTTTTTATACACCTAAAAAATAACAGGAGAAGTTAAAATGAAAACATTGTTTGCAAAAACTCACGAATGGGCTAAAATCGACGGCGACATCGCCGAAATCGGCATTACCGATTATGCGGCTGACGAACTCGGCGACATAGTGTACGTATCTCTTCCCGAAGTCGGCGCCGGCGTAAACGCGGGCGAAGACCTCTGCGAAGTCGAAAGCGTCAAGACCGCAAGCGCGCTTTATGCGCCCGTAAGCGGTGAAGTTATCGAAGTAAACGAAGCCCTCGACGGTTCTCCCGAACTCATCAACGAGTCCGCTATGACGACTTGGATTTGCAAAATCAAAGTCGATTTCGTTCCCGCGGACCTTATGGAAGAAGACGATTACAGAGCCACCCTATAACAATGCCCGACTATATTCCCAACACAGAAAAAGAGCGGGCTGAAATGCTCGCATATATCGGAGCGGACAGCGTTTCGGAACTTTATAAAGACGTTCCCGAAAGTCTTAAACTTGCCTCGTTGGATTTACCCGAGGGGCTAAGCTCTCAAGAAACCGAAGAGAAGCTCCGTGCGATAGCCAAAAAGAATCGCGTGTATTCGGCGGTGCTCCGCGGAGCGGGTGCGTACGATCACTACATACCGCCCGTTGTAAAAGCGATAACCTCTCTTCCGCAGTTCGTAACGGCGTATACGCCTTATCAGGCGGAGCTTTCGCAAGGCGTACTTAGGTCCATATTCGAGTACCAAAGCTATATGTGCGCGCTGACCGGAATGGACGTATCTAACGCAGGCGTTTATAACGGCGCGACAGCGGCGGCTGAAGCCGTCATAATGACCAAAGAACGTAACCGCAATAAACTCATAATTGCCGGCGAAATACGTCCGGACACGATGTCGGTATTAAAGACGTATCTTTCAACAAAGGGCGTCGAAATCCTTGTTGCGGATACCGAAAACGGCGTTGCGAGTGCCCAAAATATTAAAAAGCTAATGGATGATACCGTTTGCGCGGTATACCTCGAACAACCCCAATACAACGGGCTTTTGTCCGATGCGCGCGCAATAGGCAATGTCGCAAAAGAGTACGGAGCCAAGTATATTATGGGTGTAAATCCCCTTATGCTTGCGCTTACCGAAACACCTTCGGAGTGTGGCGCGGATATCGCGGTAGGCGACGCTCAACCCTTCGGAATGAGTCTTTCGTTCGGCGGTCCGTACCTCGGTTTTATGACGTGCAAGACAAAAGAAATGCGCAAAATTCCCGGGAGAATCGTCGGCAAGACGACGGACGCGAACGGAAAAGAGTGTTACGTTTTAACGCTCCAACCCCGCGAACAGCACATCAAACGCGAACGCGCATTGAGCAACATCTGCTCTAATCAGGCGCTTTGCTCGTTGACGGCGACCGTTTATCTCGGAGCAATGGGCAAAGAAGGGCTCAAAGAAGTCGCGTCCGCTTGTGTCGATTACGCGCATTACGCGAGTGCGAAATTTGAGGAAATCGGACTTAAAAGAGAGTGGAACGGTGAGTTTTTCCACGAATTTACCACCGTTTCTGTCGGAAATTCCGATAAAATTCTTGAGGTCCTCGAAGGCGCCGACATCTTGGGCGGTCTAAAACTCGACGACGACAGACTACTCTGGTGCTTTACCGAAAAATGCAGTAAAGAACTCATTGATCGCGTGGTGAGCTTGATAGGAGGTGCGATATGCTAAACGAACTCGGTTTGATATTTGATAAATCCGTTAAGGGCGCGCGTACCGCGACCATTCGTAAGCCCGACGTTCCCTCTTATACTCTAAGAGTCGCTCAAAGAGAAGATCTTCCTCTTCCCGAGGTAAGCGAAGTCGATCTCGTAAGACACTATACGTTGCTTGCGCGTAATTCGTTCGGCGTGGATGACGGTTTCTATCCTCTCGGCTCTTGCACGATGAAGTATAATCCCAAGCTCAACGAGCTTGTCGCAGGACTCGAGGGCTTTACCGCGGTTCATCCGCTACAACCCGAAAACAGCGTTCAAGGCTCCCTACAAGTGATGTTTGAGCTCCAAAACTCGTTAAAAGCGATAACGGGTATGGACGCCGTTACTCTCGAACCGTCCGCGGGCGCGCACGGCGAGTACACGGGACTCAAAATAATCCGCGCGTATCACGCATCGAGGGGCGAGGCTCATCGCAATAAGATTATAGTCCCCGACAGCGCACACGGCACCAACCCCGCGAGCGCGGCGCTTGCCGGTTGTGAAGTAATCAATATCCCCTCCAACGATGAAAAGGGCGTTGACCTCGAAGCTCTTAAAAACGCGGTCGGCGACGATACTTGCGCGTTGATGCTCACCAATCCCACTACCCTCGGATTGTTTGAAAGGAATATCGAGGCGATCTCCGAAATCGTCCATAATGCGGGCGGACTTTTGTATTACGACGGAGCCAACCTCAATGCGGTTATGGGCGTCGTTCGTCCGGGTGATATGGGCTTCGACGTCGTTCACTTGAACCTCCACAAGACGTTCTCCACTCCTCACGGCGGTGGCGGTCCCGGTTCGGGTCCCGTCGGTTGCAAGGAGCCCCTTGCCGAGTTCTTGCCGGGAAGCATTGCCGTCAAAAACGGCGACACATATTCGCTCAAAAAGGGTTCGTCCTCAATCGGAAAGGTCGGTGCGTTTTACGGCAACTTCGGCGTTTACGTCAAGGCGTACGCGTATATTCTCACTCTCGGAAGAAGCGGAATCAAAGCGTCCGCGGAAGGCGCGGTGCTCAATGCAAATTATCTTAAAGCCAAGCTTAAAGAAACGTTCCCGAGCGAAGAGGGAAGATACTGTATGCACGAGTTCGTCGCTTGTATGCAAAAGCTTAAAGACGAAACGGGCGTATCGGCAATGGACGTAGCCAAGGCGATGATAGACCACGGTATCCATCCCCCGACGATGTACTTCCCGAGTATCGTTCACGAGGCGTTGATGTTCGAACCTACCGAAACCGAGAGCAAGGAAACTCTCGATAGAGCAGCCGAAATACTAAACGACATCGTAAGGCGCGCGTATACCGATCCCGAGTCGTTGCATACGGCTCCGCACAGCGCGGTGATAGGCCGTCCCGATGACGTTAAGGCGGCGAGGTTCCCGGTCCTTAAATACGATATAAAATAAGCTAAGCGAAAATTAAAGGCGATTCCGACGATATGTCGGAATCGTTTTTTTATAAAGGTATTGATTTAGAGCGCAAAAGACTGTACAATATAAATGCTCGGAGGCAAAATGGATAAACTAATTCTCAAAAAACCTGCAAGGGACTGGGTAGACGGCACGCCGATAGGCAACGGCATTATCGGTGCGATGGTATACGGCGGAAAGCGTAAGGAAACGATATCTCTAAACGACGCCAAGTTCTGGTCAGGGTATCCCAAGGATTATGACTCGGATGAGAGTCTAAAAAATCTCGACGCCGTAAGACGCCTCGTTTTTGACGGCAAATATAAAGAAGCCGAGGCGGAAACGGAACAAACTCTTTGCGGGGACTACTCGGAGTCCTACCTTCCTCTCGGCGATATTGTCTTACGTTTTGCGGGAATAGGTAACCGAGGATACAAAAGAGAGCTTGATTTAAGCAGTGCCATATTGACGATAAATTCGGGCGCGGTAACGCGTGAGTGTTTTTGCTCGTATCCCGATAAAGTTTTTGCGTATAGGATTACGTCGGAAAAGCCTTTCGGATTGAGTATTTCTGCTTCGTCGAAAATAGTTTACGAAAGTTTTGTAAAAGAGGGTAGATTGTTCGTTACGGGTAACGCCCCGGATAAGGACCTTCCCCCGTACGTATTTTCCAAAAACCCTGTCGGTTATTCCGAGGGTAAGGGTATGGCGTTTGCTTTTGCCTTAGATGTAAAGACGGATGGACAAAAGAGTGTTTCGGGTAATACCATAAAAATCATCGGCGCGCAAAATGTAACGTTGTTTGTATCCACGGCAACGGGATTTATATCTTACGACAAGTTCCCATCTACGGATAGGAAAGAAGTCTGTCGTAAGTGCGGAGAGGTACTCGATAATATCTCGGACTATGACGATATCAAAAAAAGACACGTCGCCGATTACTCCGCTCTTTACTCCAAACAGACGTTCAGCCTCTGTGCGGACGAGGAAATAACGGCGTCGGAGCTCCAAAAACTCGCAAAACGCGGAACGACTAAGAAGTCGCTTTGCGAACTCTTATACAATTTCGGCAAGTATCTTATGATTTCGGCGAGTCGTTCGGGCGGGGAGGCTACAACCCTTCAAGGGATTTGGAACAACGTCGTTCGTCCGCCGTGGTCGTCGAACTATACCGTCAACATCAATACCGAGATGAACTATTGGGCGAGCGAGCAAGTAGGGCTTTCGGAGTGCGCGGAGCCGTTTATAGATTTTGTATACGAGCTTTCTCTGCGCGGACAAAAAACGGCAAAAGTCAATTACGGCGCCCGCGGTTCGTGCGCAGGACACAATTCCGACATTTGGAGGCATACGGCTCCCGTTAAGGGAACGCCGTCTTATATGTTCGCGCCTCTTTGCGGGGTGTGGCTTGCAAACGAAGCGTACGCTCATTACCGTTACGGCGGTCTTGAACACAAGCGCGATAAAATCAAATTTTCGGTCGAAGAGGCGTCGCGTTTCGCTCTCGACTTTCTTGTAGAACATAACGGCGAACTCGTAACATGTCCCTCGACGTCGCCCGAACATCGCTTTTATGCGGACGGCTCTTTGTGCTCCGTGGGGTACGCGTCGGCATTCGATATGGGGGTCATTCGCGAGGCTTTCGGTAACGCCCTCGAGATTTCTTCCGACGAAGCCTTAAAAGAGGAAATCGCCCGCGCGCTTCCCGCTTTGCGCCCGTTCACTTTCGGTAAAAACGGTATCAACGAGTGGCAAGAAGACTTCGTTACCGAGGATAAAGGACACAGGCATTTTTCGCCGTTGTACGCGCTCTACCCGGGGCGGGTCGCCAACTATTATAAGGATAAAGAGCTTGTAGAGGGGATATCAAAACTTTACGAGTGTCGTCTTGATAACGCCAAACTTTATCACGGATGGAGCGGAGCGTGGGCTATTTGTCTTGCCGGACGTCTTCGCAATTCCGAGAGGGCGGAGCGAGTAATACGGAATATGACGGCGCATTCGATCTTCCCTAACCTTCTCGATATGCACCCTCCGCGCATTTTCCAAATTGACGGAAACTACGGTTATGTCGCGGGGGTCAACGAGATCCTCACAACCGTCGACGACGGCGTTTTGGAGCTACTGCCGGCACTTCCGAAGATGTGGGATAAGGGCGCGGTAAGAGGTCTTAGATTAGAGGGAGGCGCCACTGTCGATTTTAGCTGGGAAGACGGAAAAGTATCGGAAGTCTGCGTTCGCGGAGGCAATCTTAAACTTCGTCCGACCAACCTAAAAGAAAATGTAAAGGTAACCGGAATAGAATTATCGGAAGCCTAAACACCGCAAAACAAACATCGAAACAACACAAAAAATACATTTGAAGGAGAATAAAAATGGCAAGAAGACGTAACGGAATGTGTCCCGTTTGTTACCTTAAAGCGCTGGCAAAACGTAAGCGCGGAAACACCCCGACGCTGTATGCTCAAAAGCCGTACGATAACGGAGTGGCTTTAACACCGCCCATGGGCTGGAGCTCTTGGAATACCTTTCAGGAGCGTATCGATCAGAACGTAATTTACGGTATGGCGGAAGCCATCCGCGACAAAGGACTCATCGACGCCGGATACGTCTATCTCAATATCGACGACTGCTGGGAGGCAAAAGAACGTAACGAACACGGCGAACTCGAGCCCGATTACGTAACCTTCCCGGACGGAATGCGCGCGCTTTCAGACAAGGTTCGCAGTGTCGGTATGAAGCTCGGATTGTACTCTTCCAACGGTACTTACACTTGTCAAGAGTATCCCGGCACGCAGGGGCACGAGTACATTGACGCGTACACGTTCGCGAAGTGGGGTATCGAATATTGGAAACTCGACTTTTGCCATAACGTTCCGTACACCAAATACGCGCCGTGGGTTGCGGGGATTTCGGTAAACAAGCAGGGCGAGCCGGTAAAGAAAATCTTTACGGCCGAAGAGGGCGTCAGAGAGGGCTCCGCGCACGTTTTTAAGACGAGTTTTAGGGGAAAAGCCTCACAATACGACACTCAGACGTTAAAAACTCACGTCAGCGGACTGGACGCGGGAGAGGGTAGTATCGAATACGCGGTAAGCGTTCCCGAGGACGGCGAGTACGTTTTGACGGTCTACACGCACGAAAGGTACTCTTTTGAAAAGTACCTTATCGCTCTCGTAAACGGCGAGGACGTATACGGAATGCACATTCCCAAAAACGTACGCTGGAACGAGTACACCACCCAAAAGAAGATTATGCTCAAAAAGGGCGTAAACAAGATAAAATTGTTAAATCCCGTCGACAACAACGCGACGTCCGATATGCTTCAATATCAACATATGGGCGACTGCATTAAGAGAGCAACGGCGCGGTACGCCGAAGAAAGCGGAACAGAGGAACGCAAAATGGTGTTTTCGATTTGCGAATGGGGCTCGGGCAAACCCTATCTTTGGGGCGCGAGTGCCGGTAACCTCTGGAGGACGACGTTCGACATACAGCCCAACTGGAACAGCGTATGCAAGCTCTATGAACAAAACGTCGAACTCTATAAGTACGCGTCCCCGGGACATTGGAACGATCCCGATATGCTCGAAGTCGGAGTCGGCGAATTGACTTATAGCGAAAACGTGGCGCACTTTGCCTTGTGGTGTATGATGGCGTCGCCGTTGATACTCGGTAACGACATTCGCTCGATTAGCGACGAGGTATTGGAAATCGTCAAGAATCCGCTCCTCATCGGAATAGACCAAGACGCACTCGGCAAGCAATGCAAGAGAATCGTAAACGGTGCTGTTCAGGTACTCGTAAAGCCTCTTTCGGGAGGCAAAACCGCGATTTGTCTGTTCAATAAGGGCGAACGCGCGTCGTACGATTTTAGCGAAGACATCTATAAAAACTGTAACTATATCGAGTACGACGGAACTCTCCCCGTTACCGATTGCCTTACGGGAAAAGGCGTGGACAAGGCTGAATATCTCCGCGGAGAAATAGACAGGCATTCCGTAAAGGTATTCATACTCGGATAGGAAGCGCCGATAAAAAAACGATTTGCAAAAATACGAGCTTTATATTATAATATATAGAGCTCGTTTTTATGTGAGTTCACTCGTTCGGAGGCGACATGGCAACGGTAAGAGAACCGCAACAACAGCGGTCGATAGAAAAAAAGAATAAGATAATCGCGGCGGGCTACGAGATGTTTGCGGAAGCCGGTTATTTTAATACGAATACAGCGGAAATCGCAAAGCGCGCGGGAGTTTCGACGGGGATAGTTTACGGCTATTTCCGCGACAAACGCGACATTTTGCTCGAGGTCCTCGATATTTACATCGACAACGTTTTTAATCCCGTATTCGAAGAACTCGAAGCCATCGTCGCGCCGATAAATTTCCCGTCGCTCATAGATACGACCATCGACGTTGCCGTCGAAGCTCATAAAAATAACGCCGCCATACACGAGGCGTTGCACGCCCTGACCTCTACCGACCCCGCCGTCGACGAGAGATTTACTTCTCTCGAAGACAAAATGACGGCAAAGTTTTCCCAAAAGCTTCTTGAACTCGGTTACGATAGACCCGACGTTGCGGAAAGAGTCCATCTCGCGATAGTGATTTTGCAGTCTTATGCTCACGAATGCGTATACGATAAGCACGCGTACATCGACTATAAAGCCATGCGCGCGGAAATCAAAAGACTTCTCGTCGTCTTGTTCGATTAGCCTTAAATACGCTCGCGCGTGCGCGCGTACAATATAATATAAGGACTTACTAAAAAGATTTCGACAAAAACGGAAGACAAAAAACAATACAATAAAAAATCCGCCCCGAAAGGGCGGATTTATCTTTTGTAAAATCCTAACTATTTTACAAGTTCAACGCTGTCGGCGTCACCGGTGATAACGACGGTGCCTTTTCTTACGACCGTGTCGCTCTCTCCGCCCAAGAAGTCTTCAACGTACTTTTTAGCGTCTGCGCTCTTTTCGAACTTGGTGATGGTAACGGAGCCTGCCTCTACACCGGACGAAAGGGAAACACCGAATTTTGTTCCCGATACGATCCAGGTTACTTTGCCTTCGTATCCGCCGTCGAGTTCGAGTCCCTTGTTTACGAGTTTAACGGCGTCGCTGTCTTCTTCGGAGACGGTTACTTTGTAGTTGGCATCCTCGAGTTTCTTTTGATAAGAACTGGGGTTGCAAGCAACGAGAACTACGGCGAGAACCGCAACAAGAGCCAATATAGCTATTACGGATAATACTTTCTTCTTCATTTTTTAATACCTCCATTATTTCGGGCGAACCCGTGTAAGATGATTATATTATAATCTTGTTTTCTTGTCAATACGGAAACGAAACTTCGCGCGTAAGAGAATTCCGTAATTAAGAAATCGGTTTTAGCGCGATTTGTTTATTTTGCCTCCGCCTATGCACGTTCTTCCGTCGTAAATTACCGCGTATTGCCCGGGCGTTACCGCTCTTACGGGGGTGTCCGCAACGATTCGCACGGCGTCGCCCTCGGGATAAGCAGTGGCGGGAATGAGCTTTTCGCGGTGGCGCGTGCGGAGCAGTACTCGCGTTCCGGGTTCGATCGGGTCGGTAATGTAATTGAACTTTTCGGTAAAGATTTCGGTCGAGAATAACTCGTCGCATTCGCCTTGATTTACGTAAAGCACATTGTGCTCGACGTCTTTTTTGACGACATAGTAGGGCGCGTCGTTGGTCGCTCCCTTTACGCCTCCGACTCCGAAGCCTTTACGCTGTCCGATAGTATAGAAGAATACTCCGTCGTGTTCGCCGATGGTCTTGCCGTCGAGAGTCTTTATCTTCCCGGGCTTCATCGGAAGGTACTCCGCAAGGAATTTTCTGAAGTTGCGCTCGCCTATAAAGCATATGCCCGTGCTGTCCTTTTTTTCGGCAGTGGCAAGATTGTATTTCTTGGCGATTTCGCGAACCTCGGGTTTTTCGATTTCGGTAAGCGGAAACAGTACGTTTTCGATTTGCTTTTGGCTGAGCTGGTTCAAGAAGTAAGTCTGGTCTTTGTTTTCGTCCTTCGCGCGGATAAGATAGTTCTTACCGTCTTTTGTTTCGATTCCCGCATAGTGTCCCGTCGCGATGTAGTCAGCACCGATACTCGACGCAAATTCTTTGAACGGTCCGAACTTTATCTCTCGATTGCATAGGACGTCGGGATTCGGCGTTCTGCCGTGGCTGTACTCTTCCAAAAAGTATTTGAAAACTCTGTCGGCGTATTCTTTGCTGAGATCTATCGTGTAATACGGAATGTCGATAAGACCCGCGACGCGCCTGACGTCCGAGTAATCTTGCTCGGCAGTGCATACGCCCGATTCGTCTTCTTCGTGCCAATTACGCATAAACAGACCTACGACATCGTATCCCTGTTCTTTTAAGAGGAGCGCGGCGACAGAGGAGTCCACTCCGCCACTCATTCCGATAACGACTTTTTTCTTGTTCGACATATTATTTATCCTTATTATATATACGTCGCGATTTCGCGATTTTTGGTGAATTGTGCCTCAATTATGCAAGCAACCCAATATGTAGTTACGTCTATGATTTTACAAAAAAATTTTTTAGCAAAATCACAAATAATCTTGACAAAGGGGAATTAAAACATTATGATGTAATTCCCCTCGGTTAGATGGCGTACCCGAAAGGAGTCGAACCTTCGGCCTTGAGAGTCGGAGTCTCACGCTCTATCCAACTGAGCTACGGGTACACGGACGATTAAGTTATATTAAGTATAATCCAAAAGCGTTCCCGTGTAAACAAAAAATGCAACTTAAAATCGTTATAATTTTCGTTTCTAAAAAAATGTCAAAAATAGTTGAAAAAACAGTTGACAAAAAATTTACGAAACGATATTATATAAAGGCTGTCGCAAAACGACGGCAAAAGTACCTTGAAAACAGAACAGACAGTAAGAAGCGAGAATTAAACGCGATCTAAACA
>CAYZOJ010000021.1:20619-24303 GCA_964480195.1 uncultured Christensenellaceae bacterium | reverse complement strand
TGTTATAATACAAGCGAGAAAACTTGCTTGCAAGGGTTTTCGAGCGCCGTACTACTTCGGAGGACAAATGCTTAATCTTAATCCAACAAACGATACTGCATTGCTAAATGCATTGCATAACGCTATATTCGGGACCGATATCTCGGGCAAAGTAGGGTATGTGTTTTATGTCGACGACGTTCCGGCGGGGGTAGCCAAGCTCGATATAGACGCCACTTCCGCTTATCTTAAAGAAGTCGGCATACTCAAAGGATTCCGCGGTAAAGGCTACGGCGATTTCTTTACACGTTCTCTTATGAACTGCTGTATAGATATTACCGATGTAATTTATACATATAAAGACGAATATTTTCTTAAATTCGGCTTTACGGAAGACGGCGACAGAATGAAAGTCAATTCCGACAAACTCGTTTTCCCTCACGCATGCAAACACTAATCTAAATAATACTCGGAGTGTAATATGAAAATCGACATCGAACCCTCAAACTTTATCGAAGACATCATCGTAAACGATCTCGAATCGGGCAAACACAGTCTTATTTACACGCGTTTCCCGCCCGAGCCCAACGGATATCTCCATATCGGACACAGCAAGAGCCTGTGTATAAATTTCGGTATAAAAGATAAGTTCCACGGCAAATGCAACCTGCGTTTCGACGATACCAACCCTACAAAAGAGGACGTCGAGTACGTCGAAAGCATAAAAGAGGACATCCGCTGGTTGGGTTTCGAATGGGATAAGGAGCTTTACGCAAGCGATTATTTTGACCAAACTTTCGAGTATGCAGTAAAGCTTATCAAAAAAGGTAACGCCTACGTTTGCGATTACACGGCGGACGAGATACGCGCTACTCGCGGAACTCTTACCGAGCCGGGCAAGGAAAGCCCTTACAGGAATCGTAGCATAGAAGAGAACCTTAAACTGTTCTACGAAATGCGCGACGGCAAATATGCGGACGGTAGCAAGGTATTGCGTGCCAAAATAGATATGGCAAGTCCGAATATGAATATGCGCGACCCGGTAATCTACCGTATTTTACGTTGTACCCATCACCGTACCGGAGATAAATGGTGCGTATATCCCATGTACGATTTCGCTCACCCCATCGGCGACGCGTTGGACGGAGTAACGCACTCCATATGCACGTTGGAATTCGAAGATCATCGTCCGTTGTATGATTGGGTATGCGAGCAGTGCGAGTTCGTCAATCCGCCGAGGCAGATTGAGTTTGCAAGGCTCAATATCAAGAATACGATAATGTCCAAGCGTTATCTCAAAAAGCTTGTCGAAACCGGAGTGGTTGCAGGCTGGGACGATCCGAGAATGCCGACCCTTAGCGGTATGCGTAAGAGAGGCTATCCCGCAGAGGCGGTAAAAGATTTCTGCCAGAGAGTCGGTGTCGCCAAAGCCAATAGCGAAGTGGACCCCGCGCTCCTCGAGCATTGCGTAAGAGAATACCTCAACGTACACGCGGATCGCGCCATGGCGGTAGCTCACCCGTTAAAAGTGGTTATAGACAATATGGCTGATGACGAAATTCAATCGTTTAACGTAGTTGACAACCCCAATTGTGAGGGTTCGGGCACCCATACTGTCAATTTGACTAAAGAAATATATATCGACGACGCAGACTTTTCGTTAAATCCTCCGCCTAAATATTTCAGACTCAAAGAGGGCGGAATGGTTCGTCTTAAAGGCGCGTATATACTTACTCACGTTTCGACGGAAGTCGATGCGGACGGCAATCCTACGGTTGTACATTGCAACTACATCGAGGATTCCGCAAGCGGTGGCGTCAACAGCGGTATCAAGGTCAAAGGCACTATACAGTGGACGTCCGCGAAAGACGGCGTCGATTGCAGACTCTGTAAGTACGAGAGCCTTCTCGTAGACGCAAAAGACGGCGTAACGGACTTTAACGAGCGTATAAATCCCAATTCTCTCGAAGTGGTAGAATGTGCCAAAGCAGAGCCGTTTGCCGTATCTTTCGAAGAGGGCAAGACCTTCCAATTTATGCGCGACGCTTACTACAAGTATGCCGGAATCATCGACGGAAAGCACACTTTCTATCGTATCGTTTCGCTCAAAGACAGCTTCAATAAGTAACCCGACGGTAAAATTATAGTAAATCCCGACCGCGAAAAGTCGGGATTTACGATATTTAACAGAAATTAGTTGATTAAATTTTAATAAAGCTATTGTAATTTTGACAATTTGCTTGTATAATGTAAAGCAATAGACGTGTGGGCGCATGCCCATTTTGTGCAAGGAGAGAGACAGTACATGGCTAAATGTAAGGCTTGTGGACAAATGAATCCGGACGACAGTCGTTTCTGTTCGTACTGCGGTCATTCTTTAGAAACCAAGGACAACTCCGCGGTTAAGGAAGCGTTGGACCTCGCAGGAGAGGAATTCGACAGGGATTCTATGGCAACCCTCGACAAATCTCGTATAACCTACGTATGTACCGTTTGCGGAAGCATTAACCGTATCGATCAAGATAAGTGCTCCCGTTGCGGTAAGCCTCGTCCGAGAAACGAGTATGTCAACGCTCTTAAACGTCTTCGTAAGAGTGCGGAGATGAAAGCTGAGGCGGAAACGCTTGTCGCACCGCTTCCCGTATCCGTTCCGGAAGAACCTCAGGAAGTTTCGGTTCCCGCAGAACCGCAAGAACCCGAAGTCCCCGCGGTACAAGAGCCTATCCAAGAACCGGCTCCCGCTCCCGCGCCGGCACCCGCTCCGGTATCTACGGTCGTAGTAGGCGGACAGGCGAATGCGGTTACCCAACCGTTCGTCATCGTTCCTTACGTCAACCCGATGCAACCGTTGCGCCAATATAATCCCAATCAGCTCTATCGTTACGAGCCCTATACTCCGGAAGAACTCGAAGCTATGCGTGCTCAACGCGAAGCGGAAGAGCTTCAAAGACGTATGGAAGCTGAAAAACTTGCGGAAGCAAACGGCGAAAATATCGTTCCGCAAGAACCCGTTGACTATAACCCCAAGGCAAAGTCCGTAAGATGCGTAGCCGTGTTTATGATGATTTTGTCGCTTGCCCTTATGGCATTCGCGGCGATTAGCAGATTCGTGCTCAACTGGTCCGATCCCGAACTTTTGAACGGCGCATTTAACATTATCGACGCAATCGAAAACCCCGACGTTATACGTAACTGGGCGTACTCCGTAGGCGCGATACTTACGCTGGTATTTGCACTTATCGTCTTTATTCGCAGTATCGTAAGATGTGCGACCGGCAGGGCGAGATATATCGGCGGTTTGTTCCCGACTCTTATGCTCATTGCGTACGGCGTATACGGCGCAGGTCTTCTCAAAGTTGAGTATCACGTAGATACCGAAATCAATTCGATACTCGAAGGTCTTAAATCCGTATTTACGAGCGGTAACATAGCGTTCTATGTCGAAACCGCATTGGTCGTCTTGATGTTCGTATTGTGTTGGTTCTCCCCCAAGAACGTCATCCTCGATAACGGCAACAAAGAGAATAAATAATGTATTTATAAGTCCGTAGGCGCGCGTGCTTGCGGACTTTTATAAATAAAATGTAAAAGAGCGGAGGTAGGTATGAAAAACAAAAAGGCAGAAAAGCCCGTATATTACAGTAGCTATGAATATAAAGCGAGCAGACGCGATATGGCGACGCCGTATTATTCTGCTTATAGAGC
>CAYZOJ010000021.1:0-20519 GCA_964480195.1 uncultured Christensenellaceae bacterium | reverse complement strand
CTCGAGAGCGTTAACGGATATCTTGACTTGTTCGATATAGTATCTTTTGAAGACTCCGTAGACGAAAACGGCGATGTGCTTGTCGATGAAGAAGGATATGTTATCCAAGACGTCATTTATACCAATTTGGGTACCGAAGATATCGTAATGGGCTTCATTCAAGGATTGACGCCCGTTCAAGAGGAAGAAGACGTTGACGGCGAAGAGGAAGATTACGTAGCCGAAGCCGCGACCGAAGAGGACGACGTTGTAGCGGACGAAACCGACGAAACTGAAGACGACGAAGAGGAAGTAGAAGAAAAACACTACTATTTCTACGAACAATATATGGCTAACCTCGACGAAGCCGAATCTATGCAAAAGATTGCGTATTACGGCTTACCTGTCGCGCTTATACTCGGCGTCTTGATCGCGCTCATATTCTTTATCAGGGCTATCGTAGGACTCTGCTCGGGCAAAAGACGTAAATTGTACGTATTCAGCGGTATTATGTTGCTCGTTGCGACTTTAGCGGGAATCGTATTCGGATTTATGTGCACCGGCGCGGAATGGGGTTCGTTCATGAGCTTCGTTTCTATGGACAATTCGCTCGAGGTACAACTCGGATACGGATACATCATTATGGCGGTACTTTCCGTACTCATATTGATTGCAAGTTGCTTCGCATTCCGTAGCAAAAAGAAAGTTTATTAATCGAAGGAGATACAGACATGTGCAGTAGAAGAAAGAAGAGAGAGGAAGAGGCTCGCCTTCAGGCAGAAGCCGCGGCAAGAGCAGAGGCTGCTCGCAACGCGCGTAAAAAAGAGCGTACGGCAAGTTGGCAAAAGGTTCCCGGAGTGGTTCCGATTGCTCGTCCCGCGGATCATATACAGCTCACGCCTATCGTCCAGCCCATACCGCTCGTTCCGTACAGCACGCAACGTCAACCTTTGGCGACCTACGTGGACGACGAAGAATATTACGACGATTACGAGGATTAATTCGCTCGATCGTTACGTTGTTTATTGCTAATGAATATCGGAGCAGGGCACGCCGGGCGTGCCTTGTTCGGGTTGCGGGCAACAATATGAGGTCAAATTGGTTTGCGATGTGCTAAAAATACAAAATCGCAAAAATTTGGCAAAAAAAAATAAATAAAAGTATTGAAATATTAACCCGCATATGTTAAACTAATGATACTATTTATAATTATAAATTAAGTAATTATAAATAAGCGGCTCTCGGAGGATGTATGGCTGTTAAAAAAACAAAGCAGAATACGGTGCAAACCAGGCGCCCCGCCAATTACGGTCGCCCGATAAGTGGCGGAGTTCAGTATGCTAATCCTTACCCCGTGCGCTATAATGCAGGCGCTCAGATGGGTCAACGTCCCGTACGTACCGCACCGAGACAACAAAAGCAACAGGTTCCCGTAAAAAAGAATCGCCGTAAAGAAAGAGATTATTTCTACATCATGCGTAGGGGCGTATGCTTCTTCATTATGCTCCTTGCCATCGTATGGGTCGGCGTGTTCGTATGTAACTACCTTAACCTCATTCCTCAATATACGTCGTTCCTCGTCAAACAGGATCTCACTCCGCTTGACGAAAGATTGGATATCGAAACCGGCGAAACAGACGAAGAGGGTAACGAGATCATCGAGTCGTATCAAGACCAAAGCGAGTATCTCGGATTCCTCGATCCCGTGTTCGGCGCACTCAAAAAGGTTGTAGGCATCGGTGCTACCGGCGAAGACGAAGAAAGTCAATCTCCTTTCTACGATACGATAGTAGGTAGACTCGAAAGCGCAGTCGGCGAAGAAACGGACGGTGAAGAGGACGAGGACGGCGAAGAAATAGTAGCCGAAGCCGCCGAAGAAACCGACGAAGACGAAACCGCAAACGATGAAGACGCAATCGACGGCGGAAACGGAGAAGAAGGCGAAGCCGAGGAAGAAGAAACCGTTACCGTACCCGTACTTACCATAGACGAAAGCACGCTTCCCGCTATCGACCCCGAAGCGGTGGCACAAGACGGAATGTACCAAATCGCAACTCTTGCGTTTACGTATTTCCCCGTTGTACTCGCACTCGGAGCGGTTATGGCAATCATTATCGCGATACTCGCATTCTGCTCGTTGTTCGGCAGACGCATATTCAAAGGATTCGGAATCATGTCCGTAATAATGTTGCTCGGCGGTGTATTTGCATTGATAGCAGGTATGACGGCAAGCGGAACGATAGCCGGTGCTCCGTCGATAGCGGAAGACGGAACTATTACGAGCATACTCGACTTTTCTAACGTATCGGCGTTCCTTACTCAGATACTGTCCGGCGCGCCCGCGACCGCACTTGATCCCGAAGTCGACGCAATGCCTCTCGCAATAGTCGGCGGATACGGATTACTCATAATCCTCATAATACCGGTAGTAATATTGCTGCTCTCGATTTTTGCCAAGAAAAAAGTCCCGTACAGCATATTCGACAAATAGTCAAAATATCTAATATATCATAGGAGGGTACCTCAATGTCCAAGAAGAGCAAACAAGCCGAGCAAGAACGTATGCAAGCGGAGCAAAGAGCTCGTCGCGCTCCCAGAGTGGAGTTCCGCGTTATGAATAACTGCGCGCCTGTGCCGGTTGCAAGACCCGCTGACTTTATTCAGTTGACGCCCGTAGTACAACCGATTCCGATCGTACCGTACAGCACTCAGCTCCAGCCTTTGGCTCAGTTTGAAGACGAAGACGGCATGTATGACGATGAGGATTACGATTATTAAATCGTTGCCCTATAAAACGCTAACAATTTAGTTTCGCAACTAACCAAAATATTTCAGGAGGATTCAGAAATGGCTAAAAAGCGCGAAAAGAAGCAAAACCAAGAACCCGTTGCAGAAGTCGTAACCGAAAAGGAAAAGACTCCGGTAGCAAATCCCGCAGCAAAAGTTATGCAACTTACTCCTATCGTACAACCGATAGCGTTCGTTCCTTATTCTTCTCAAGAACAGCCCCTCTACATGTATGACGATGAACCCGTAGAAGAATACGAAGACGAAATCATCGAAGAGCCCGTTGTAGAAGCTCCTCGCAAAAAGAAAGCAAGCGCAGCAAGCATCATCGTAGCCATTTTGAGCCTCTTACTCATCGCAGTATATTGCTTGCCTTATATCGAAGCTCTCAGCGGAACGTTGCTTCCTTATGCAGGTTTCGGTGAAGTCAGCGGTCTCGCCGTAATCCTCGAGTTCGTAGAAACTCTCGACTACACCAACATCGTAAACCTCGCAATCGTAGCTACCCCCGTATTCGCGCTCCTCACCCTCATCGGTTGCCTTATCGGTGTTTGCCACAAGGGCGTTAACGTATTCTCGAAGATCACCGTTTTCTTTGAGTTGCTCGTAGCTCTCGTAGGTCTTATCGCTGCTTTGGTAGGCGGACAAGATCTCGCAGGTTCCTACGGTTTCTACATCGTAGTAGGTCTCGGCTTCGTAAGCATGCTCATTGCATACCTTGCAAAGAACGACTAATATGCAGTACCCGTCTCTCCCGATTTGCGTCGGGAGAGACAACAATATAATAATAGGATATATAAGAATAATATAACGTAACAGCAACAGGAGATTCCTATGAGAAGAAAGAAGAATCAATGTGATTATCCGGTGCACGAAGCCGATGTTCAGAGAGCCGGTGCTCCCATGAAACAACCCATGGCGGGACCGTTCCCTATGGCGCAGGCGCCCGCTGCAACTATGCAGATGCCCAATAACGGCAATTTGAGAGTAGTAGGCAACGGTATGCCCCTCGGCTTACCTAACTATACCTCGGTCGACGAGTACGGCAGGGTCTATACGCCGATAATGCATTACGGTCCGCAAACTCACAGCGCGCCCGTACCGGTAGCAATCGCTCCGGCAATTTGTCAGCTCAACCCGATAGTTTCTCCCGTCGCTTTTGTGCCCTATGCGGGACAACAACAAGAATTGGCAACAACTGACGAGAGGTAGTACAGATGGATAATAAAAACGTAACTCCCAACACGGCGCCTTACGCAGGTGCTACTCAAGCACCGGGCAGATGGGTGGCGATAGATCAAAACTCTTTGGGATTCAGCGTTCCTCCGCTTCCCAACGGACAACCCGTACAAGGACCGGACGGTGCGTTGTATTGCATGGGAAATTCCGAAGATAAAGTTATGCCCATTGCCGGCAACGCCAACAATGCGGTTCCTACTCCTTCGGATATAGTCCAACTTCCTCCGATTGTACAACCTATCGCGTTAGTGCCTTATACTTCGCAAAATCAACCGCTTCTCCAATACGACCCGTATTCGAGACCCGTCGATCCTCAACCGGCTCCCAAAGCTCCCGTTTACATACGTAAACCCTACAAGGGCGTAAGCGTAGCCGCTATGCTTATCGCGCTCGTGGCGGCAGTTCTTTTGGTAGTCCTTAACGTCGCAACTTTCAATGCTGTGGGCGCAAGAACCGAGTTCGGTGCTACCGGTATCGAAATGTTCAAAGCGATAGGCGAGATTTTGGGTATCACCTCCGGAACCGGCTATATGACGAACGTAATTGCTAACATCGCGTCCGAGAACGCGTTCGCGAAGATCGCTCTTCAAGCAATACCGTTTATCGTATTGGTTATGGTAGTGCTGTTTGCTTGCTTGGTTATCAAGTATATCGTCAAACTCGCACAAGGCAAGTCCCCGAGATCGTTCAGCGTAGTAGCGTTAATCAACTTAATCCTCGGATTAATCGTAGGTGTATTATTGGCTCTCGTTTCCAATTCGGAAGCAACCGATCCTCAAGCTAACATCAAAGGCTTCTTCCTTGCAGGCGATCCCGCAACGATTATGTGCGGTATCGGTTTGGTAATTGCGATAGTGCTTTCTTTGGTACTCGTAATTCTCCCGCTTTGCCCCAAGAAGAATGCATATATGATAGAAAAGGATCCCTCCAAAGAGTCCTACGAGATTAAGTAATCGAATCGAAAATCAGTCGGGTCGCTTTCGCGACCCGATTTTTTTATACGGGAAACCTTAAAATGTCGGACGGATACCCGAAACTCGGTTTTTTTGTTATTGTCTTAGGCGAGGGAACGGCGGAACGAAACGTCTATAACAAATTCTTCTTGCCAAAAAGCTCATAATGTAGTATGATATTAAAGGTGGATACCGTCAATAATAATTAGGAGATTAAAAATGTTTGAAGAAATAGCCAAACTTATCGCAGAACACCTCGATATTAAAGTGTCCGATATTAAACCGGAAAGCGACTTTGTAACCGACCTTGACGCGGACAGCCTCGATATAGTCGAAATGCTTATAGCGCTCGAAAACACTTACGGTCTTGAATTCGAAGAGAGCGAGATGCAGTCGGTTAAAACGGTAGGCGACGTCATTAAGTTTATAGAAACGCATACAAGCAAATAATTTTGCGTATTACGCTAAAAATCATTGACAAGCAAACCGGTTAGTGTTATATTATTAAAGCACCTGTTCAGGGGGTGTAATTTTTTTGAATGTAAAAAAAGCTAATATCGGGACAACCGATAGGAGGTAAAGGACTTATGGCCGACAAAAAGAATGGCAACGAAAAAATTACTTTGGCTTGCACCGAATGCAAACAACGTAATTACGACACGACCAAGAACAAGAAGAACACTCCCGACAGATTGGAGCTCAAAAAGTATTGCAGATTCTGCAAAAAACATACCGTTCACAAGGAAACCAAATAAGCACGGAGGCTTACGATGGCTAAAAATCAGGTCAAATTGGGTGTTGACGTCGAGCAAAGCGCAGTAGACAAGCAAGTCGAAGTAGCTGCTAACGCCAAATCCAAAAACACCAAAAAATCCGCGCCTCAAAAGGGCAAGAAGACCAAGGACGGTCCGAGTTTTGGGACGCGCCTCAAAAAGGGCTTCCAAGGATTGATTTCCGAACTCAAGAAGGTCGAATGGCCTCCGATTCAGAGAACGAAGAACAATCCCGGCGTACTTGCGAATACGCTCACGGTTATCGTAGTAGTGGTATTCTTCCTCGTAGTAATCACCGCATTCGATAGCGGACTGCTTGCTGCGTTCAAAGCCCTTGTAGGTATCAGCGGTTAGGTTGCATTATTATGAATAATAACGATAACGTCAAATGGTATGTAATACGTACCTATTCTGCGTATGAAGCGGTTGTGCAAAAGAACATCGAAAAGATGATAGAAGTGCACGGCTTGCAAGACGCTATTTTCGATGTAGTCATTCCGACGGAAGAGGTTATAGTCGAAAAGAACGGCAAGCGCAAAATAACCGAACGCAAGAAGTTCCCGGGTTACGTATATATTAAAATGATCTATACCGACCAGCTCGGTTACAATGTCAAGACCATTCGCGGGGTCAGCGGTTTTGTCGGTCCCGAGGGTAAGCCTTTGCCTCTTACCATAGACGAGGTTAAGCGCATCGGACTTGAAAAGATCTTTGCCGAAGACTTCCACGTCGAAGTCGGCGACAATGTTCGCATTGTATCCGGACCGCTCGAAACGTTCCTTGCGGTTGTCGAGGAGATTTACCCCGACAAACAAAAGGTCAAAGTTATCGTGCATATGTTCGGCAGACAGACTCCCGTCGAGCTCGAGTATAGTCAAATAGAAAAGATAAATCAATAATGGGAGAGCGATAAAATCCTTAATATCGCTCGTTTGAACCTGTATAGTCAAGGAGGTATCCGACTATGGCAAAAAAAATTGTAACAACTGCTAAACTTCAGTTGCCCGCAGGCAAAGCAACCCCCGGGCCCCCGGTAGGTTCGACCCTCGGTCCCCACGGTATCAACATCGCGGGATTCGTTAAAGAGTTTAACGATAAGACCAGGGATAAGGAAGGACTCGTAATCCCTGTCGTAATCACCATTTACGCAGACCGTACCTTCACGTTCATCCTTAAGACTCCTCCGGCGGCAGTACTTATCAAAAAGTACGCAAATCTCCAATCCGGAAGCGCGAAGCCCAACCGTGACAAGGTAGCTCAGCTCACCAAGGCTCAAGTCGAAGAAATCGCCAAAATCAAAATGCCCGATCTTAACGCGGCAAGTTTGGAAGCGGCAATGTCGATGGTAGCAGGTACCGCCCGTAGCATGGGTGTTACCGTAGAGGAATAGGAGGTGCAACATGAAGAAAGGTAAACATTACGTAGATTCCCTTAAACTTTACGATAAATCCAAAGCGTACGAAACCGCAGAGGGCGTAAATCTCGCCGTACAGACCGCTAAAGCGAAGTTCGATGAAACTATCGAAGTTTCCGTAAAACTCGGCGTAGACCCCCGTCACGCAGACCAACAGGTCAGAGGCGTTGTAGTTCTCCCCAACGGTACCGGTAAGACCGTAAGAGTTTTGGTTATAGCAAAGGGCGTTAAAGCAGACGAAGCACAAGCTGCAGGCGCAGATATCGTAGGAGCAGAAGACATCATCGCCAAGATTCAAGGCGGATGGTTCGATTTCGACACCTGCGTTACCACTCCCGACATGATGGGTCAAGTAGGTCGTTTGGGTAAGCTTTTAGGACCTAAGGGCTTGATGCCTACTCCCAAGAGCGGAACCGTTACGATGGACCTCACCAAGGCTATCCACGATATTAAAGCCGGTAAGGTTGAGTACCGTGTTGACAAGACCGCTATCATCCACTGCCCCATCGGCAAGAAGTCTTTCGGTTCCGAAAAACTCCTCGAGAACCTCAACGTTCTTATGGACGCTATCGTAAAGGCAAAACCCGCGGCGGCAAAAGGTACTTACCTCAAGAGCGTAGTCCTTTCCTCCACGATGGGACCCGGAATCAAAATCAACTATAAGCAAAACGCTTAATTTCGTTGACATACGACTCGCATAGCCGTATAATAATAACAAGTTAATAAGCTCATTCCTCCCAGACCGTATGTGTCGCAAGATATAATTCCGCAAGGAGCATACGCAGAGAAATAGATCTTTCATGTGCAAGTGTAAAGCTCCGTTTCTTTTGGGACGGAGCTTGTTTATAAAATAGAAGGAGGTATATAATGTCCAAGGAAATCAGACAAGCCAAAGAACAGCATGTCGAAGAAATCAAAAAGATGATCCAAGACGCCCAGTCCTTTGTCCTCATTGATTACTGTGGTTTGACCGTCGCTCAGGACACCGAAATGCGTGTTGAGTACCGTAACAACGGCGTTAAGTACTGCGTTCTTAAGAACAGACTTCTCAAAATCGCCCTTAACGAGCTCGGATATAACCAATTCGACGACGCGCTCAACGGACCTACCGCGGTTGCTTTTGCAATGACGGATAATATCGCGGCTCCCGCAAAAGTTGCCTCGCAAAAAGCTTTGGCTTTTAAGAAGCTTAAGTTCAAATGCGGTATGGTAGACGGCACGTATCTTGATGAGAACGGATGCAAGGATCTCGCAAATCTTCCCAGCAAAGAAACCCTTATCGCACAATTACTCGGACTCTTGCAAGAACCTGTTGCAGGTCTCGCCAGAGTGCTTGACGCACACGCAAACAAAGTTGAAGAGGCTAACGCATAATTTAGCCGCCTAATTATTAAAATTGAAGGAGAAATATAACAATGGCAGATATTCAAAACATAGTTGAAGAAATTAAGACTCTTTCCGTTCTCGAGGTAAGAGATCTCGTTAAGGCTCTCGAAGCCGAATTCGGCGTAAGTGCAGCTGCAGTAGCAGTAGCAGGCGCAGCACCCGCGGCAGCAGCAGCTCCCGTAGAAGAAGAGAAGACCGAGTTTGACGTCGTTCTCAAGGCAGTAGGCGCTAACAAGATCGCCGTTATCAAGGCTGTTCGTGAAGCCATCCCCGGACTCAGCCTCGTCGAAGCTAAGGGCCTCGTTGACAACGCTCCGAAGAACGTTAAAGAAGCTATCTCTAAGGAAGCCGCTGAAGAAATCGCAGCTAAACTTAAGGCAGCAGGCGCAGAAGTCGAAGTTAAATAGTTTATACTTCATTCATTTTGAAGCGCGGATTACGTCCGCGCTTTAAGTGTACGAAAAAAAATCATTCCCGACGTATTGCGTCGGGAATAGTTTTTATAGGGATAAGATAAAAAGGCGCGCACGATATCGTGCGCGCCGTAATCTTTTGTGGGTTTTTAGTCTTTTTTGACGACCGAAACTTTAATTTTTGCGGAAACGTCTTTATAAAGTTTGATTTCCGCGCCGTATACGCCGACATCTTTTATGGTGTCTTTCAATACGATTTTGCGTTTGTCGACATTGTAGCCGAGTTCAGCCAAAGCGTCCGCGATGTTTTGGGTGGTAACGCTACCGTACATTTTGCCGTCTCCGCATTTAACGGCGACTTTTGCCACAACCGACGATAATTCTTTTGCGAGAGCTTCCGCCGCGGCGCGTTCTTCTTTCATTATTCTGGCTTCGCGAGCTACTTTTTGCTCTATTTCGTTGAGGACGGACTTGGTCGCCTCGACTGCGAGTTTTTTAGGTATGAGATAGTTCTTGGCATAACCGTCGTTGACGACAACGATTTCGCCTTTTTTTCCGTGTCCTTGTACGTCTTTTAGAAGAATAACTTTCATTTGAGTACCTCCGTTGGGATTAGTCTATCATTTTCGGTGAGTTTTGTCAACGGATAAATATCCGAGCGCGGTGCATACTTACAAAAAGGAGATGAACATGGATCAACTTAAATGCGTCACACAAAACTGTATTCACAACTTAAAGGGGCATTGTAACGCTTCCGTAATCGGCGTCAACGAGAAAGGCGTATGCGCTACGAGAATGAAGCGTGTAGGAGGCGTTCTCGAGCAGACGTTTGCCGAACTCGAAGTCGCCGAGGAGTTTTTGCAGTCGGCACCCGCGATTATTCAATGCGACGCCGATTGCGTTTTCAACAGAGATAAGAGGTGCACCGCGACTTCTATATACATCAAAGACAAGATGTTCAATGCGCGGTGTCAGACGCGCCTCGAGGAGTAGTTAAACGAGCACGACAGTAGCGTAAGCCTTGACCGCGAGCCCTTCGCCGACGGGACCCAAGCCCTCGTTCGTTTTGGCGGATACGGACACGTTGAGGCGAGAAGTTTCCAGGAGGTTTGCGAGTTTAACCCTCATTACGGGTATATAATCTGCGAGTTTCGGGCGCTCCAACTCGATGATTACGTTGCAGGAAGCTACCTTTTTATTGGCTTTTCGGCAGTCGTCCATGACTTCCGATAGCATAAGCGTGGAGTCGATATCGAGGTATCTCGGGTCGCCGTCGGGGAATCGACAGCCGATATCGCTTTGTCCGAGAGCGGAGAGGAGCGCGTCGATTATCGCGTGTATAACGACGTCGCCGTCCGAATGCGCGAGTTCGCCGAGTTCGTAAGAAACTTCGATACCGCCGAGCATAAGCTTGCGGTAGGGGACAAGACGGTGAAGATCTGTGCCGATACCGATTTTTGCTCCGTGCGTGAGATAATCGCCGGCAGAAGTGATTTTCATATTGGTTTCTTCGCCGTCTACGATGTGTGCTCCGTGCGCGTATTTAGCGTACAGAGCACTTTCGTCTGTCGGGATAAAACCTTCGTCGATTGCCTTTTTGTAAAAGGCGAGCACTTCGCTCGTTCTGTATCCTTGCGGAGTCTGTACCCTGCGGATACGATTTCTGTCAATTTCTCCGACTATGGTATCGCCGTCTATGACTCTTGCGCTGTCCGCAAGCGGTAGAGCGGGGACGGCGCTTCCGTATGTTTCGGTTGCTTCGCATACGGTGCGTACGAGATTTTCGGTTAGATACGGACGGGCACCGTCGTGAATGAGTACATACTCCGTTTTGGCAACGGAAAGACCTTTTATCGCCGATTCCGCGCGGGAAGCTCCGCCGATGACGATTTTGATACGTGATTCGCCCAAAGAGCGTGCGACGTTTGTCGCGAGAGCCTCTAAGTCTTCGCGTATTACGATAATGACGTCGGCTATATCGGGAGAAGCGCAAAAGACGGATACCGTGCGCTCGAGAACGGTTTGGTCGCCGAAAGTGAACGCCATTTTTTCTCCGCCGGCGCGTACGGAATTACCGCCTGCGAGTATAACCGCATCAAACTTCATCGCAAACCTCGTAAAGGGTGCTTGCGTCGGATTTTCCGACATTGCCCTCGGGAACTTTGAGCACGCGGAAATGAGCTTCTTTATCGCCGAACCTTACGCCGATTATATCGCCGACCTTGACTTCTTTGGAGGGCTTTGCGGGTTTATCGTTGAGAGTTACTCTGTCCGCGTCGCAGGCGTCGTTGGCGACGGTGCGTCTTTTTATTATTCGTGTGATTTTAAGATATTTGTCCAGTCTCATAGCGTTATTATACCACGCGCCAAATAAACACTCAATAATATATTTAATAATTATTTATTTTATTTTTAATATTAAAACGCTTGACAGACCTCCCGTAGGGGTGGTAAAATCGTAAAATGCATAATTATGATGGATTTGTATGCGCTGGAAGAAGTTTTCAGAGCGGAAAGTACATCGTTTTATGCGTAAAAACGTCAAAAACGGACGACTCGGCAGATGCGGTTCTCGAGTTGTCAAGGCAGTACCGCAACAATGGCGTAAGCCGACGGAAAATTTTAACAAGGAGCGTACCAAATGACTCAAAAAATCCATAAGGTCAAACGCGGGAACGTAGAGAGATGGTCTTTTAGCAAAAGCAAAGACGTTCTCCAAATTCCCTATCTAATCGAAGTCCAGAAGACATCTTACGATTCGTTTATCAACCAAGGTATTCGCGAAGTACTCGACGACTTTTCTCCTATAACCGACTACAGCAACAAGATAGAGCTTTCTTTCTTGGAGCATTCGCTTTCCAACGAGAGCAAGTATTCCGTTAAGGAGTCTAAAAACCGTGACGCAACGTACACCACGTCGCTTCGCGTAAAGGTTCGTCTTACCGTAAAGGATACCGGTAAAGTGATAGATTCCGACGTCTACATGGGCGAATTCCCCAAAATGACGGAAAACGGTACGTTTATCATCAACGGCGCCGAACGTGTAGTAGTAAGCCAGCTCGTACGTAGCCCCGGCGTATACACAGCAAAAGGCGTTGCCGATAAGAACGGTATTTTGCGTTACGAAACAACCGTTATACCCTCCCGCGGAGCATGGCTCGAATACATTCAAGACGCGGCAGGCACTCTTTCCGTACGTGTAGACCGTACCCGTAAAATTTCCGCGACGCTCCTTCTCCGCGCACTCGGCTACGGCACGAACGAAGAAATTCTCGAACTCTTCGGCAACGACGAAATGATAGCACAGTCCTGCGCTAAGGACGGCGATATACAAAGCGTCGAAACCGCTAAGATCGAAGTTTATCGCAAGCTTAAACCCGGCGAAGTTCCGACTGCTACCGCGGTAGATTCGCATCTTCCCAACTTGTTCTTCGATACTCGCCGTTACGATCTCGCAAAAGTCGGCAGATATCAATTCAACAAGCACCTTTCTCTTGCTAACCGCATTGAGGAACAGGTTTGCGCTCAGGACGTTGTATCCCCGGACGGCGAAATCATCGTTTCCGCAGGCGAAACCATCACCCGTGAACAAGCGGATACCATTCAAAACCTCGGTATCAACAGCGTATGGGTTAAGAACATCGAGGATATGGACAATCTTCCTCCCGTCAAAGTCGTCGGTAACAACACCGTAGATCTCGCGGGATACGTCGATTGCGACCCCGCAGAACTCGGCATACACGAGAAAGTTTACTATCCCGTACTCAGAGAGCTCATCGACGCCCACGAAGGCGATATGGAAGGGCTCAAAATCGCTATTAAGGCAAACGCGGACGAATTGGTACTCAAGCACATCTCCATCGACGATATCATCTCGATTATGAGCTATAACGTCAATATGCGCTTCTATAACAAAGAGCTCCGCTCGGGATTCCATATTCCCGATAACATCGACCACCTTTCCAACCGTCGTGTCCGTTCGGTAGGCGAATTGCTCCAAAACCAATTCCGTATCGGCATGACCCGTCTTGAAAGAGTCGTTCGCGAAAGAATGATGGCGCAGGACCCCGAAGAGGTTACTCCCGCATCGCTCATCAACATTCGCCCCGTATCCAGCGCTATAAGAGAGTTCTTCGGATCTTCCCAGCTCTCCCAGTTCATGGATCAACCCAACCCCATCGCGGAACTCACTCACAAGAGAAAGCTCTCCGCTCTCGGCCCCGGAGGTCTTAACAGAGAACGCGCGGGATTTGAAGTTCGTGACGTTCACTACACCCACTACGGCAGAATGTGCCCCGTAGAAACTCCTGAAGGTCAGAACATCGGTCTTATCACGTCGCTTTCCTCTTACGCGAGAGTAAACGAGTACGGCTTTATCGAAGCTCCGTACCGTAGAATAGACAAAACCACCGGTCAGGTAACAGATATCGTCGATTACCTCGCCGCGGACGAAGAAGACAAGTACGTAGTCGCTCAGGCTAACGAGCCTCTCGACGAAAACGGTCGTTTCGTTCATAAACGTATCACTTGCCGTTACCGTGATTTGATTAAAGAATTCCCGAGCGACAAGGCAGACTACATCGACGCATCTCCTCAACAGTTGGTATCCGTAGCTACAGCTTTGATACCTTTCCTTGAGAACGACGACGCACAGCGCGCGCTTATGGGATCGAACATGCAACGTCAGGCTGTACCGCTCCTCCGTCCGGAAGCACCTATCGTAGGAACCGGTATGGAATACGTGGTGGCACATGATTCCGGCGTTTGCATTCTCGCAAAAGAAGCGGGTCTTGTAACTTACGTCAGCGCGGATAAAATCGAAGTCATGGGCGACGACGGCAACATCTATACGTACGAGCTCCAGAAGTTTGTCCGCAGTAACCAAGGTACTTGCATAAACCAAAAACCCGTAGTAGTCCACGGACAGAGAGTCGCTAAGGACGAAATTCTTGCAGACGGACCTTCGACCGAAAACGGCGAACTCGCTCTCGGCAGAAACATCCTCATCGGCTTCTCCACGTGGGAAGGCTATAACTACGAAGACGCTATCCTCATTTCCGAAGAACTCGTCAAGAGGGACGTCTTTACCACCATACACATCGAAGAGCACGAAATCGAATGTCGCGACACTCGCCTCGGCGAAGAGCAAATCACCCGCGACATCCCCAACGTCAGCGAAGAAGTTCTCAAGAACCTCGACGAAGACGGTATCGTAATGGTAGGCGCCGAAGTCAGAGTAGGCGATTACCTCGTCGGTAAAGTAACTCCTAAGGGCGAAACCGAACTCACTCCCGAAGAGAGATTGCTCCGCGCGATATTCGGCGAAAAGGCTCGCGAAGTCAGGGACGTTTCCCTCAAAGTTCCCAACGGCGGAGAGGGTACCGTAGTAGACGTCAAGATATTCACTCGCGCTAACAAAGACGAGTTAAGCCCCGGCGTCAACAAGATGGTCAGAGTTTACATCGCTCAAAAGAGAAAGATCGGCGTCGGCGACAAGATGGCGGGACGTCACGGCAACAAGGGTGTTATCTCCCGCGTATTGCCCAAAGAAGACATGCCCTTCCTCGCGGACGGCACTCCTCTCCAAATCCTTCTTAACCCGCTCGGCGTTCCTTCCCGTATGAACATCGGACAGGTTCTCGAAGTCCACTTGGGTCTTGTAGCGAAGTTACTCGGTATCAAAGTCGCGACACCCGTATTCGACGGCGCGTCCGAAAGCGATATCCAACAACTCTTCCACGAAAATAAACTTCCCGAAAACGGCAAGCTCACCGTATACGACGGCAGAACCGGCGAGAAGTTCCCCAACCCCATCACGGTCGGCTATATGTACATGCTCAAACTTATCCACCTTGTCGACGATAAGATTCACGCACGTTCGGTAGGTCCGTACTCGATGGTTACCCAACAGCCTCTCGGAGGCAAAGCGCAATTCGGCGGACAGCGTTTCGGCGAAATGGAAGTTTGGGCACTCGAAGCGTACGGCGCGGCGAACATTCTCCAAGAGATGTTGACCGTCAAGTCCGACGACGTAATGGGCAGACAAAAGATATTCGACAGCATCATCAAACCCAACGCGGCACTCGCATCTCCGGGACTTCCCGAAGCATTCAAGGTTCTCAAAAAAGAAATGCAGAGCTTATGCCTCGACATCAAACTTTTGACGGACACCAATGCGGAAGTCGAACTCTCCGAGCTTGACGACGAACCCGTAACGTACGAACCCGTAATCCAAAGACCGGAAACCAAGGATGAGCCCGACGACGCACTTTCCTTGAGCGGACTTATGGACGGCGACAGTTATTCCGATTCGTTGTTCGAAGAGGACGACAGCCTCGATAATCTCTTTGCCGGTGTCAGAAGCGGTAGCGCAAACAGCGGAGAAATCGACGTAAGCAACCTTGACGGTATGTTCGACGAAGACGACGATGACGAGCCTATTTACGGCGACGCGTTGGACGACGATAACGATGATAACTACCTCGACGGCGAAGAACTCCTCAGAAGCGAGTTCGGATTCGACGATGACGATCAATAATTAGGAGGTATAAAAGATGATAGAAATTAACAGCTTTGACGCAATGCAAATTTCTTTAGCCTCTCCGGAAAAGATCAGAGAGTGGTCGCACGGCGAAGTTACCAAGCCGGAAACCATAAACTACAGAACTCAAAAGCCGGAAAAGGACGGTTTGTTCTGTGAAAAAATATTCGGACCCACCAAGGATTACGAGTGCCATTGCGGTAAATATAAAAGAATAAGATTTAAGGGCACGATATGCGACAAGTGCGGAGTCGAGGTTACCAAGTCCAAGGTCCGTCGCGAAAGAATGGGACATATCGAACTTGCCTCCCCCGTAGCGCATATATGGTACTTCCGCGGTGTTCCGAGCCGTATCAGCTCCATACTCAACATGAGCCCCAAGCAAGTCGAGCAGGTAATATACTACGCGGCTTTCGTGGTTCTCGATCCGGGTTCGACCGAATTCTACAAGAAGCAGGTCATCAAGGACGACGAGTATCGCGCGGCTCTCGAGAAGTACGGTCCCGACAGCTTTAAGGTAGGTATGGGCGCAGAAGCGTTCAAAATCCTTCTCCGTGAAATCGACCTCGAAGAAGAAAGCCGTCAACTTAAAGAAATCGTTGCGACTTCCACCGGCAACAAACAACAAAAGGCTGCAAAACAGCTTGATATAGTAGAGGCTTTCCGCGTATCCGGCAATAAGCCCGAATGGATGGTACTCGACGTACTTCCCGTACTTCCTCCGGATCTCCGCCCGATGGTACAACTCGACGGCGGAAGATTCGCGACTTCCGATCTTAACGATCTTTATCGTAGAGTTATCAACCGTAACAACCGTCTTAAAAAGATGGTCGAAAGCGGAGCTCCCGATATCGTCGTACGTAACGAAAAACGTATGCTTCAGGAAGCCGTCGACGCTCTTATCGACAACGGCAAGCACGGCAAAGCGGTAACCGGTCCCGGAAACAGAAGCCTTAAATCTCTTTCGGATATGCTCCGCGGTAAGCAGGGCAGATTCCGTCAAAACCTCCTCGGCAAGCGTGTCGACTACTCCGGACGTTCCGTTATAGTCGTAGGACCCGAACTCAAGCTTTATCAATGCGGTTTGCCTAAAGAAATGGCAATCGAACTCTTCAAGCCCTTCGTGTTCCGTAAGCTCGTCGAACTCGGCATTTGCCAAAACATCAAGAGCGCGAAGAACGCCGTTGCAAGAGGCAAATCTCAAATTTGGGACATCCTCGAAGACGTCATCAAAGATCACCCCGTTCTTTTGAACCGTGCTCCTACATTGCACCGTTTGGGTATCCAAGCATTCGAACCCGTGCTCGTAGAAGGCAGAGCTATCAAGCTCCACCCGCTCGTTTGCTCGGCGTTCAACGCTGACTTCGACGGCGACCAAATGCCTGTACACGTACCGCTCTCCACGGCGGCACAAGTCGAAGCAAGATTCCTTATGCTTTCGACCAACAACGTTCTTAAACTTTCCGACGGCAAGCCGATTTTGAGCCCGACTCAGGATATGGTTATAGGTTCTTATTACCTTACCCAAATCAAACCCGGCGCGAACGGAGAGGGCAGATACTTTACTTCCGCAGACGAAGCCAAGATGGCTTGCCAAGTAGGAGATATCGACCTTCAGGCACTCATCAACGTCAGAATGCGTAAGGAAGAAGACGGCGTTGTCTATAAAGGCATCATCAAGACGACCGTCGGCAGAATCATATTCAACGAAGCTCTTCCCCAAGACCTCGGTTTTGTAGACAGAACCACCGACGCAGGCAGACTCGAACTCGAAGTTACCGGTATCAACGGCGACAACCCGATCGGCAAAAAGCAACTCAGCAAGATTGTAGAAAGATGCTTCAAGCTCAAAGGTTCGACCGAAGTTGCCAAAGTTCTTGACGACATTAAGAGCCTCGGCTTCAAATATTCGACGCTCGGCGGTATCACGACCAGCGTATTCGATATGCAAATCCCCGGCGACAAAGAGAAAATCTTGGAAGAAGCCGAAAACGAGGTTATCCAAATCGAAAAACGTTTCCGTCGTGGTTTGATGACCGAGGACGAAAGATATCAAGAAACCGTAGACGTTTGGGCAAAGACCACAAAGAAAGTCGCAGACAACCTCGAGGAGAACTTCAAAAAGTTCGACAAATTCAATCCTATATGGATGATGGCAGACTCCGGCGCTCGTGGTTCCATGCAACAGATCAAACAGCTTTCCGGTATGCGCGGACTTATGAACGACCCGTCCGGTAAAGTTATCGAAATTCCTGTTAAGTCCTCGTTCCGTGAAGGTCTTACCGTTCTCGAATACTTCATTTCTTCCCACGGTACCCGTAAGGGCGGTGCGGATACGGCTCTTAAGACGGCTGACTCCGGTTATCTTACCCGTCGTCTTGTAGACGTAGCGCACGACGTTATCGTCAATGAAGAAGATTGCGGAGATACTCGCGGATTCGAAGTCGGACCCATCAAAGATTCCGCAGGCGCGGTTATCGAAACCATTAAAGAGCGTATTGCCGGACGTTATTCCATTAAAGAAATCGTCGATCCCGCTACCGGCGAAGTCCTCGTTCCCGCAGATACTCTTATTACAGAAGAGGCGGCGGACAGAGTCGAAAAAGCAGGCATTCGCAGTGTAAGAATCCGTTCGATACTTACCTGTAAGGCGAAACAGGGCGTATGCGCCAAGTGCTACGGTGCCAATATGGCAAGCTGGAACAAAGTCAAAGTCGGCGAGGCTGTCGGCGTAATCGCGGCTCAGTCGATAGGCGAACCCGGAACCCAGCTCACGATGCGTACCTTCCACACCGGCGGTATAGCAACCAACGCCGACATTACTCAAGGTCTACCGCGTGTCGAAGAATTGTTCGAAGCTCGTACTCCTAAGGGTAAGGCTACCGTATCCACGATTAAGGGTACCGTAAGTATCAAAGACGACGGCGCGATGAAAGTCGTAACCGTTACCGGAGCAGACGCTTCGACCGACTTTAAGATTCCCGCCACGGCTAAACTTATCGTATCCGAAGGCGATGTCGTTGACGCAGGCGATCCCTTGATGGTCGGTTCCATTTATCCTCAAGATACGTTGCGCACCAAGGGCGTACACGGCGTTCAAGAATCTATGATTCGCGAAGTGCAGTCCGCATATCGTAGCAACGGTGTTAATATTCAGGATAAACATATCGAAGTTATCGTTCGTCAAATGTTGCGCAAGGTTAAGATTACCGAGCCCAACGATACCAAGTTCCTCTTGAACGAAGTCGTAGACCTCAATAAGATGGAAGAAGAAAACGAACGCGTACTCGAAGAAGGCGGAATGCCCGCAAACGGCAAGAGAATCCTCCTCGGTATCACCAAGGCGTCTCTTGCGACAGAATCCTTCTTGTCGGCGGCTTCCTTCCAAGAAACCACGAGAGTGCTTGTCGACGCCGCTATCCGTAGCAAGGTTGATCACTTTGTCGGACTTAAAGAGAACGTCATCATCGGTAAGCTCATACCCGCAGGTACCGGCATGAAGCTCTATCGTAACGTAACTCTCGAAAAGACCGGTGATGTACATCGCGAACCCGGAATTATCGACGAGAAACCCTTGAACATCGACGATTACGACGACTCCGACATACTCGACACCGATGTCGACGACGCAACCGAAGAGAACTAAAAAACAGTAAAATCTATACTTGATTTAACCGTTTTGCTACGCCACGCGCGTAGCAAAACGCGCATATGGAGATAATATGAAAAGATTGTTTACCTGCGAAAGCGTTACCGAAGGGCATCCCGACAAAGTTTGTGACCAAATCAGCGATGCCGTTTTAGATGAAATGTTAAAACTCGATCCCGCCTGTCGCGTAGCGTGCGAAACGACCGTAACGACGGGAATGGTTCAGGTTATGGGCGAAATCACTTTACATAAAGGTTACGCCGATATACCGGGCATAGTCCGCAATACCATTAAGGCGATAGGCTATGACAGATCCGAACTCGGGTTCGATTACAAGAGTTGCGCGATAAACGTTTGCATAGACGAGCAGTCGCCTGACATTGCCATGGGCGTAAACGACAGTCTTGAGTCTTCCGACGGAGATCCGTACGACAAGATCGGCGCGGGCGATCAGGGAATGATGTTCGGTTATGCTACCGATGAAACGGAAAGTTATTTACCTCTTCCCCTCGAGCTCTCCCATAAGATGTGCAAGAAACTTGCAGACGTTAGAAAAGACGGAACCATACCTTATCTTCGTCCGGACGGCAAGGGTCAAGTTACCGTCGAGTATGAGGACGGAAGAGTAAAGAGAATCGAAGCGGTAGTCCTCTCCGCGCAACACGACGATGTCGATATCGAAACTCTCCGTGCCGACATCAAACGCGAAGTTATAGACAAGGTAATACCCCAAGAACTTACCGACGAGAATACCAAATACTATATCAATCCTACCGGCAGATTCGTAATAGGCGGACCGGCGGGAGACTCGGGACTTACCGGACGCAAGATAATAGTCGATACGTACGGCGGAGCTTGCGGACATGGTGGCGGTTGCTTTAGCGGAAAAGATCCCACAAAGGTCGATAGAAGTGCCACGTACTATGCTCGTTATTGCGCAAAGAACATCGTCGCGGCAGGGCTTGCCCACAAATGCGAGTTACAGCTTGCATACGCCATAGGTAAAGCGCGCCCGGTATCTATTTCTGTAGACACCCACGGCACAGGCATTATCCCCGACGATCGCATAGCGGAAATCGTCGAAAAGATTTTCGACTTCCGTCCGAAAGCTATTATTGACCAACTCGACTTACGTCGCCCGATATACTTCAAAACCGCCAGTTACGGACATTTCGGCAACCCCGAATACCCATGGGAACAACTAGACAAAGTTGAGGAGATAAAAGCAAATCTCAAAAAAATATGCGAGAATGATTAGTACTCAAATAGGCTACCGATAGTTCGGTAGTCTTTTTTTCTTCTTAAATAGAGAACGTTAGCGGATGGCATATTTTTAATTTTTTTGAGATTTGCTTTTATCTACACGCTCTCGACGGGCGCAAGCG
>CAYZOJ010000020.1:0-26705 GCA_964480195.1 uncultured Christensenellaceae bacterium | reverse complement strand
GTTATGCAAACCAAAGCGGTTATCAAGGCTGCTATCGCGGTTCAAAAGCGTCATCCCGAATGGCACGTAGAGCCCGAAATCATGATTCCTCTCGTAGGCGAGCTCAAAGAGCTTAAATACTGCAAGAAGACCGTTGTAGAAACCGCCGACGCCGTTATCAAAGAATCCGGTATCGACCTTAAGTACGAAGTAGGTACCATGATCGAAATCCCGAGAGCTGCTCTTACCGCAGACGAAATCGCAACCGAAGCCGACTTCTTCTGCTTCGGCACGAACGACCTCACTCAGATGACTTTCGGTTTCAGCCGTGACGACGCGAGCAAGTTCCTCCCGAGCTACTACTCCGCCAAGATTTACGAGTCCGATCCGTTCGCACGTCTTGACACGATAGGCGTAGGCAAACTCATGAAGTACGCCGTAACCCTCGGTAAGGGTGCTAACTCCAAGCTCCATTGCGGTATCTGCGGTGAGCACGGCGGAGATCCTTCCTCCATCGAGTTCTGCCACGACATCGGTCTTGATTACGTATCTTGCTCTCCCTTCAGAGTACCGATCGCAAGACTTGCTGCGGCGCAAGCAAACATCAAGAACCCCCGCAAATAATAGCTTAACGGCTTAAACAAACAAACCAAGCAGTCACCCGAGCGGTGACTGCTTTTTTGCGTATGATTTTTGCCGTTATCGGCAAAAATCCCGTGTGTAAGTTGAAGTAACGCTTTACTTTTTGCCGATAGTGGGGTATTATAATAATATGAAATATTTATCGGTCGCGGAAACCGCAAAAAAATGGAATATATCGGAAAGAAGTGTTAGGAACTATTGTGCTCTCGGCAAGATAGACGGAGCGTTTTTGGTTGGCAAAGTATGGAACATCCCGGAATATGCCGTAAAACCACAAAGAGCCAACAAAAAAACGGATACGGATAGGGATCTTCTATCCGTACTGCGAATCGAAAAGCGCAATAGGATTTCGGGCGGGATATATCACAAAATACAAATCGACTTAACGTATAACTCGAATCATATCGAGGGTAGCAAGCTCACGCACGATCAAACGCGGTATATTTTTGAAACCAATACTATAGGCGCGACCCAAGCCGTCAACGTAGATGATATTGTCGAAACGGCAAATCACTTCAAATGTATAGATAAAGTCATAGACGAAGCCAATGCAAAACTTACCGAAAACTTTATCAAAAGCTTGCACTATATATTAAAAAGCGGTACGAGTGATAGTCGAATAGACTGGTTCAATGTGGGCAAATACAAAAAATTGCCGAACGAAGTAGGGGGACTTGAAACCACCGCTCCGGAAAAAGTAGCCGAAGAAATGAGGGAACTGCTTGCGGATTATAACAGATCGGAACGCATTACGTTTGACGATATTTTAGATTTTCATTATCGTTTCGAGCGGATTCATCCTTTTCAAGACGGCAACGGCAGAGTCGGACGTTTGATTCTGTTTAAGGAATGTCTGCGCAACGGTTTCGTGCCGTTTATAATAGACGAAGAGCACAAAATGTTTTACTATCGCGGGTTGCGCGAGTGGCGTAACGAGCGCGGATATCTTCGCGAAACTTGTTTTTCGGCACAGGACAAATTCAAACAAAGTCTTGATTATTTCAAGATAGAATATTAATAGGTATCGAAAACGGCGATAAATATATTTACCATTAAGGAAGCGATGTATTCAAATCCGTACATTAAAATGGACTGCCTCGATTAAAAACCATACGATTTTAAGAAATATCTAAATATAAAAGGTGTTTACGTTAGGATTTTATAGAGCAACGTGTTAAAATATAAGTGTATACAACGGCGCCGTGCGCGGACACCGATTCGCGCCGACGGTTTATGCGCTTCGAATAAGTAAAAGGAGGGCTCTGTATATGAATTACTCGGTTGACAAATTCAGGATTATCGGTTACGTGCGAGGTTTATTCGTCGCATAATTCAGCATTCCGGAGGAGATAAACATGATCAAAGAAATTTTTGCAAACTACGACGCATTTTACAACATGGTGTTATCGTCCACGATAATGTCGAACGCGCAAACGTCCGAATATAAACGCGACGCGCGTATCATAATAGATTTTATAGGAAGAGCATACGGTCTTGAGCAAAAGCTTACGGACTATTGTGCCGACGTCATCTTAAAGGAACTTGTACGTATCGGCAAGACCACCGACCAAATGGCGTCGTATACTCTGCGTAGCTATAACGAGGAATATACGGATATGGATTCGCTCTATGACCTCAAGGGGGACGTGCTTGCGACCATACAAAACCTTGGCGGAAGCGAGGACCCGCATATCAACTGGGGCTGGTTCGATTATAGCCACTATAAGACTTACCAACCCGAAATCCGTTTTGCCAAGATAAAGACGGCAAGTTCGGCGGGCAACCTTATTACCACTCGTCAAACGGGACTACTTTACGCTGTCGGCGTCGGATGCGAAGTCGATTACGATAAAGCCATAAGAAGACTTATGCAATGCGTAATGTGGGGCGATATTCCCGCGATGTACTATCTTGCGAGGACGTGCGAACTTGCGGGCGAAGCTAAGCAAGCCCAAATAATGCGCGAACTTGCGGATATATCGCAAAAGTACCTTAACGAAGGCTTAACGGTAATTCCCGCCAAAGACAAAACCGAGTATTCCGAAGAAGCCCGTACTTATTATACATACGTATCCTCTATTAAGCAGGATATAGTATCGGCATACGGCAAGAAGAACATAGATTTTTCGTTTATCGAAGCGATACTTTCCGATTCGCTCGACTACTATGCGAGAATGGATTATATCAACAATTACGAAAGACAGAGTTGGAAAGAAGTGACTAACTCGTCCGCAAAGCCCTCAAAGAAGATAGGCTTCAATTTCTGATAGGAGGTACATATGCCTAATTATTCGTTTACGGAACAAATGACCGCCGATTACGTCGAGCATTTCTTGGAAAACTCGAAAAAAATTCATTATACCGAACTCGGCGAAAAGTCAAGAATAGAAACCATATTATATAAGGATTTACCCGACCGCGAAGTATCGGGATATCCGTTTGCGAGCGATTACGTCGACAAAGACGGGCACGTATACTCTGTCAAGGAGTTCGACGCATTGAGTCTTGCGGAACAAAGTAAACTCGAACTCAGATTTCATTATCTTCCCAAGTATCACGAGTTGTACGTAGGAACAACCGGAAGCGGTAAAACGACCGGATGTATGGAACCTCAGTTGAGAGCTATATCTGCACAAAAGAATAAACCGAACTTGTTTATTACGGACCCCAAAGGCGAACTTTTCGAGCATAACGCCAAACACCTTAAAGCCAACGGATACCGTCTTTTCGTATTGAACTTTAAGGATTTCGGAAGATCGGACAAGTGGAATCCGCTTTTGGAAATGTACGAAAAGAAGATGAGCGCTGCAAACCTCGGTAAAGGCGCAAAATACCGTACCGGCAAGGTACCTTCCGATCTTATGCTTTACGGCAAACCCGAAGATTTCGATAGGGACGGTTACATATGCTATAAGGGCAGAGCGTTCCCGGACGGCGAGGCATTCGATCGTTACGTACAATTCGAAAAAGACGTTATCGACGCGGATGTCGCATCTCTCGTAAACGAGTTCAGCGCACAGGCGCTTAAAATACAGAGCAAGACCGACCTCTCGTGGGAGCAGGGCGCGCAGAACCTTTTGAAAGGTATGCTCTTATGTATGCTCGACGAAGCGGCGTTGCCGGGTAGCGGTTTTACCAAAGATATGATGACGCTCAAGTCGCTCCAAGACTTTTATCTTAAGCTCCGTAACGATTTCGTAGACTCGGGAGATCGCGCGAGCATAAGTTCTTATAAGATGCTTAAAGACAAGCCGAGCCAAATCACTCGTCTTATGAGTACGGCGCTTGAAAACGCACCTAACACCAGCCGTAGTTACGCAGGTGTTTACGAGGGACATATGAACAAATGGAACCTCGGACACATTTACGCGCTTACGACGGGTTGCACCATAGATATCGACGGTGACGACGAAAGTCCGTTTGCGATATTCGTTTCCACTCGCGATTACGACAAGAGCGACTATAACATTGCAAGCTTATTTATCAACTGGGTATACCGCAAGATGTTGCTTAAAGCCGAAAACAGCATAAAGGACGCCGACAACGTTCCGAGCACGAGAGCGATGCACTTTATGCTTGACGAGTTCTGTAACATTCCCGCCATAGCCGACTTCGAAAACAAGATTGCAACCGCGCGTTCGCGTAACATATGGTTCCATTTGTTTGTGCAGTCTTACGAGCAACTCGACCTCGTATATTCGCACGACACGGCGAGCGTTATTCGCGACAACTGCAACATGCAAGTCTTTTTGGGTTCCCAAAGTATCAAGACCAAGGAACAGTTCTCGGCAGAATGCGGAAAGACGTGGGTCGCGTCGCTTGCTTCGAGATTTAACCCTAACGATAGGAGCTTGACCGAAGTATCCGTAGTTCCGGTAAGCGATCTCGACCTTATCGAAGAAGGACAGATATACATCAAACGTCTGTATTCGCCGGTTATAATATCTCAATTTATCCGTAGCTACAAATGCGCAAAGCAAGGCGCGTTCAAGATGTTTAACGACGGCGACGCGTTCGTAACTCTTGCACCGGTCAACGACGTAAGCTTCTCGGATCAAGCGCATACGTACAGTAAATTCTTTACTAGCGAAAGAGATAATTACGAGTTCTAATCGACGATAACGAAGCTATTCCGTTAAGGAGTTTGGAGGCAGAATGGATACGGCAATTTACGTGATAACTACACTGTGCCTTATATATATGACGGCGCTCGTTGTGAGTTTTGCGTATAAACTGCTCAAACAAAACAGAGCGGGCAGACTCAAATATATTAAAGGGTTCAAAAAAGGCAAGTTCTCTTTAATATATTTTGCGAGTGTCCCGCTTTATTATGTCGGATTGAGGCACGCGGGATACGGCGTAGGAGGTGCATTACTCAGAGCGATTAAGAGTTCCGTCGAAACCGTAGTCCTCAAATTCGGTTACGACAACGTATCCGCGCTCATGGATACCAACGCGTATTTCAAAGGCGTAATGGGTTTGAGTTTTGCCTTGATATGCGCAAATGCCGTGATATTCCTGTTTGCGTTCGTGGCGGAACGCCTCTATAATTACGTCAAAAAGCAATATATTGATCGTTTTTCGGCGGAAACTTACGTCATAGTCGGATACGGCAAAAACACCAAAGCGATAATCGAATCCATAAAAGGTAAACGCAGAGTCGTTCTTGTTGCGGATGACGTAAACGACGACGTCAAAGATTTCGCATTTATCGAAAAAGTCGTCGTTGTCGAGCTTAATAAAGCAAAAGGCATAGTCGGAACTCTCGGGCGGACGTTACAAAACCTCGATAAGAAGGTCGTAAACGTCATCGTGGATTCGGGAAGCGACGCCGAGAACTTAAAAATTACCGAAGAGCTGAGTCAAGCCATTCTCGAACTCGATTACGAAAAATACGCAATCGACGTCAAATGCGGTTTGTACGTTTACGTATTCGGCGCGCCGGAGAACGCGTCGGCGTTTTATCATTACGAAAAGAAGACCAACGGGTGCGTAAGATACGTAAACAAATACAAATTGCTTGCGATGGATTTTGTAGGCAATCACCCATTGACGGAGTACATGACGGAAAAGGAAATAGACTATTCCACGGGCACTTTACGGGACGAAGTAACCGTGAACGTGGTTATGGTAGGGTTCGGAAAGACCGCCCAACAGATATTTTTAACGTCGGTTGCGAATAATCAATTTGTTACTTTTAACGGGCGTGAAATATGCGATAAACCCGTCAATTATTGGATTTACGATAAAATTTCTGCAGAAAAAGACAAAAATCTCAATCACGATTTCTTCCGTTACGTCAACGCGTATGACGGTTTAGTCAAAAACAAAGCGGACTATCTGCCGATTCCCGCGCCTCCCGCGAATCAAAAATTCTTCAAAATAGACGTCAATGACGGTGATTTTTACGGTTCGGTCAGGGATAATCTTTCCGTTGGCGGTAAAAACGCGTACAATTATCTCATAGTCGCATACGGGACGGATATGGAAAATCTCGATATGACCGAGAAGTTTTCGGAAAAACTCCGCGAATGGGACCTTTACGAAAACACGAAAGTATTCGTCAAAATTCGCGACGACGTATTGTCGCGTAGCGTAATAGATAAGGAGTACGCGCGCGAAAACGGTTACGTTACGTTCGGTGCGGAAGGCAGAGTGGTATACAACATCGCGAATATCGTATCGGAAGCAAACGAAACGATGGCGAGATACAGACATATGAGTTACGCTTTCGAGTATATGGAAGAGGGAGAGCGCGAGGCGGACGTTATGGCGCGTGCGCGCAAAGAGTGGTTTACTGAGTGGCAACAGGTACAACGCGAGTCGAACACGTACGCGTGTTTGAGTATTAGGAGCAAATTAAATCTTTTGGGATTCGATATGTCAAAAGACGAGTGCGCCGAGGACGTTTCCGACGAGTTTTTCCAAAAATATTCGGAGGGCGACCCCGTGAAGTACACGGGAGCTACCGTAAACGGCAAAAAAGTCGTCGATTACGGCGATTGCAATTTCGTATTCGGTAGCGTTCGCAATATATTCGGTGTGCACGAGCACGCGCGCTGGAACGCATACGAAATAAGTTGCGGATATCTTCCCGCGACGATAGAAGAAATCAAGACAAAATCCAAACAAGAACTTATCGCGACGCGCAAACATCGCAATATAACGACGTTCGAGGGACTGTACGAGTATCGTAGAATTATGGCAGGTCTTACCGGCAAGACCGAAGCGCAGACGGATGTAATCAAATACGATTATCAGCTTATGGACGACCTCGTGTGGCTACTTAAATCGAACGGCTACAAAATCGTGCGTAAACGGTAAAAACGGAGGATACAATGAACACAGCTTTGGGAATTATAATAGGAGCCGTCGTTTTGATAGTCGCATACGCGGGAATAATGCTTGCGTATTTCGCGCTTAGAAAACGTTTCAGCGAAACCAAACATCTGATAGAGATAGTTACCGTAGTCGTTGTATTTTTGATGAGCGCCGTTTTTAAGTTCATAATAGCTAAGCTCGCAACAGACGACGACGGCAATATGATCTTGGAAGATACGATTGCCAACAATATAGCGCTGTTTTTCCATTCGCTGTATCAAGGCGTCGGAGGCTTATCTTTAGAGGGACTTGCCGATTTAGGCGACATAACTTCTGAAGTCATTCGTTGTTTGTATACGGGCACATCGGTGCTCGGAGCATTCGTATTCATCAGCGTAATCACCGCGACGGCGAGTTACGAAATATACTCGTTCGTCCAATTATTATTCCCCGAAAACAACAGAAACATATTTGTATTTACCGCATTGACCGACGAGTCGATAGCTCTTGCGAAGTCTATAAAAGAACAATACGAAAACTCTGTTAAAGACGGAAAACACGGAGTTCGTAAACCCAAAATCGTATTTGCGGGACCCGGTTTAGAGCCTTTTGACAGACACGACGGTTTATGCAGGGAAGTTTCGGCGAACGGTTTTCTGTACTGGTCGTATTTTCAAAAGGACGACGACGTACCTACAAGGAGCATAGCAAAAGCTTTGCGCCTCGATAACCGTAATCAGGGTGATTACAGTAAACATTTTGTGATTTTTGCGTTCGGAGCAGATGAGCACGTTCCCCAAGAAGAAGACAATATGAACCTCGTGTTCCGTGATATTGACGCTCGTTTGAATGCGAAAAACGATGACGGTTTGCGCATTGAATATTACATTTTGACAAAGCGCGAAGTCAATTATCAGGCATACGGTCAAAAGATAAAGGAATACGGCGCTAAGCTTGAAGAAAAGAGAAAATACGGTTTGAGCTCGATGGCGGTAATAGACGTATTCAACGAAGCATACGTAATAGGCAAAAACGCTGTTACCAAGATAATGGAAGCGGGACTCGGCAAAGAACTTGCCGTTTGCAAGGGCGACGGATATAAAGATTTGTTGTCCGTGTGGGCGCTCGGATTCGGAGGAGTGTCAGAGAGCGTAACAAGGGAACTTTTCGTGCGTTCCCCGGGTATCGGCGAGGATAACAATTCTCGTAAGTATATCGTTGACGTATACGATAATTCCGATTCGTCCGACGGCAGTCCGTCGGGGCTGTTCAAAATAAGCCATCCCGACTATATCGTAACGTCGCGTACCCGCGAGGAAGCGGAAAGCACCGAAACGATTACCGGGTTTCTCGATTATGCCGAGGCGAAGATAGGTGAGGCGAACCAAACTCACGCAGGGCTCCCTCATCCCGTTTACAGATTCAACGATATGGATTGTTGCGGACAGGCGTTTATTGAGAGCCTCGATAAAAACACCGGCAGGGGCAAGTTCGGTCAACCCGACGTTATAGTAATTGCCACCGGGGACGATTATCGCAATGTTCGCATTACCAACGCAATCACACAGGACATCATCAACGAAAGCTCGGAAAAGGCAAACGACGAAAACAAACATCGTCAATATATAGTCGTAAATCTTTTTGACGATAACAATAACGCGCTCATTTCGCGTTACGGAGCCGAAGCGTCCGAGGACGGCACCGTTATAGATTTACCCGAAGTCAGCCTCACGATAATAATCATCGGCAACTTGCGTGAAACTTACGATTACGCGCGTTTCACCGAGCAGGAAGAGCGTTCGGCGGAGTACAATTACTCCTACCAAAAATTGAGTAACAGCAATGATTGGGATAAGAACGCCCTTGCGGTCGATTCTGCCGAGGGCTTAGGAGTTGTGTCCGAAGAAATCAACAAATATATAGCGGATATTCGGTCGGGGGCAGAGAGAGTCGACGATGAAAAAGTCGGTAAATACACAGATTATCTTTTAACTCTTGCAAAAAATATCGACGCGGACGGCAAGATGCACGATAAAGACAAGTTTTCGAGATACTATCAACTCGACATTTGGACAAAAGAGTCTAACCGTTCGGCGTGTCGCGTTTCGGAGCTGTATCGCGCGATGTACGAGGATTTGTTAGAGTGCCCCGACAAGTATTCTCGTAGCGAGATTTTGGCGTATATTTCCGCAGTCGAGCACGACAGATGGGTAAGGCATTATTATAGCGACGGCTGGACATACGCAAGCAAGAAGAACGTAGCAAAAAGACAGCACGGTTGCCTTGTGCCCTATACGCAAGCGAGTTCTGAAGGTGCGCTTTACGGCTCGCTCGTATACGACTATATGAACGCAATTTGGGCGATTGCAAAAAGTAACGATTAACGGACTAACCGACCGATATATAATCAAATAAGGAGACAAATATGGATAGACAAACGATTGAGATAGCCAAAGCCATTCTCTCTCTTAAAAAGGATTTCACGTTTGAAGATTGCTTGACGCATTGTAATTGCAAGGGTAAGGACGCTTACAATGCGATATTGTCGATGGTTAAAAACGGTATAGTCGACGTAGCAGACGACGGCGTATTGAGGATAAGAGCGAACGAAGCCTCACAACAAAGTTTTTTAAGAAACGGTAGCAAATACGTAAAGCCGAGGAGAAAGACCGAAATCCCCGTCATCGCAAAAGCAATAACGGCAAAAGACCTTAAAGTATTTAAGATGTACGATTTTGACCGCGGAGTTTTGATGCGTACCGTGCTTATGAAAAGCGGAGCCGAGGCGCTGAGTTCCGTGCGTGCGCTGGTAAACAGCTCGATACTCGTCAAGCAAAACGAGGGTAGCGGAGCGACAATGCTGTTCAACACGTTGACGGCTGAGGACGAGGAAAGTATATTCAGAATCGTCAAAGAGCGCGACGGCTGGGAAGAGGACAAGTCCGACGATTCCGCAAAGTCCGCATTAGAGGAGTTGTTCAAGAGAATCGACGCCGATGACGACGAAGAAGACGATGACGACGAGTATGACGAAGACGAAGATGAAGAAGATGATGAGGAAGAAGAGGACGACGAAGACGAGGATGAGGACCAATCTCTCGACTCGCTGTTGTCTTCAATGAAAAAGCTCGATTTGAATGAGTTATTTAGTGACGACGAAGATGACGACGAGGAAGAAGATTACGATGACGACGACGAAGATGATGAAGAAGAGGAAGAAGACGAGGACGAATCGGACGATATAGACCTAAACGATCTTTTGGCGTTCGGTTATGATGAAAAGTCCGCGCTCGAATACCTCGAAAAGCTGGAAGAAGTAAAGCGTCGTAAGAAAAAGAGATAAAGATGTCTTATCGTAAAAAAACTAACACAAAAAAAGCGGTGCTGTTTGCGCTACTTACCGCAATACTCATTCTTATGGCATTTACGCCGATAGGATATTTGCGAGTAGGCGTAGTCGAAATAACGTTTATGATGATTCCCGTCATAATCGGCGCATGTGCGCTCGGCACGGCGTGGGGAGCAGGCTTGGGGCTGGTATTCGGTATTACCAGCCTTTTGCAATGTTTCGGAGTAAGCGCATTCGGGACTATGCTCTTTAATATAAATCCGTGGCTTACGACGGTATTGTGCATAGTTCCGCGCGTACTGTTCGGATTGCTGTCGGGATTGATTTTCGAGGGACTCAAAAAGACCAAAATCAACCTACTTGCCATTGATTCGATTACAATGCTCTCGGGCGCGGTGATACATACGGCACTGTTTTCGGTATTGTTCTACCTGTGTTTCGGTTCGAGTCAAGAATTCGCGGTTTACGGCAACGATTTCTTTACCATAGTATGGGCGCTTGTAGGGATTAACGGCATAATCGAATGGGCTGTATGCTTGGTTGCGGGAACTGCTGTTCTAAAAGCCACTCAATATTTCTATGTGGACGGCAAAAGGCTTAAAAAGGTATCCAAGGATACAAAATCCGAGGGCAATTCGGGCACGACGGACGATAACGGAGATGATAAATAATGGAAGACGACGCCACCCGCGCAAAAGACGAACTGTATATTAAACAAGTCGAACTTATGCGTAAGTTTCTTAAAACCGGAGCTATAACCAAGGCGCAATTCGATTATAGTTATAGGTGTCTTACTCAAAAAATGTATCCGGAGGGAAAAACGAGCAAAGAGCCTCCGCTTGACAACGGTTAATTATAAATATATAATTAAATAACCGGGAAGTCGGAAAAATGTTTGCCGTCCGGGCTTAAAGTATCGGACGGCTTTTTTTAGGAGTATGAAGGATAAGTATCTCGAAATAGAAAAGCTGTATTTATCGCCGTACGCTTGCTTGTCGGATGCGACAAGGGGTAGGACCGTCGAGGAACCGCCTTGTCCGTTACGCACCGAGTTTCAACGCGACCGCGACAGAATAATACACAGCAAGTCTTTTAGACGCCTTAAACATAAAACGCAAGTTTTTATTGCTCCGTCGAGCGACCACTTCCGTACGCGTATGACGCATACGCTCGAGGTTATGCAGATAGCAAGAACCATAGCGCGTGCGTTAAGACTCAACGAGGATTTAGCCGAGGCAATAGCGTTCGGGCACGACATCGGGCATACGCCTTTCGGGCACATCGGAGAAAGGGTTCTCGATAGTTTAAGCGGTGGCTTTAAGCATAACGAGGAAAGTTTAAGAGTGGTAGACGTTCTCGAAAACGACGGCAAAGGACTTAATCTTACTTACGAAGTCCGCAACGGAATTTTAGAGCATAAGTCGCACGGAAGCCCCGCGACGCTTGAAGGAAAGGTTGTGAGTTATGCAGATAGGATTGCCTATCTCAATCACGATATCGACGACGCGATTCGAGCGGGAATGCTAAAAGAAGAAGACATCCCTTCGAGCGTCGAAACCGTTCTCGGCGTCGGCAAGCGCGCAAAGATCAACACACTCGTAACAGACGTCATACAAACGTCTTACGGAAATTCTTTTGTCGGAATGTCCCGAGAAGTTGAAGCGGTAATGAACGATTTACGCAAATTTATGTTCGACGAGATATATTTTTCGGAGCACGCGACGAGGGAAGAAGAGCTTGCAAAAAAATGGCTTACTGAACTTTTCGACTATTTGTACACTCATCCTTACGAAATCCCCGAGCTGTACAGACGGTGTTCGACCAAGCCCGAAACGTACATATCGGATTATATCGCGGGTATGACCGATACTTACGCGATATCGCTGTTTGAAAAATATTTCGGATACAAGTGGAATAGCATAATATGAACATTTTAGACAATCTTAACGACGTACAAAAAGAAATAGTTTGCGATACGGAAGGCAAGGTACTTGTCCTTGCCGGTGCGGGTTCGGGCAAGACGCGCGTACTCACGCACAGAGTTGCGTATCTCGTGCAAGAAAAGGGCGTATACGGCAGAAACATTCTGGCGATAACTTTTACCAACAAAGCTACCGCCGAAATGCGCAATCGTCTTAACGTACTTCTCGGCGAAGAGCACGGAGTATGGGTATCGACTTTCCACTCGCTTGCGGCGAGCATACTTCGTCGTTTCGGCGAGGAGATAGGTTACGACAAAAACTTCAGCATTTACGACGAGTCCGACAGCGGAAGAGTTATAAACAAGGCACTGAGGGAACTCCATCTTGACGGCACACCGCTTAAAGAAAACGGCAGAAGCCATATTTCCAAAGCCAAAAACGACGGAATGGACCCCGACGAATATTTTGCCGAAATCAACGGAACGCTCGAGGAAGCCGAGGACATACGTCGTCTTTTCGAAAGGTACGAGGAATTATTAAAACAAGCCAACGCAATGGATTTTGACGATCTTTTGCATAAGCTCAAATTCTTACTCGAAAATTCCGAAGAAGCGCGCAACTACTATCAAAACCGTTTTAGATACATACACGTCGACGAGTTTCAGGATACGAACAAGGTGCAATACGAAATCGTCAAGATACTCCAAGGCAAATGGGGCAACTTGTTTGTCGTAGGCGACGACGACCAAAGTATATACGGCTGGCGCGGAGCAAAAGTCGAAAACATATTGAACTTCGAGCGCGACTTCCCCGGCGAAACGGTAAAGGTTCATAGGCTTATGCAAAACTATCGTTCCACCGAGCCGATACTTAAAACAGCCAACAACGTCATCAAGAACAACAAGTCGCGTCACGAGAAAGAACTGTTCACCGAGCGCAAAGGCGGAGTTAGAGTCGAATACTACACAGCGTGGAACGATCATAACGAAGCCGAATGGGTAATCAATCAAATAGGCTCCCTAATACGCTATAACGGATACCGTAAGAGCGATTTTGCAATCTTAGTAAGAGCCAACTCGCTAACCCGCATTTTTGAAAACAAACTCAATACCGCAAGCCTCGGATATAGGGTTATAGGCGGATTCAAGTTTTTCGAGCGTAAAGAAATTCAGGACGTCGTCGCGTACATGCGAATGGTCGCAAACACTCGCGACAACGAGGCGGTATCGCGCATAATCAACTTCCCGGCGCGCGGTATCGGCGATGCGACGGTCGAAAAACTCGAGCAGTGCGCAAGGACCAACGAGGTCCCCGTATTCGACATACTTTTGGAACTCGATAAGCATACGGGAGCTCTCGGCAACGGTGTCGTCAAAAAGGTCGAGGGATTCCGTTCCCTTGTCAGCGATCTTGTCGCGAACTCGAATTTACCGCTTGACGAGTTTGTCGTATATCTCGTAGAGCGCGTCGGTTTCGAACTTGCGTACGCGTCAACGGGCAAGGAAGAGGATTTCACTCGTTGGGAAAACATAAACGAGTTCGTAAACTATGTCAAAGAATATCATTCCAAGCACCCCAATGCGGGACTCGGAGAGTTTTTGCAAACGATGACGCTCGTAACGGAGAGCAAAGACGAGCTTACCGATCCCGATAAAATCACGCTTGCGACGATGCACGCGGTCAAGGGACTCGAATTCCCCGTCGTATTCATAGTCGGATGCGAAGAGGAGATTTTCCCGACAGCCCGAAGTATCAACGGCGGTGATATCGAAGAAGAGCGTCGCATAATGTACGTGGCGATTACTCGCGCAAAAGAAAGACTGTACATTTCTTGTGCGCAAAAGCGTTTCCGTTTCAATCACGTAATGGAGAGTATGCCGTCCCGCTTTATCGACGAAGCCAAGGGCAAGACCAAAGAAAACGCTTATTCTTTATACGGCGAGCGCAAGGCGTATTTGGAAGGCAGAGGCGGTCGCCCCTCGTTTTGGGGAGGGGAGGAGTCCGACGTTTCGAGGATACGCACCGGTCCCGCGACAAGACCGCATAAAGAGATAAAACCGGTCGCGCCCGCACCGCAGACAAAGGACATCAGCGGATTTATAGGAGGCGCAAAAGTCGTACATCCGACGTACGGCGAGGGCACGATACTCGTAGTGCTCGGTTCGGGCAAAGACACCACGGCGACGGTTGCGTTCCCTAAACTCGGAACCAAGAAGTTTATTTTGGCGTTGGCGCCGTTAAAACTTGTAAAATAGAGGTCGATATGGAAAGAATGCGTGAGCTTGTAGATTTGCTCAACAAATACGCCTACGAATATTACGTTTTGGACGATCCGACGGTTTCGGACGTGGAGTACGACAAACTTTACGACGAACTTGTCGCGCTTGAAAAGGAGCTTGTCTTCCGTTTGCCCGATTCGCCCACGTTGAGAGTAGGCGGAGAGCCTCTCAAAGGCTTCAAACCGTATACGCATAAGGCGCGACTTTATTCTCTCGACAAAGCCAAGAGCATAGAGGAAGTAGAGGGCTTTTTCGGTCGTGTAAAAAAGGAACTCGGGTATTTGCCCGATATGACTCTCGAGCACAAGTTCGACGGTTTGACTATATCCCTTACTTACGACGACGGAAAACTCATAAGAGGCGCCACGCGCGGGGACGGCGAAGTAGGCGAGGACGTAACCGAACAGATAAAGACGATACGCACGGTTCCGCTCACCATAAAATATAAAGGACTTATCGAAATTCAGGGCGAGGGCATAATGCGTTTTTCGGCATTCGACGAGTACAACAAAACTGCCGAAGTGCCTCTTAAAAACCCTCGTAACGCGGTAGCGGGAGCCATACGCAATCTCGACCCCAAGGAAACGGCAAAGCGCAAACTCGACTTTTTCGCATACAACATAGGTTACAGAGAGGGTATAGAGTTTAATACCCAAGCGGATATGCGCAAATTCATAATCGACAACGGTTTTCTTGTCGGAGAGCAGTTCGAGATAATAAGAGACATATCCGCGCTTGAAAAATCCCTTGCTCACATAGAGGAAACGCGCGACGATCTCGACTTTTTGATAGACGGAGCCGTCATCAAAGTAAACGACGTCGCGATTAGAGCCGAACTTGGATATACCGAAAAATTCCCCAAATGGGCGCTTGCGTATAAGTTCAAAGCGATAGAAACGACTACCGTTTTAAGAGATGTCATATGGCAGGTATCGCGCACGTCCAAGCTCAATCCTCTTGCAGTGCTTGACCCCGTCGACTTGATGGGCGTTACCGTCAAACGGGCAACCTTAAACAACTATTCGGATATCCAAAGAAAGGGTATTAAGATAGGTTCGAGGGTGTTGATAAGACGTAGCAACGACGTTATTCCCGAGATTATGGGCGTATACGAACACACTTCCGAAAGTGCCGAAATTTTACCTCCCGAGGTGTGTCCCGCGTGCGGTGCGCCGGTAAAAGCCGAAGGCGCGTTTTACTATTGCACGAACAAGGAAACGTGCGCGCCTCGCATAATATCGGTACTTGACCATTATGCGGACAAAGCATGTATGGATATCGACGGATTCTCGGAAAAAACAGCCGAGCAGTTATATAATTACCTTCACGTCGATTCCCCTGACAAGCTTTATAAGCTCACTCTCGAGGACCTCAAATCCCTTGACGGTTTCAAGGATAAAAAGGCAAACAATCTTTTGGAGAGTATCGAAAAATCCAAAAAGACGGAGCTTTCGCGTTTTGTATTCGCGCTGGGCATTCCCGCGATCGGCAAAAAGGCGTCCAAGGAACTGACCGCCAAATTCGGATCTTTAGAGGCGTTAAGAACGGCTACCAAAGACGAGATTATCGAGATAGACGATTTCGGCGACGTTATGGCGGAAAACGTAGTCAACTATTTCAGAGACCCCCAAAACTCCGCGTTAATTCAAAGGCTTATGGAGTGCGGAATCGAGTTCAAAACAGAAGAGCCTCTTCCCGAGGGACCGTTCAGCGGTTACAACGTAGTATTGACGGGCACATTGTCGACGTATAAGCGCGGAAAGGCGCAAGAGATTATCAGAGCTCTCGGCGGAACGACGTCGGACACGGTTTCCAAGAACGTCAACCTCGTAATCGCGGGCGAATCTGCGGGAAGCAAGCTTCAAAAGGCAGAAAAACTCGGTATCAAAATAATCGACGAAAAAGAATTTTTGAAAATTGTGGATAACTCGGGATTATTTTAAGCAAAGTGCTTTACAGAACGCGCACGCGTGGTAAAATAGTAATGGTCGATGACCGTTACTATTTTTTTTACACGGAGGAACGATGCACTACAGTATGACCGGATACGGCAAGGGCATTGCCGAAAACGACGGTATCAAAGTCGTAATAGAAATCAAAACGGTAAATCACAGATTTCTGGATATGCTGTTCAAACTACCGCGCAACTTCATATTCGCGGAAAACGAGATTCGTGCGATGTTAAAGCACGAACTTCATCGCGGACACGCGGATATCTACCTTAACTACGAAGACTCTCGCGTGGCGTGCGGTTTCGAACTCAATTCGGACCTTGCCGAGGTTTACAAGAATATGGGTGCGAAGCTTGAAGAAATGGGCGTTCAAAACGACCTTACGGCAGCGGCTCTTCTCAAAGTCCCCGAGATGATTAAGCCCATTCCCGCCGAGGATAACGAGGAACAGCTCACGGCTTTAATCAAAGAAGCCACGCGCAAAGCGCTTGACGCCTTGCTTGTAATGCGTTTGAGTGAAGGTGAAAAGCTTATCGAGGACATCAAACTCAAACTCGTTACGATTTCGGAGATTGTCGACAAAATATCCGAAAGGGTACCCGTCGTTGTCGAAAAATTCAGAACCGACCTTTCCGCAAGGATAAAAGAAGCTCTCGACGGTGTGGAACCGGACGAGTCCAAGCTACTGTCCGAAGTCGCGTTTTTTGTTGACAGAACCAATATCGACGAAGAAATCACAAGACTTCGCGCGCACATCGCGCATTATTACGAAATTATCGCGGAAGACGCTCACGTCGGCAAATCTCTCGACAACCTCACACAGGAAGCCAACCGCGAAACCAATACCATTTGCAGTAAGTGCAACGATATAGAAATCACTCGACTTGCGTTACTCCTCAAAAACCAAATCGAAATGGTCAGAGAGCAAGTTCAAAACCTCGAATAACACAAAAACAATAAAACATTATATAGGAGAACAATCGTTATGATGATCGATCCGCCCATTGACAAACTTATTCAAAAGGCACCTTGCCGTTACGCACTCGTAATAGGCATCACCAAGCGCGCTAAGGAACTCACCGATATGGAAAATTCCGAGCTTGAAAAATCCGGACTTAAAGCGGTATCTTACGCGGCTAAAGAAATCTACGATGACGAAATAAAGATTGTCGTCAACAAGTAATGAAGAAGACGATAATTCTCGGCGTAACGGGAGGCATTGCCGCTTATAAGTCGTGCGAAATCACGTCGAGGCTTGTAAAGCTCGGTTACGACGTGCGCGTCGTTATGACCAAAAACGCGACGGAGTTCGTAACGCCTCTGACGTTTGAAACGCTTTCAAAGAACAAAGTCGTCACCGAAACTTTCGATAAAGAGCGCGAGTTCGAAGTCGAACATATCAGTTACGCCCGTCTTGCGACGGCGTTTTTGATTGCACCGTGTACGGCAAACGTCATCGGCAAACTTGCCGAAGGCATTGCCGACGATATGCTTACGACCACCGTTATGGCTACAAAAGCACCCGTTTATATTTGTCCCGCGATGAATACGGGTATGTACTTGAACCCGGTAGTCGAACGCAATATCGCTATTCTCAAAGAGCGCGGATACAAGTTTATAGGTCCCGTAGACGGCAGACTTGCTTGCGGGGACGTCGGCATAGGCAAAATGAGCGAACCCGTCGAAATAGTATCCCGTATCGACCAAGATCTTACCCCAAATCCCGATTATAGAGGCAAAACCGTGTTGATTACGGCAGGAGCCACGCGCGAACCCGTAGACGGAGTAAGGTATATAACCAACCGTTCTTCGGGCAAAATGGGCGCGTCTATTGCCGAGGCGTGCACGGCGCGCGGAGGAAAGGTAATATACGTTTGCGGTAGCGTAACCGCGGATATTCCCAAGGGCGTAGAGGTCGTGCGCGTTACCACAACGGAAGACATGCGCAACGCCGTTATTGCAAATCTTTCCCGTTCCGACGTTATAATTATGAGCGGAGCGCCCGCGGATTATAGGGTCAAGAATTATTCGCCGTCCAAGATAAAATCGGAAACGCTAACCTTAGAGCTTGTCAAAAATCCGGATATCGCCAAGGAAGTTGGCGAGAAGAAATGCGATAAAAAACTTGTCGTGTTCGCGGCGGAAACCGACGATCTCATTCCCAACGCGTTAAAGAAGTTGCGCGCAAAGAATGCAGATATGATTGTTGCAAACGACGTTACCGCCGAGGGCGCGGGGTTCGATACGGATACCAATATCGCTACTCTCATTACTTCCGACGGTGCGATGACCGCTCTCGAAAAAATGCCCAAATCCGCTTTAGCGGACGTAATTTTGGATACGATATTATATTAAGATGTTTTACGAAGTGATTGTTGATATCAGCAATTCGGAAATCGACAAGGTTTTCGATTATCACGCTCCCTTCGACGTTGACGTAGGCTATCGGGTTTTGGTCCCGTTCGGCAGACGACAGGTCGAAGGTTTTGTCATAGGCAAAAAAGAGCACGCCGATACCCATCACGACATCAAAGACATCATAATGAAGCTTGACGATTATCCCGTGATACTTCCCGAGATGGTCGAACTTGCGCGACATATGTCCAAGAGCAATCTAAGGTTTATAGATTGCCTTAGGCTTTTTATACCCGCAAAGCTCCGCGGTGGCAGAGTAAAGGTACAAACTTGCAATTATCTTTACTTTAATAGCGAAAAGTATACCTTGGAATCCGCTCTCGAGGGAGTGCGCTCGACCGCAAAAGCTCAACGCGCGATAATCGAGAGGCTATGGGAAGTCGGTAGCGCGGTGGAGAGTGAAATCAATGCCGAATTTTCGCCGAGCGCGGTAAAGGCGCTTTTGGAAAGAGGCGTGCTTACTCGTATGAGCGTCGAAAAAAACAGAACGCCGTCGAGTTTGGTTTCGGAGCATAAAGACATAATTCTTACGGACGAACAGCGCACTGCAGTCGAAGCGATATCCGACGGCGCTCCCGGCACATACCTTGTGCACGGCGTAACGGGTAGCGGTAAAACTGAAGTTTATATGCACCTCATTGACCGCACTCTCGAAGAGGGCAAAACAGCAATTATGCTTGTGCCGGAAATATCGCTTACACCGCAAATGCTCGGACTGTTCCGCGCGAGGTTCGGCGATAAAGTAGGCGTTTTACATAGCGGACTTTCGGACGGAGAGCGTTACGACGAGTGGCGAAGACTCCTTCTCGGCGAGGCGACTGTAGCTTTAGGCGCGCGTTCTGCGGTATTCGCTCCCATAAAAAACGTCGGACTAATAATAATCGACGAAGAGCACGATTCGAGTTATGTTTCCGAAAGCAATCCGAGATATTTTACATCGGAAGTTGCCGAGTTCAGACGCGCATACAACAGCGCAAAACTCGTTCTCGGCAGTGCAACGCCGGCTCTCGAAACATATCACAATGCGGTAATCGGCGAATATAAACTTGTAACTCTCAAAAACAGAGTGAACAAAAAGGAACTTCCCGAACTCGAAACCGTCGATATGCGCGAAGAAATCAAACGCGGAAATACCGGAATTTTTTCCGCAAGACTTATCTCGGCACTCGAGCAGACGCTCCAAGACGGCAACCAAGCGATGTTGTTCTTGAACAGGCGCGGATACGCCTCGTTTTTGCGTTGTCGCGAATGCGGATTCGTTCCTAAGTGTCCTAACTGCGAGGTAAGTCTTACCTATCACAAAGAGGACAATACTTTAAGGTGCCATTATTGTGGTGCGAGGTATCGTGCGATAACCAAATGCCCGATATGCGGTAATGAGGATATCAAAGAAGGCAAAACGGGTACCGAAAAAATAGAAAGCGAAGTTAAGCGTATTTTCCCGTCCGCGCGCGTTCTCCGTATGGATAACGACACGACCACCACAAAAGACGCTTACTTAAAGATACTTACGTCGTTCGGAAAAGGAGACGCCGACGTACTTGTCGGCACGCAGATGATAGCCAAGGGACACGACTTCAAGAACGTTACTTTAGTGGGAATAATAGACGCGGATCTTGCGCTTTACTATTCCGACTACCGTTCGGCGGAGCGCACATTCCAACTTATCACGCAGGTTGCCGGGCGCGCGGGAAGAGAAAACAAACCGGGACGCGTGGTAATGCAAACGTATAGTCCTCGGCATTACGTGTACGGTTTTGCCAAGAAATACGATTACGAAGGTTTTTACAAAAAAGAAATAAACACTCGGGAGCTAACCAAGTATCCGCCGTTTACCAAGATTGTGCGTATACTCGTGCTTTCCGAGTACGAAGAAGAGGCGCGAGCGCAAGCCAATAGGCTGACAAGCATTTTGGCGGACATAAAAAAGCATGCAAGCGGTATGAGCAATCTTCAAAAGATGCAAGCGCCGTTAAAGAAATTAAGGTCGTTTTATCGCTACCAAATAGTAATATGGATAGATAACGACAGTGCGGACGACCTTATGCCCGTCATATACGAAGTGGCAAATAACGCGAATACGGATAAAGTCAGCGTGTTTACGGAAATCAATCCGCAACAAATGCTGTAGCAAGGAGCAATATGGCAATAAGGAACATTTTTCAAGAAGGCGAGCCTGTACTCAGGCGCAGGGCGCGCGAAGTAACCGAGTTTAACGAGCGTTTGCATACGCTCCTCGACGACATGGCGGAAACGCTACATAAATCCGACGGCGTCGGACTTGCGGGACCTCAGGTCGGTATAGGCAGGAGAGTAATCATAGTCGAACCCGAACCCGGTGATTTAACGGAGATGATAAACCCGGTGATTTCAAACGCGAGAGGCTCTCAAATAGGACCCGAGGGCTGTCTTTCCGTAGACTCGAGCAAGAACGGAAAGGTCAAACGTCCGATGTATCTTACCGTTAATTATTTAGATAGGAACGGAGCTCCTCACGTTATGGATGCGGAGGGCTGGACGGCGCGCATAATATGCCACGAGTGCGACCACTTGGACGGCATATTGTTCATAGACAAAGTATTGAGGTAGAGATGAAAGTCATATTTTTAGGAACGGGCGACTTTTCACTTACGGTGTTGCGTGCGATATATGAGTCTTCCCACGAGGTTGTCGGCATAGTGGCGCAACCGGATAAAGTCAACGGACGTAACGGCAGAGTTATTCTTTCTCCTGTCAAGAGGTTTGCTATCGAAAAGAGCATTCCGCTTTATCAATACGAAAGAATAAGCAGAGAGGGCGTCGATGATATGCGCGCGCTTAACGCCGACATAATGGTTACTTCCGCATACGGTCAAATACTTTCGAGGGAGATACTTTCGATATGCCCGCACGGAGTCATCAATACTCACGCGTCGCTACTTCCTAAGTACCGCGGTTCGTCGCCGATACAGATGGCGCTCCTTAACGGGGACAATGAAATCGGCACGACTATTATGCACACCGTATACGAGCTTGACGCGGGAGATATTATCCTTTCGCGTTCGGTGCCTCTGACGGGCGACGAAAACTCGGAGTATTGCTTTAACGCGTTGGCGGAGCTTTCCGCAACGGCTTGCGTCGAAGCACTCGATAAAATCCAAAACGGCACCGCCGAGAGTATACCTCAAGACCATAGTAAAGCAACGTTTTGTAAGAAACTCCAAAAAGAGGACGGTAAGATGGATTTCACGCTTACCGCGACAGAACTTCACAACAGAGTACGCGCGTTTTACGGATTCCCGTCAACGTATTGCAAAACGCCCTATGGCATATTAAAGGTTCTTAAAAGCGAGGTAACCGAGTCCGAAACGGTAGGAAAGGCGGGCGAGGTCGTCGAAAACAAAAAAGAGCGTTTTGTCGTCGCTTGCGGAGAGAACACGTATCTTGCGTTCGTTACTGTGCAGGGCGAGGGCGGTAAAGCGATGAGCGTCGGCGCGTACAATCTCGGCAGACGCATAGAAATCGGGACGGTACTCGAATAGTGGACGCGACTTTATTAAAAAAGAGCTACGATATCTTATCGGACGTTCTGCGTAAGGGCGCGTATCTCAATATAGCTCTTAAGGATATAGGACAAGACCCGGATAAAGCCGTCGTTACCAAAATAGCGTACGGAACGGTAGAGCACTTCTATAAAATCGACGCGATTATTAAATCTCTCGCGCATAGCGTAAAGCCCGCGATTAAAGTTGTGCTTGCCCAAGCAATATACGGTATTTTGTATCTTGAGATACCGAATTACGCCATAGTCAACGCATCTGTCGATTTGACGGAAGCTATAGGAAAAAGGGAACTCAAAGGTTTTGTTAACGCCGTGTTAAAGAAGGTCGCAACGGGTAATTTCACTTTACCCCAAAAGGGGACTCCCGCGAGGGCGGAAGCCGACTACAACCTCCCGTACGACGTTATAAAAAGGATAGAGAAAGACCTTAAAGATAACGCAAAAAAGGTCTTGCGCCCCGAGCATTATGCGGGCGAACATTTAAGACTAAGGACCGGATATTCCCATAAACTTTTCTTATCCCAAGTGCCTACCGCAGTTAAAAGTAAGGTAGGCGGATATTTTGTTAAACTCGACGACGCCGTAAGCGCGCTTTCGGAAAGCGGTAAACTTACCGTGCAATCCCCGTCGTCGATGATGGCGGTTCAAGCTCTCGGCGACGTCAAAGGTAAAGAACTCCTCGATTTATGTTCGGCACCCGGCGGTAAAGCCGTATACTCTGCCGAACTCGGCGCGAGCGTTACCGCTTGCGACTTGTATGCAAAGAGGCTCAATCTCGTTTCGGCGTATGCGCGCAGAATGGGCGTAAGGCTCACTCTCAAGCAAAACGACGCCAAAGTTTATCGTGAGGAGTGGGATAATAAATTCGATATCGTAACGGTGGACGCACCTTGTTCGGGACTCGGAGTGCTGGGCAAGCGTCCGGACATAGCGCTTAGGGTAAAAGCCACCGATTTCGATTCGCTTTCAAAGGAACAATCCGCTATTTTGGAAACGGCAAGCAGGTACGTCAAAAAAGGCGGTATTCTCTTGTATTCGACGTGCACGGTAATCCCTGCGGAAAACGGCGACGTCGTAAGAGGTTTTCTAAAAAATCATACCGATTTTACGTTTGACGAAGCCGAAAATTCGGTTGCGGAAACGTCGTTGTACCCGTCTTCGGAAACCGACGGATTTTACATAGCGAGGTTAAAGCGTTTATGAAAAAAAGCTTGCAAGACCTTAGTTTAGAGGATTTAACTGCTGTTGTCGCGTCGTACGGCGCGCCCAAATTCAGAGCGACGCAACTCTATGATTTGGCGGTGCGATTCAAGGATTATTCCGAAGCCACCAATCTTCCGCGAAAGCTTATAGAGAGTGTCGAAAAAGACTATTACGCGACGTCGCTTGAAATAATCGAAACGTTAAGAGGGGCGGATGGCACGGAAAAGTATCTTTATGCGTTGCGCGACGGCAACATCATAGAAGGCGTATTTATGCCTCACAATTACGGTAACACCTTATGCGTATCTACGCAAGTAGGTTGCCGAATGGGTTGCAAGTTTTGCGCAAGCGGGCTTAACGGACTCGTACGCAATCTTACGGCGGGCGAAATTTTGGGACAGGTGCTGTGCGTAAACAGACTGCACGGAGGCACTCCCGACAAAAGAGCCGTAACGAACGTCGTGTTAATGGGAAGCGGAGAGCCTCTCGACAATTACGACGAAGTTATGCGTTTTTTGCATTTGCTTACCGACGAGAGAGGCATAAATATCAGTCCGCGCAACGTGTCGTTGTCGACGTCCGGTCTTGCGAACAAAATCAGAGATCTTGCCGACAGCGGAATAACTGTTACGCTGACGATTTCGTTGCACGCTCCGACTGACGAAAAGCGTTCGGAGCTACTTCCGATAAACAACAAGTACCCGATAAAAGAGGTAATGAATTCTGCGCGATACTATTTTAACAAAACGCACAGACGGGTCATTTTCGAATATGCGATGGTAGAGGGCAAAAATTCAGACAAGGAAAGTGCCGAAGAACTTTCCGCACTTCTCAAAGGCTTGTCCTGTCACGTAAATCTTATAAATCTTAACTATGTACGCGAGAGGGGACTCAGAGGCGTTAAAAAAGATTTTATCGCCGATTTTATTGCTGTACTCGAGAAAAACGGAGTATCGGTAACATTACGACGCAGTATGGGAAACGATATAGAGGGTGCATGCGGACAGTTAAGGGTAAAATATCTTGCGGAAAAGGACGCCGAGAAAAAGCGTACGGAGGCGCACGATGGCGATTAGAGGAGGCTATGGCAGAATAACCAAAATCGTATCGAATAGGTACGAAATCGCAACCGAAGACGGTAAAACCGCCGTTGCCACCGCGCGCGGAAAGCTTAGGCTTAACGGCGAACTCTATGTCGGTGACAACGTGAGATACGCTTTCGAGCGCGGAACCGCGGTGATAACGGAGATGTTGCCTCGCAAAAATTCTCTGATTCGCCCGTTTGTCGCAAACGTCGATACCTGCATAATCGTCGTAGCCAAGGTTCCCGAGCCCGATATGTTGCTTGTGGACAAAATAATAGTCAACTGTTATGCCGAGGGCATTCGTCCGGTGTTATGTTATAACAAGAGCGACCTTGCGGAAGAGGGCGAAATCGACGCGCTGTTTGCGCCGTATAAAGATTATATGGAGTGCATTTCGGTTTCCGCGGAGCGTAAAACGGGATTTGATAATCTCGCCAAAACCGTTGAGGGCAAGACGGTTTGTTTTGCAGGTCAAAGCGCGGTCGGTAAGACGAGCTTACTGAACGCGATACTCGATCTCAATCTCAAAACAGACGGGCTTTCCAAAAAGATAAAGCGCGGTAAGAACACCACAAGACACGTTGAGATATATCCCGCACTCGGCGGATATATAGTGGATACGTGCGGGTTCAGTATGCTTACGATAACGGACATCAAACCCGAAGAACTAATATATTACTATGCGGATTTTCTAAGGTATCAGGATGATTGCAAATACCGCGGATGCACGCATACGGACGAACCCGAATGTGCGGTAAAGAAAGCCGTTGCGGACGGAGAAATAGCCAAGAGCAGATACGAACGATATCTGACGATTTATCAAGAACTCAAGGAGTACAGGAGAAAGCTATATGACTAAAACACTCGTTGCGCCGTCAATACTTGCCGGCGATTTTGCAAACATGGCGCTAAGCGTGCGTTCAATCGAAGAGTGGGGCGCGGACCTCATACATTGCGACGTAATGGACGGCGTATACGTCAAAAACATCACGTTCGGAATGCCGATGATAAAAGCAATCAAAAAGGGCGCGGTGAAGCCTCTCGACGTACATTTGATGATAACCGAGCCGGAGAGGTACGTCAAAGCGTTTGCGGAAGCGGGCGCGAATATAATTACATTCCACCCCGAAGCGAGCAAAGACCCTCTGGGCACACTGAAAGAAATACGCAGTGCAGGCGTCAAATGCGGGATAGCACTTAATCCTAACGTTCCGTTTGCCGATTACGCAAACCTTTTGGAACACTCGGATATGTTGCTTATAATGAGCGTATACGCGGGACTCGGCGGACAGAAATTCATTCCCGAAACTCTCGACAAGGTACGCGAAGCGGTAAACTATATGACAGAGCATAACATAGACATACCGATTGAAATCGACGGCGGTGTTTCCGAAAAGAATGCAGAAGAAATCCGTTCCGCCGGAGTAAGCGTTCTCGTAGCGGGTTCCGCGGTATTCCGTTCACCCGACCCCGTATCCACAATCAAAGCGATAAGAGGGGAGTAACCAAAACAAAAGCACGCGCATATATTGTCCCAACGGAGATATATGAAAATATTATGTATTGAATGCCCCAAAGTTCTAAAGCCTGTTATCCGTTTATTTATAAAACATAAATCCCGAAAACAAGCAAGAAATGATTGAACTTAAATAGGTTATCGTTAGCTCGGTAACCTATTTTTTCTTCAATAAAGTACATTAGCGGATTGCTTGTTTTAACGTTTTCGGGATTTATGTTTTATAACACGCTCTCGCTGTGCTCTTCAGCCCTCTAATGCGAAATAAAGGGCTTGTTAAGCCCTTACGGGCGCCCAAATCTCCGCCCGCGTACCTTTGTACAGCTTCCGCTCCGATTTTTTCGCATTATAGGACTAAATATCTCACCGAGAGCTCCACAATACGCCTATAATAAACTTCAGTATTAACATCTGCACGGCTGTATTTCGCTACACGGCGATAGTATTTACATCGAGAAAAAAGGATAATAAGAGATAATCTTATATTCGCGCCAACGGCGC
>CAYZOJ010000019.1:4544-26722 GCA_964480195.1 uncultured Christensenellaceae bacterium | reverse complement strand
CCGTTATTGGACAGAATAGATTTATACGTTACCGTCGGAGGCGTCGAGTATGACGAACTCCGCGCAAAAAGCGAAGAAGAAGACAGCGCGACCGTCAAAGAGCGTGTCGAAAAGGCGAGGGGCGTTCAGCGTGCACGATTCGAGGGCAGAGGAATACACTGCAACGCGGAGATGAACAACGAACTCATCAATCGTTATTGTGCGCTTGACGAAAAGAGCGAAGAATTACTTAAATTCGCGTTCAAAGCACACAGTCTTAGCGCAAGAAGCGTAACGCGCATACTCAAAGTCGCGAGGACGATAGCAGACCTTGCGGGAAGAGACGCGATAAGCGCGAACGACGTTGCGGAAGCAATACAATTCAAGAGTAAGGAGCCCGGGGATGAAAATTAACGGAATTACACGCGAGATAATGTGGATGCAAAATGCGTTGCGCATAGACTCTGCCAAGATAAACGCAATCGACGAGAAAATCGGCATATCGGAATTCGTAAGAGCTCCGCTTGCCCGCAAAGAAGCCGTTCGCAAGCTTGTAGGGGAAGCGGCATACAATCGTATAACGATGTCGGCGCCCGATTTCAAGCCGATAGACGATATGATTGCAACGCTCGAACGCAATGGTTACGGCGCGATATCGAGTCACGATCCCGAGTATCCCGAAACTCTCCGTAATATCTATACATATCCGTCGATACTGTATTACAAGGGAGATATCGGTTTACTTAAAACGCGTTGCCTCGGAGTAGTCGGCGCGCGTGAACCGTCGAGATACGGTAGAGATTACACACAGAAATTCGTCGAAGTCCTTTCCAAGTGTTCGTTGACAATAGTCAGCGGTATGGCGCGAGGCGTAGACGGAATAGCACACAAAACGGCTCTTGACAACGGCGGAAAGACGATAGCCGTTCTCGGAACGGGCATAGATGTTTTATTCCCTAAGGAGCACGCCGAACTCTTTAAGCGTATATGCGAAGAAGGTTTGGTAATAACGGAGTTTTTACCGGGCACGCCGGCGCTTGCATACAATTTCCCCGAGCGTAACCGCATAATAAGCGGGTTGTCGCAGGGAGTATTGGTAACGGAAGCCGGAGAAAAGAGCGGTTCGCTGATAACCGCGGACTATGCGTTAAGGCAGAACAGAGATTTGTTCGTCATACCTTCCGCGTTGAACTCACCGAGGGGAGCGGGCTGTAATCGTCTACTAAAAACGTGTCAGGGCGCAATCGTGCTTTCGCCCGACGACATCGCAGACGCAATGGGCATAAGTCACACACCCGAGCGCAGAGCGTCCGCAATGCAACTTGATTTTATGGAAGAAAAAATCATCGAAGCGCTCACATATAGCGAAATGCATTTCGATGACCTCATAGAACTGACGGGGCTCGGAGTAAGCGATCTCAACGCCTTGTTGGTAAGAATGGAGCTTGTAGGGCTCGTCAAAAAATTAGATAACAATTACTACGGAGTGTAAAATGAAATTAGTAATAGTGGAGTCGCCTTCCAAGGCAAAAACCATACAGAAATATCTCGGACGCGATTACAGAGTAATGGCTTCCGGCGGGCACATTTGCGATTTACCGCAAAAGACGCTCGGTATAGATGTTGAAAACAGGTTCAAACCCGAGTACGTAGTTGCCGACGCCAAGAAGAAAGAACTCATCAAGCGTATGAAAAAAGAGGTAAAGGAAAGCGAATTTACCTACCTTGCAACCGACCCGGATAGAGAAGGCGAAGCGATAAGTTGGCACCTTGCCAACACACTTGACTTGAACGGACAAAAGAACCGTATCGAGTTTAACGAAATTACGGCAAAAGCCGTACAAAAAGCCATACAGCAACCGAGAGAAATCAATATGAACCTTGTAGACGCGCAACAAGCTCGTCGCGTACTCGACAGACTCGTAGGTTATAAGGTAAGCCCTATACTTTCCCGCAAAATAAAGAGCGGTCTTTCGGGCGGAAGAGTGCAGTCCGCCGCGTTAAAGATGATAGTGGACAGAGAGCGCGAAATCAACGCGTTCGTACCGCAAGAATACTGGAACGTTTTTGCAAACGTCATTAAAGTAGGCACTCGCGGACCGATAATTAAGAGCTCTCTTGCCGATAGAAACGGCGTAAAAATCAAACTTGAAAACGAAGAATCGGTAAAAGAAGTCGTTGCTAAACTCGAAGTTGCGGATTGGAGCGTCGATAAAGTCAAAAAAGGCGTATCCCGTTCTCGTCCGGCGGCTCCGTTCACGACGAGCACGTTACAGCAGGACGGCTCTCAAAAACTCGGACTGAGCTCCCCGCAGATAATGCAGATAGCACAGCAATTATACGAAGGCGTCGAGCTTCCGGGAGAAGGTCATACCGCACTCGTAACGTATATCAGAACCGACTCCGTAAGAATTTCTTCCGATATGCAGGCGGCGACGATATCGTATATAAAAGAAAAATTCGGTCCCGCGTACGCGCCCGTAAAACCTAATATATATACAGCCAAAGGTCAGAACGTACAAGACGCTCACGAAGCCATACGTCCGGTATCTCTCGAAAGAACGCCGGAAAGCCTCGAAGACAAACTTCCCCGCAATCTTTATAGACTTTATAAACTTATCTATTACAGATATCTTGCAAGTCAGATGACGGACGCCACTTACAATACTATGACAGTTCGTTTGAGCGCGCGTACTTCGAGCACGGAAGATTACGGCTTCAAGGTCAGCGGAAAGGCGCTTGTCTTTAAGGGATACACCGCCGTTTACGAAACAGAAAAGAGCGGGGACGACGAAGAATCCTCTTCCGAATCCACCCTTCCCGATTTGAACGAGGGCGAAAAGCTCAGCTTAAAGGGAATCAAGACCGAGCAAAAATTCACCAAGCCCCAACCGCGCTATTCCGAAGCAACTCTCATCAAAGCTATGGAAGAAAACGGTATCGGACGTCCGTCCACATACGCGACGGTCATATCCGTTCTTACCAAGAGGGAGTATGTCGTCAAAGAGCAAAAGCTCTTCAAGCCGACGCCTCTCGGCGAAACGGTTACCGAATTTATGGAGAACTGGTTCCAAAACATCGTAGATATACACTTTACGGCAGAAATGGAAGGCAAGCTTGACCTCGTCGAACACGGTGCGGAATGGCAAAAGATAATCGAAGATTTCTATCCGTCGTTTGAAGAAGAACTCAAAAAGGCGAGCTACAACGGCAAGAAGCGCGCACCTCTTCCCGAAGAGATAAGCGACGTTATCTGCGAAAAGTGCGGAGCGAGAATGGTAATAAAAGAGGGTCGTTACGGCAAGTTCCTTGCCTGTCCCAATTACCCCGAGTGCAAAAACGTCAAAAACATCGTCGAGTCCGTCGGCAAGTGCCCGATATGTGGTGGCGACATATCCAAGCGTTACAGCAAGACGGGCAAAGTCTTTTACGGTTGCTCGAATTATCCCGAGTGCAAATTTATGTCATGGGATATTCCGGCGCCGATACTCTGCCCCACCTGCGGTAGACCTATGCGCGTTGTCAAAGACGACGATGGCAAAAAGTACGTTTGCATAGACAGAGCGTGCAACACGATAGTAACGCCCAAGGAATAAAATGAAGATTAAAGTCATCGGAGGCGGTCTTGCCGGAACCGAAACCGCGTATCAGCTCTTAAAGAGGGGATACGAGGTCGATATGTACGAGATGCGCCCCGTAGTAAAAACACCCATACACAAAACGGATGGACTTGCCGAGCTTGTATGTTCCAACAGCCTTAAAAGCGAGGACAGAGCGACATCGCAAGGGCTCTTAAAACAAGAAATGAGCCTTTTCGGGTCGGTAGTTTTGGAATGTGCGGAGCGGTCGAGAGTGCCTGCGGGCGGAGCGCTTGCCGTAGACAGAGATGAGTTTTCTCGTGAAATCGAGTCCGTTTTAACGTCGTATAAAGGTTTCAGGCTTATAAGAGAAGAGGTTACCGATATCGGCGCGAACACGGTCGTGGCGACAGGTCCGCTGACTTCAGACAAACTCGCAAGACGCATAACGGAGATGACGGGTGCGGACAAGCTGTATTTTTACGATGCCGTAGCGCCGATAATCGAGCTTGATTCCGTCGATAAAGAGCGTTCGTTCTGGTCGGCGAGGTACAATAAAGGAAGCGACGACTATCTCAACTGTCCGATGACGAAAGAGGAGTACGACGAGTTCTATAACGCACTCGTAACGGCGAATACCGTAGTGCTCAAATCTTTTGAAAAGAGGGAGATATTCGAGGGTTGTATGCCCGTAGAAGTCATGGCAAAACGCGGATACGACGCGTTGAGGTTCGGACCGTTGCGCCCCGTCGGAATAAAAGACGCGGACGGCAACAAATTCTATGCGGTGGTACAGCTTCGCAAGGAAGACAATTACGACAAACTCGTAAATCTGGTCGGTTTCCAAACGAACCTGACGTTCCCCGAGCAAAAGAGGGTGTTTTCGATGATACCCGCACTCAAAAACGCGGAATTCGTGAGGTACGGAGTAATGCACCGCAATACTTACATAAACAGTCCTGCGGTACTCGACGAGCATTTCGCGTTAAGAGCTGAGCCGAGTGTGTATTTTGCGGGACAGATTACGGGTGTCGAGGGCTATGTCGAGAGCGCGATGAGCGGAATGCTTGCAGGTATAAATGTAGCGCGTAGGCTTAGCGGAAAGGAGCAACTTACGCTCCCGGAAACGACGGTTATCGGAAGTTTACAAAGGTACGTTGCGAACTGCAAGTCGAACTTCCAACCTATGCACGTCAGTTTCGCACTTCTTCCGGAACTTGACGGAAAAGTAAAAAAATCCGACAAAAAGTCGGCATACGCGGAGAGGTCGTTAAGAGATCTTCGCGCATATTTAGACAACATTCAGGAGGTGTAGCATGCCGGAATTCAGAGGCACGACTATATGCGCCGTTAAACGCGACGGAGTAACCGCCGTTGCCGGCGACGGACAAGTAACAATGGGCGAAAGCGTTATTTTCAAAGGTAACGCCGTAAAAGTAAAAAGAATATACGACGATAAAGTCATCGTGGGTTTTGCGGGATCCGTAAGCGACGCGTTTGCTTTAAGCGAGAAGTTTGAAGAAATGCTCCAAAAATTCAGCGGAAATCTTACGCGTGCCGCCGTCGAACTTGCCGAACTCTGGCGTATGGATAAAGCGCGCAAGCTCGAAGCGATGCTTATAACCGCGGATAAAGACAATTTACTTATAGTATCCGGTACCGGTGAAGTCATTGAGCCGGAAAGCGGAGTATGCGCAATAGGAAGCGGTGGCAATTATGCGTTAAGCGCGGCGAGAGCTCTTATTGAAAACACCGATCTCGACGCCAAAACGATAGCGGAAAAAGCTATGAAGATTGCAGGCGATCTTTGCGTATTCACCAATCATCACGTAACGGTAGAAACCGTATAGGAGGAACGTATGGCAATACCCGAACTTACCCCCAAACAAATAGTATCCGAACTCGACAGATACATTATCGGACAGGACGACGCCAAAAAAGCGGTTGCCGTCGCACTCCGTAACAGATACCGTCGTTCGCAACTTCCTCCCGCGATCAGGGACGAAATCACTCCTAAAAACATCATAATGAAAGGACCTACCGGCGTAGGTAAGACCGAAATCGCGAGAAGACTTGCAAAACTCGTCAAAGCCCCGTTCGTCAAAGTCGAAGCCACCAAGTTTACCGAAGTGGGATACGTCGGAAGAGACGTAGAGTCGATGATAAGGGACCTTGTCGAAGTCGCGATAAGACTTGTTAAAGAAGAGAAGATAGCCGAGTGCGAACCCAAGGCGAAAGCAGTCGCGGAAAAGAAACTAGTTGACGGACTGTTCCCCGCGCGCAAAAAGAATCATCCCGAGCTTTCGGACGAGGAAATTCGTAAAGTGCTTGCCGAGGAACTCAATTCCGGCAAACTCGACAACATCACCATCGAAATGGAACTCCCCGTTTCGCAACCTTCGCTACAGATAGGTAATATCGGCGGAAACGATATTAACATCGGCGATATGCTGGGTAGGTTTATGCCCAAGCAGACCAAAAAACGCAAGATAACAGTCAAAGAGGCGTACGAATTTTTAACTCGAGAGGAGGCGTCCAAGCTTATCGACGACGACGCGATTAACGCCGAGGGTATCAAGAGAGCCGAACAAGACGGTATAATCTTCATCGACGAAATGGACAAAATTGCCTCTAAGGGCAACGTCAACGGACCCGACGTATCGCGTGAGGGCGTACAAAGAGATATTTTGCCGATAGTCGAAGGTTGCACGGTAAACACCAAGTACGGCAACATTCGCACCGACTTTATACTGTTTATAGCGGCGGGCGCGTTCCATATCGCAAAGGTCAACGACCTTATACCCGAACTTCAAGGCAGATTCCCCGTAATCGTCGAGCTTAGAAGCTTGACGGAAGAGGACTTTACCAAGATACTCCGCGAACCCGATAACGCTATAATTATGCAATACGCGTCGTTACTCGGCGTCGATAACGTAAAACTCAAATTTACGGACGAAGCTATAGCCGAGCTTGCAAAGATTGCATTCATCGAAAACGAAACGAGCGAAAACATCGGCGCAAGACGTCTTCACACCGTAATGGAAGCGTTGCTCGAAGATATCAGCTTCAACGCGTGCGGAGGACATGACGACATCGAGGTAGTGATAGACAAAAACTACGTTACCGAGCATATGCCCAATGTCGCAAAACTTATGAATCTCAAAAAATATATTCTGTAGAGGACTGTATGATAAATATCCCCAAAGGTACAAAAGACGTAACTCCTTTCGAGAGCTACAAGTGGCATTACGTCGAGGGCATTATGCGCCAAGTCTCAAGAGAATACGGACTTAACGAGATAAGAACGCCCGTATTCGAGCATACCGAGCTGTTTTTGCGCGGAGTAGGCGATACCACCGATATAGTCAACAAAGAGATGTATACGTTCGAAGACAAAGGCGGTAGAAGCATTACCCTCAAACCGGAGGGTACCGCGGGCGTCGCGCGTTCGTATGTCGAAAACGGTCTTTCGGAACTTCCGCAACCCATAAAGATGTACTATATCACCCCCGTATTCCGTTATGAGCGTCCGCAAGCGGGAAGACTTCGCGAACATCATCAATTCGGAATCGAGCTTTACGGCAGTGATTCGCCGTATGCCGACGTCGAAGTTATAGGAGTCGCCAAAACGTTATTCGATAAACTCGGCATAACCGAACTCGAACTCAACATCAACAGTATCGGTTGCCCGACTTGCAGAAAGGAATACAACAAGGCGTTATGCGAGTATCTCAAGAGTTACGAGCAGGAACTGTGCCCGACTTGCAGAGAGCGTCTTTACAAGAATCCTTTGCGTATTCTCGATTGCAAAGAGGAGAAGTGCAAAAAGATAACCGCAGGCGCGCCTCGCGTACTCGACTATTTGTGCGACGATTGTCGTAACCATCACGAAGAAGTCAAACGCCTTTTGACGCTTGTCGGAATACCCTATAAAGTCAATCCAGATATAGTCAGAGGACTCGATTACTATACAAGAACCGTGTTTGAATTCGTATCGACTTCCATCGGCGCGCAAGGCACCGTATGCGGAGGCGGAAGATACAACGGACTTGTCGAGCAGGTCGGCGGAAAGCACACTCCGGCTGTCGGTTTCGGAATGGGTATCGAACGTCTTATAATGGTTCTCGAGAGCCTAAACATAGGCGTAGGGGAATCCGAAGTACCTACTGTGTACGTCGCGCCTCTTTCCAAAGACGAAGCCGACGTCGCGTTCGCAACGGTCGCGGAGCTCCGTAAAAACGGTGTTTGCGCGGATACGGATCTCATGTCGCGCAGTCTTAAAGCGCAGATGAAATTTGCGGGAAAACGCGGATATGAATACGTCGCCGTCATAGGCTCCGAAGAACGCGAAGCAGGTGAAGTAAACTTAAAGAATATGCGTACGGGAGAAGAATCGAGAGTCAAGATAAACAATCTCTCAAAGGAGTTGAAGAAATAGTATGGAAGAGTTCCTTACAAACATGAAAAGAACCAAGATGTGCGGTGAGTTTCGCGCTACCGATATCGGCAAGCACGTTACGGCGATGGGTTTTGTCGCGAAGTACCGCAATTTAGGAAGCATCCAATTCGTGGATTTACGCGACAGAACGGGCATATTGCAGTTGAGTTTCGTCCAGTCCGATTATCCCGAAGTGTACGAGAAATCGACGCGTATCCGCAACGAGTTCGTCATCGCAGTAAGCGGTACCGTTCAACCGAGAGGCGAGCGCAATATAAATAAGTCGTTGCCGACGGGCGAAATAGAAGTCATCGTAGACGAGCTCCGTATAATATCGGAAGCGGACACCACTCCGTTTGCGGTATCCGAGCTTGCGAGCGTAGGCGAAAATTTGAGGCTCAAATACCGTTATCTCGATTTACGTCGTCCCACTCTCCAAAATTATCTTATGACGAGAGCCAAGATAACCGAGATAACCAACGAGTATATGTCTAAGCACGGTTTTCTCAATATCGAAACGCCCTTCCTCGGCAAGTCCACTCCGGAAGGCGCCCGCGACTATCTTGTTCCGAGCAGAGTACATCCCGGTTCGTTTTACGCGTTACCGCAATCGCCTCAGCTTTACAAACAACTCCTTATGATATCGGGATTCGACCGTTATTATCAAATAGCGAGATGTTTCCGTGACGAGGACTTGCGCGCAAACAGACAGCCCGAGTTCACTCAAATCGACATCGAGATGAGCTACGTCGACAAAATCACCGACGTAATGTATATGGCGGAAGGTCTTATACGTGAAATCTTCAAAGAGGTTAAAGGAATCAAGCTCCCGCGCCATTTCAGACAGATGAAGTGGAAAGACGCAATGGACCGTTACGGCTCGGATAAGCCCGACACTCGTTTCGGTTTGGAACTCCATAACGTAACCAAACTCGTAAAGGGTTGCGGATTCGGAGTATTCCAAAACGCCACCAAGCGCGGATATAGCGTACGTGCGATAAACGCAAAAGGCATGGCGTCCATGACGCGTAAGGAAATAGACTCGTACCAAGACGTTGTTCGCGAGTACGGTGCCAAAGGACTTGCATACATCGCGATAAAGCCCGAAGGCATAAGTTCACCCATCCAAAAATTCTTCGAGCCCGAGCAGTTTTCCGCGTTAATCGAAGCGTTGGGCGGTGAAACGGGCGACATATTGTTCTTTGTTGCGGATAAAGACAAGACCGTTTACGGAGCACTCGGCGCGTTAAGACTTGCGATAGCCAAGAAACACGGACTTATCGACGAAAGCGTATACGATATTTTGTGGGTAACCGAGTTCCCGCTCTACGAGTACGACGAGGAAGAAAAGCGTTTGGTCGCAATGCACCATCCTTTCACCAGCCCGATGACGGAAGACCTCAAATATATCGACACCAAGCCTCTTAAAGTCAGAGCCAAGGCGTATGACCTCGTAATCAACGGACAGGAAGCAGGTGGCGGTTCGATAAGAATCCACTCGAGGGACGTACAGAAGAAGATGTTCGAGAGAATAGGACTTAGCGATAAAGACATCAACGAAAGGTTCGGATTCTTTGTCGAAGCGTTCCGTTACGGCGTACCCCCGCACGGCGGTCTTGCGTTCGGTCTTGACAGACTCGTAATGCTGTTAACAGGTACCGATAACATCAAAGACGTCATCGCGTTCCCCAAGAACCAGTCGGCAGTAGGTCTTATGGAAGACGCTCCCGCGGAAGTCGAGCTCAAGCAACTTACCGAGCTTTCAATAAAAGTTGACGCTAAAAACGAAGACTAACGTATTCGCTTGATTTAAACGGTAAAACTACATATTTATAAACGGTCAAAAAACGATATACCCGAGGAGGTTCAAATGGAAATTATCATTAACGACGTAACCGAATTCGATAACCTTATCGCAAGCGAAAAGGTTGTAATGGCTGACTTTTGGGCGAACTGGTGCGGTCCTTGCAGAATGCTTATGCCGACGGTCGAAAAACTCTCGGAGGAAGCCGACGGCAAATACGCCGTAGCCAAAGTCAACGTTGACGTAAACGAAGACTTGACAGATCGTTATGGAATCGTCAGCATACCGACGTTACTGTTCTTCAAAAACGGCGAACTTGTCGAAAAGAGTGTCGGCGTAAAGACCGAAGAACAGATAAAAGAGGTTCTCAACAAGTACACGGAGGCATAATATGATAGATTTGATTCCCGTTAAAAATTCCGATCCGGAACTTTACGAAGCGATGGTAAAAGAGCTCAACCGTCAACGCGACAACGTTGAGCTCATTGCCAGCGAAAACTTCGTTTCGTTGCCCGTAATGACGGTTGCGGGCACCCATTTGACCAATAAATATGCAGAAGGCTATCCGGGCAAAAGATATTACGGCGGTTGCGTAAACGTAGACGTAATAGAGGATCTTGCACGCGAGCGCGCAAAGAAACTTTTCGATGTCGCATACGCAAACGTTCAGCCCCATTCCGGTAGCAGTGCGAATATGCAGGCGTATAAGGCTCTTATAAACGAGGGCGACACCGTTCTCGGTATGGACCTCGGCGCAGGCGGACACTTAACGCACGGCAGTCCCGTTAATTTCAGCGGAAAGACCTATAAGTTCGTTTCGTACGGCGTGGATGAAAACGGTTACATAGATTATTCCGAAGTCGAGCGCATAGCGCGCGAGAACAACGTGAAACTCATCGTTGCGGGCGCGAGCGCGTATCCGAGAGCAATCGACTTTAAGCGTTTCCGTGAAATCGCGGATAAAGTCGGAGCTTACCTTATGGTTGATATGGCGCACATCGCGGGACTTGTCGCGACCGGGCTTCATATGAGTCCGATACCGTATGCCCACGTCGTAACGACGACCACGCACAAAACGTTGCGCGGACCTCGCGGAGGTATGATACTCACAAACGATGGGGACATCGCCAAGCGCATAGACAAAGTCGTATTCCCGGGAACTCAGGGCGGACCGCTTATGCATATTATTGCTGCAAAAGCGGCTGCGTTCAAAGAGGCACTGTCGCCCGAATTCAAAGAGTATCAAAAGAGAGTCGTCGCAAACGCAAAGGCACTGGCCGAAACGCTTAAAGCAAACGGCATAAAGCTGTTCTCGGACGGAACCGACAATCATCTTATGCTTGTCGATTTAAGAGGTACGGGAGTCGGAGGCAAGGCGCTTGAAAGAATGCTTGACGACGCCAACATTACCGCAAACAAAAACAGCATACCCAACGATAACGCGAGTCCGTTCGACCCCAACGGTTTGCGTATAGGCACGCCCGCGGTAACCACGCGCGGAATGGATGAGGACGCAATGGTCGTTATCGGCGAGTGTATAGCCGACATCATCAAAAACAAAGAAGAGGCAGTCGAGAGGTCCGGCGCGCGCATACGCGAATTGACCGCGAAATATCCTCTATATCAAAACGACTACATACTGTAAAGGCAAAATATAAGGCAAAATATGAAGAAAGTTTATTTGGACAATTCGGCGACGACAGCACTCGACAAAGAGGCGTTCGAGGCGATGTTGCCGTATTTTACGGAGCAATTCGGTAACCCGAGTTCACTCCACACCTACGGGCGCGAGGCTCTCAAAGCGGTAGACGCGTCGAGAGAAACGATTGCACGTATAATAAACGCTCGTTCGAGCGAGATATATTTTACGTCCGGCGGAAGTGAGTCGGACAACTGGGCGCTCAAAGGCGTCGTCAGAGCGTCTAAGGCAAAGAGCAAGCACATAATCACGACGGCGATCGAGCACCCCGCGATAATGGAAACTCTCGATTATCTCGTGCAGAAAGAGGGTGTCGAAGTAACGTATTTACCCGTAGACAAAGACGGCAGAGTGAGTGTCGAAGATCTCAAAAAAGCCGTTCGCGACGACACGTTGTTGGTATCCGTAATGTTTGCGAACAACGAAATGGGCGCGATTCAACCTATAAAAGAGATAGGCGAGTTCTGTCGCGACGAGGGAATATATTTCCATACCGATGCGGTACAGGCGATGGATTCTCAAAAAATCGACGTTGAGGAACTTAATATAGATATGCTCTCGATGTCCGCGCACAAGTTCCACGGACCCAAGGGCATCGGCGTTTTGTACGTTCGTTCGGGCGTCAAACTCGATAGGCTCATCGCAGGCGGTCATCAAGAGCGTCGCGCACGCGCGGGTACGACGGATACGCCGCTTATAGTAGGTATGGCAAAGGCGCTCGAAATAGCGAATCGCGATAGGGACACAAACAACGCAAGAATCTCTGCGCTTCGCGATAAATTCGTAGAAAGGGTACTCAAAGAAATACCTTTTGTATACCTAAACGGCGGAACCGAGCATAGGCTCCCCAATAACGCGAACCTCAGTTTTGCGTATATCGAGGGTGAAAGTATATTGATAAATTTAGATCTTGCAGGCATTGCCGTAAGTAGCGGTTCAGCCTGCTCGTCGGGCTCTCTCGAACCCTCACACGTCATTTTGGCGTTGGGTGTCCCGGAAGAGCTTGCGCATAGCTCCATACGCTTCAGCCTCGGCAGAGATACAACGGAAGAAGATATGGATTACACATTCGAAGTGTTAAAAAAATCGGTGGAGAAACTCCGCTCGATTTCACCTTTGTTTAATATGGAAAAAGGAACAGGATCATATGTATAACGATAAAGTTTTGGAAGTATTTTCCGACCCCAAAAATGCGGGCGAAATGGAAAATCCGAGTTGTGTCGGCACGATAGGCAACGCTTCGTGCGGAGATATAATGAAGATTTTTCTTAGAATAGAAGACGGCATTATTACCGACGCCAAGTTTAAGACTTTCGGATGCGCCGCGGCGATAGCAACCGCGTCCGTAGCGACCGAAATGGTTAAGGGCAAGACAATAGAAGAAGCTCTTGCCATACGTAACGCGGACGTCGTCGATTATCTCGGCGGACTTCCTCCGCAAAAGATACATTGTTCGGTGCTTGCCGAAGAAGCCATACACGCCGCTATCGACGATTACAGAAGCAGAAACAAATAATCAAATCCGCAAATGGACGAAAGACAGAGCAAAATCAGAAATTTTTGCATAGTTGCGCATATAGATCACGGTAAGAGCACTCTTGCCGATAGAATCATGGAGATAACCGATACGGTAAGCCGTCGGGAGATGAAAGAACAGCTCTTGGACAGTATGGATATCGAGCGCGAGCGCGGTATAACCATAAAGCTTACCCCGGTAACCATGAAGTATACGCACAACGGCGAAGAGTACACGCTTAATCTTATAGATACTCCCGGGCACGTCGACTTTACATACGAAGTGTCGAGATCTCTTGCCGCATGCGAAGGCGCGATATTGATAGTTGACGCAACGCAAGGTGTCGAAGCGCAGACGCTTACGAACGCCTATCTTGCCATAGATAACGACCTCGAAATTATACCGGTCATCAATAAAATCGACCTTGCTTCCGCGGATCCGGACGGCTGTAAACAAGAAATCGAAGACGTAATCGGTCTTGACGCGTCGGACGCGCCGTTAATAAGCGCAAAAGAAGGCATAAACATAAAAGAAGTAGTCGATTCCGTAATAGAAAAACTGCCTTGCCCGTCGGGAGATCCCGATGCACCGCTTCGCGCGTTGATATTCGATAGCCTTTACGACAACTACAAAGGCGCAATTTGCAACGTAAGGATTGTTGACGGTGAGATAAAAGCGGGTGACCGTATAAGAATGATGGCTACCGGCAAAGAGTTCGATTGCACGGAAGTCGGAATTTTCACCCCGAATATGCAAGCGGTAGACGTTTTACGTGCCGGTGACGTCGGCTATATTGCGGCGAGCATAAAGAACGTCAAGGACACGGCTGTCGGCGACACTATAACGGCTGTCGAGAGAAGCGCGCCTGAACCGCTCAAAGGCTACAAAAAAGTATTGCCGATGGTTTTTGCGGGAATATATCCGGCGGACGGCTCCAAGTATAACGACCTTCGCGAGGCGATGGATAAGTTAAATCTTAACGACGCCGCTCTCTTGTACGAACCCGAAACGTCGGGTGCTCTCGGTTACGGATTCCGCGCGGGCTTCCTCGGACTTTTGCATATGGAAGTTATCGAGGAGCGTTTGGAACGCGAATTCGACCTCGATCTCGTAACGACCGCACCGAGCGTCAGCTATAAGGTAAAGAAGTTAAGCGGAGAAGTCATCGACGTCGACAACCCGTCGCACCTTCCGAACCCCGCGGAAATCGAAGAGATTTTGGAACCGATAGTATCGGCAAGCATATATACACCGCCCGAGTACGTCGGATCCATTATGGACCTCTGTCAGGAAAAGCGGGGCGTATTCGTAACGCTTACTTATCTCGACACGTCGAGAGTGAAGATAGACTATAAAATACCGCTTGCCGAAATCATTTATGACTTTTTCGACGCTCTTAAATCGAGGACGAGAGGTTATGCAAGCCTCGAATACGAGCTCGACGGATACAACGCCGACGATCTCGTCAAACTCGATTTCTTATTAAACGGCGAGCCTTGCGACGCGTTGTCGCTAATCGTTCACCGCGACAAAGCCTATGCGAGAGGTAGGAGGATTGCCGAAAGACTAAAGGATGTCATACCTCGTCAGATGTTTGAAATACCGATTCAGGCGGCAATCGGCTCGAAGATAATAGCGCGCGAAACCGTTAAGGCATTACGTAAAGACGTTCTTGCAAAGTGTTACGGCGGTGACATCACGCGTAAGAAGAAGCTACTCGAAAAGCAGAAAGAGGGCAAGAAGCGTATGCGCCAATTCGGTAGCGTGGCAATCCCGTCCGAAGCCTTTATGTCTATTCTTAAATTCGACGATGACGACTAAGGGCGTATACGTACACATACCTTTTTGCTATTCAAAATGTACATATTGTGACTTCTATTCCGTTGCCAAGGATACGGAATTGATGGAAAGATATGTAAATTCGGTAGTGGAGGAAATCAAGGAAATCGGAGATAACTATCCGACTTCCGCAGACACCGTTTATATCGGGGGCGGTACGCCGAGCGTACTACCCCCGTTTCTAATAGAAAAAATCGTAGAAGCTGTTTATTTGAATTTCGGTAATGCCGTCAAGGAATTTACAATGGAAGCCAATCCTTGCTCTTGTAATTATGTAAAAGAGTATCGTTCGATGGGCATAAATCGTATAAGCCTCGGCGTGCAGTCGTTGAACGACGATGTACTCAGAGCGATAGGCAGACGACATAACGCGACGGAAGCTCTCAAAAAACTCGACGAATTGAGTTGTACTTTTGATAATATATCTGCCGATTTAATGCTCGGACTACCGGGACAAACCGTCGACGACGTTATATATGCGACAAAGGAGGTTTGTTCGCGGGTTAAGCACCTGTCGGCGTATATGCTAAAACTTTCGGATACCGTTCCGATGTACAAGAGCGCCGAACGCGGAGAGATAGTTCTTCCCGACGACGATTTGACCGTCGATATGTACGATGCCGTTTACGGCATTGCGGAAAGCTTAGGGCTTAAAAGGTACGAAATCAGCAATTTTGCAATTCCGGGTTACGAAAGCAAACACAATTTGAAGTACTGGAATAGGGAAGAGTATATCGGAGTCGGGTGCTCGGCACACGGCTTTATCGGTAGCCTTAGATACAATAATCCGTATAGTATAGAAAAATACATCGCCGGCGAGCGTTTCGGGCGAGATCGTGCCGAGGTTAGCGTTATAGATTTCGATACCGCGTTGTTCGAGCGTATTATGCTCGGGTTCAGATTGCCGGGCGGAATCGACGTCAAAGCGATAAACGCGGAGTTCCGAATAGATTTTGAATCCGTTTATGCCGAAGCACTCAAAAGACTCGAGCCGGTACTCGAACGGGCGGACGGAAGAATTTTCATAGCTAAGGACAAAATGCTTTTAGAAAGCGCGGTGGCGCGCGAATTTTTACCGTAACCAGTTGTTTCATAACCACATTTTTTGCCTGGCGCGGTTTTAAGTAAATTGTTTTATCATTTGCGTAGCGCACTTCGCGCACGCAAGGCGCACACACGAACAATAGAAAAAATTTTTGATTTTTTTGTATAAACCGATTGACAAGAGGCATACTTACGCATATAATATGTTTAGCAATCGAAAGATACGAGTGCTAACAAAAGGCGCAAGCAAGTGCCAAACAACGGGAGCAGACAATGAATAAGTTATCGGAACGCAAACGCAATATATTAAAAGCACTCGTAGAGGAGTATATACGCGACGCACAGCCCGTATCGTCGGGCGGTATACAGTCCAAGTACTTCCCCTCTATAAGTTCCGCCACCATTCGTTCGGAGCTTGCCGCTCTCGAAGAGATGGGCTATCTTATTCAGCCTCACACTTCCGCCGGTCGTACGCCCACTCCCAAAGCGTACAAGTATTATGTTGAAAATTTTGTAGACAAGCACCCGCTCCGCAAAAGGGACGTCGATCTTATAGACGCGTCGTTTTCTGCAAAGTTCAACGCGGTAGAAGACATCGTCAAGACCACCGCCAAGGTAATTAGCGACGTTACCAACTATACGTCGGTTATAGTTATCAAGAACATCAAAAAGGTGCTTATCAAGCAGATAAAGCTTGTCGGACTCGACGAGCACAGCGCACTTGTTATAATCATCACGGATTCCGGAATTATTAAGGATAAAGTGATAACCTTAAACAACAATATCGTAGACGAAGAATTCGTTTCGAGCGCGTCGCTACTTATCAACAAGATATTCGCCGGCAAGAGGATTGGCGATTTACGCGATTCGGACGTACTCGTTCAAAAGGAACTCAGGGAATTCAGAGAGTTATTCGATAACGTCATAGCGATACTCAAAGCGTTCGCGGCGACGACGGAAGAAGACGTCTTTATGGAAGGCGAGAGCAAGATGCTTGACTATCCCGAAGCGGACATCGACAGCGCAAGGCACTTTTTATCGGTTATCGACAACAAGAGCGCGGTTGCGGCGTTGGTAGACGCGTCCGAAGACATCGAATTCAACGTAAAAATCGGCAAGGAAGAAACCGCCGGCATGGACAAATGCGCGATAATCACAGCGAGATACTCCGTAAACGGTACCGAGATAGGGCATGCGGGAGTTATCGGACCCGAGCGTATGGATTATGCCAAAGTAATGTCGGTACTCTCGTATATCAGCAAGACGATAGGAAATATAGTAGATAATAAAAAAGGAGAAAACGATGTCGAAGACTAACAAAAAACGAATCGACGAAAACGAAACCGCGGAAACGACAGAGCAAGCGGAAGTAGCGGACGAAGTAGCCGAGCAAGTAAGCGAAGCGACGGACGAAACTTCCGAACAAGCGGTCGAAGTACGCGATCCCGTAGCGGAGGCGCAGGCGAAAGCGGACGAATACAGAGATATGTTACAGCGTTTGCAAGCGGAATTCGACAATTTCCGTAAGCGCAATGCGGAAGCCGTCAAGACGGCGCGTCAGGACGGCGGTAGCGAGATGATAGTCGCAATGCTTCCGATACTCGATAGCGTGGACAGAGCGCTTGCGATGATAACCGACGAAGCGTCAAAGGCAGGAGTCGAGCTCATAAAAAAGATGATACTCGATGTATTTGCCAAGTACGGCGTAAAGGAAATCGAAGCACAAGGCGCCGAATTCGATCCGAATCTTCACAATGCGGTAATGCAGGTTGAAGACGCGGATAACGCGGGAAAGGTAGTGGAAGTTCTCCAAAAAGGCTACACGCGCAACGGAAAGGTTTTGCGTTACGCAATGGTAAAGGTAGCCGGTTAAATAAAAAACAAAGCGTTACGGTAAAACGAACGCACCAAATAATAAAACGATAAGCAATAAGGAGATAAAAACAATGTCCAAAATCATAGGTATAGACCTTGGAACAACCAACTCGTGCGTAGCCGTTATGGAAGGCGGCGAAGCGACGGTTATAGCAAATGCGGAAGGCAATCGTACGACTCCGTCCGTAGTAGGATTTGCAAAGAACGGCGAACGTTTGGTCGGACAGCTTGCAAAGCGTCAGGCTGTAGTAAACCCGGATAAGACCGTTGCGTCCATCAAGAGAGAAATGGGCACCGATTACAAAGTAAGAATCGACGATAAGTCCTATACTCCCCAAGAGATATCCGCAATGATACTTACCAAGCTCAAAAACGACGCCGAATCGTATATCGGACAAAAGGTAACGCAAGCGGTTATAACCGTTCCCGCGTACTTCTCCGACAGCCAACGTCAGGCGACCAAAGACGCAGGCAAAATCGCAGGACTCGAAGTTCTCCGTATAATCAACGAGCCTACCGCGGCGGCACTCGCATACGGTCTTGACAAAGGCGAAAAGAACCAAAAAGTTCTCATTTATGACCTCGGTGGCGGAACGTTCGACGTATCTATACTCGAACTCGGCGACGGCGTATTCGAAGTTCTCGCGACCAACGGCAACACCCGTCTCGGCGGTGACGATTTCGATAAAGTCGTAATGGATTGGATCGTATCCGAATTCAAGAAGAACGAAGGTATCGACCTTACCGGCGACAAAATGGCAATGCAAAGAATCAAGGAATCCGCAGAAAAAGCCAAGATCGAGCTCAGCGGTATGACCAAGGTTAACATCAACTTGCCGTTCATCACCGTAGGACCCAACGGACCTCTCCACATCGACCTCGACTTGAGTCGTGCTAAGTTCGACGATATGACCGCACATCTCGTAAAAGCGACCCTCGATCCTATGCGCAAGGCTATGGACGACGCCAAACTCAAGATGAGCGATATAGACAAAGTCGTTCTCGTAGGCGGTTCCACTCGTATCCCCGCAGTCGTAGACGCTGTACGTAACGTAACCGGCAAAGAGCCCTACAAAGGCATCAACCCCGACGAATGCGTAGCGATAGGCGCTGCGATTCAGGGCGGTGTACTTTCCGGCGAAGTCAAAGACGTATTACTTCTCGACGTAACTCCGTTGTCCTTGGGTATCGAAACTATGGGCGGTGTATTCACCAAGCTCATCGACAGGAACACCACGATTCCTACCAGAAAATCTCAAATATTCTCTACTGCCGCGGATAATCAAACTTCCGTCGACGTACACGTCCTCCAAGGCGAAAGAAGCATGGCTGCCGACAACAAGACCCTCGGAAGATTCGAGCTTACGGGTATCCCTCCGGCGATGCGCGGGGTACCTCAAATCGAGGTTACGTTCGATATCGACGCTAACGGCATAGTTTCCGTAACCGCTGTCGATAAGGGCACCAACAAGAGCGCCAACATCACGATTACCGCGTCCAGCAACCTTTCCGAAGCAGATATCGACAAGGCTGTAAAAGAAGCCGAGCAGTATGCCGAGGAAGACAAGAAGAAGAGAGAACTCGTCGAGATGAAGAACACGACCGAGCAACTCATACTTGCTGTCGAGAAGACCGTTTCCGAGTCCGGCGACAAACTTACGGAAGAAGACAAGACCGCGTTGACGAACGCAGCAAAAGAAGCTAAAGAAAAGCTTGAAAAAGCCGACGACGTCGATACCGTCAAGGCAATAGGCGAAGAACTCGGCAAGGTAACCAACCCGATATTCACCAAGCTTTATCAACAAAATCAGGCTAACGGCGAAGGCGACGCCACCGGAACAAGCGATGACGGCACCACGATTAACGTAGACCCTAACGACATAAAATAATTAAGGAAAAGTAATGGAGCAAAAAGATTACTACGGCATTTTAGGTGTCGACAAAAACGCGAGCGCGGACGAAATAAAGTCCGCGTATCGTCGTATGGCGAAGAAGTATCATCCTGACGTATACGCCACGGCAAGCGACAAGGAAAAAGCCGAAGCGGAAGACAAATTCAAGGAAGTTCAACACGCTTACGACGTGCTTTCGGACCCGCAGAAGAAAGCAGCATACGACCAATACGGCAGTGAAGACGGACCTATGGGCGGAGGCGGATTCAATCCGTTCGGCGACGGTTTCGGTGACGGAGCCGGTTTCGGCGACATATTCAGCGACATATTCAGCGCGTTTTCGGGCGGTGGCGGTAGACGTAGCGCAAATGCGGCGCGCGGTGGCGACGACATAGAAGTAGAAGTCAACCTCACGTTCAAAGAGGCTTGTTTCGGCGTAAAGAAAGAAATACCGTATAGTCGCGTCGAAAAGTGCCCGACTTGCAAAGGCACCGGTGCCAAAGACGGTACGAGCGTAAAAACGTGTACCAAGTGTGGCGGACGTGGCAGAGTAGTCGTTCAACAACGTACAATGCTCGGAGTAATGCAGACCGAACGTGTTTGCGATATGTGCGGAGGCACGGGTAAAATCATAATGGAACCCTGTCCCGACTGTAAAGGAAAGGGTAGAGTACGCAAACAACGCACGATAACTGTAAACATTCCCGCAGGCGTCGACAACGGACAAATGCTCAATATGCAAAACGAGGGTAACGCCGGGTATAACGGCGGACCCAACGGCAATTTGATACTTGTATTCCGCGTTAAGCCTCATCCGCTGTTTACGCGCAAAGGCAACGACCTCTTTTTCGAGTTGCCCATAACGCTTACGCAAGCGGTATTCGGCGATACCGTCGAGATCCCTACCTTAGATAAACCCGTTTCCATCGAAATACCCGCGGGCACAAAGAACAATACCAACATTAAAATCAAGGGAAAGGGCGTCAAGGATTTACGTCGCAACGTATACGGCGACATTATCGCCATCATAAAAGTCGACGTTCCCAAGAACATAGGACTTAAACAACGCAGAGAATGCAGAACGGCATTCGAGCAAGTCGATAAAAACGCCACTTACGACGAAGTCGAAAAATACAAGAAAAAAATCAGGAACCTCGATTGATGTACAAAAAGATAACCGTAACCACAACTACCAAAGGTTCTGATGCCGTAGCCGACGCGTTTTGGAGCATAGGCGTGGACGGAGTTGAGATACTCGACCCGCAAGATTTACAAGACGTATTACACGGCGAAACCTGCTGGGATTACGTAGACGAAGGCTTGCTCGATACAAACAAGCCCGTTACCGTAAGCAGTTTTGTGGAAGAAAGCGAACTTAGCGCAAAGCTTGCCGAACTCGGCAAGCTTTTGCGTGCAATAGAACCTTTTTCGGGAGCGTACGACCCGGTGATAACGGACGTCGAGGACGTCGACTGGGAAAACGACTGGAAAAAGTATTATAAGCCGATAACGGCAGGAAAGTATACCGTCATGCCCGATTGGCTAAAGCCCGAGCACGGCAATGCGAACGATATCGTCTATATAAATCCGTTGATGGCGTTCGGAACGGGCGAACACGAAAGCACGAGGCTGTGCCTAAGGCTGATGTCGGACGTCGACTTTAACGGCAAAATCGTTGTAGACGTCGGCACCGGTAGCGGAATACTCGGAATCGCAGCCAAAAAATCGGGGGCGAAATCCGTATTTATGTGCGATATAGATAGAGATGCCGTAAGGTGCGCGTCCGACAACGCCGAGTTTAACGGTGTCGGCGACGTCGAAATCGCATGTGGCGGAGCCGAGATTTGCGAAAGAAAAAACGATATAGTCCTTGCAAATCTAACGGCGGATATTTTAGAAAAAATCGTCGACGATATAAGCAAAATAACGGTAGACGGCGGAACTCTCGTTTGTTCCGGCATACTCGACACGAGAGAAGAAGATTTAGTGGCCTGTTATTCTGCTCACGGCTATAAAGTCGTCGAGCGCATATCCGAGGGCGAGTGGGTCGGCATTAAATTCACATATGGAGCTTAAACGTTTTTACGGAGAAAAAGACGGGAATTTCGTAACTCTCAGCGGGCGCGAGTACCTACATTGCGTCAAAGTAACCCGCCATAAGGTTGGATATTCTCTCATATGCTGTACCGGCGACGGCAACGACTATTACGCTAAAATAGTTTCCGTTTCGGACGGAGAAGTCATTGCCGAGATTGAACGCGCGGAACATAATAACGCCGAACCTCGACACGAAATAACACTCGTGCAAGCGTGCTGTAAAGAGTGCGATTTTATAGCTCAAAAAGCCGTCGAACTCGGAGTTACGCGCATAATTCCGTTCGAATCGGAGCGTTCGAATTCCAAACCGTTAACGAGGGATAGGCTTGAAAGCATTGTTTTGGACGCATCCAAGCAGTGCGGAAGGGCGCGTCTTGCGGAGATTACGGATACCGCGTTGAGTCTTGAATCAGCTTT
>CAYZOJ010000019.1:0-4444 GCA_964480195.1 uncultured Christensenellaceae bacterium | reverse complement strand
GTTTTCAATTTAGGCTGTAAAGTCAATCAGTACGAATGCGACGTAATCGCGTCGGGGCTTAGCGCAATGGGCTATGAAACGAGCGAAACCTTGGGCTACGCGGACGTATACGTAATAAACACATGTGCGGTTACCGCAGAGGCGGAGCGCAAGTCGAGGCAGGTCATAGCGCGAATAAGAAAGTATAACGCGGACGCACGTATTTTCGTAACGGGGTGCGCGTCGCAGAAAAACTCGACTTTTTATATCGAAAAGGGAGTAACTTACGTTTCGGGAGTGGGCGGTAAAAACAAGATATTCGAGCTGTGCTCGGGCGACTTCGTTTCGGAGCTTCCGACCGAATATGAGGAACCCGAATACCTTCCCGATGGCGACCGAACTCGCTCATACGTAAAAATACAAGACGGCTGTAACAACTTTTGTTCGTATTGCATAATACCGTATTTACGCGGAAGATCTCGTTCGAGAAAGATAGAAGCCTGTGCCAAAGAAATTCGTGCGCTTGCAAAGAGCACGCCGGAAATAGTCATAACGGGCGTGAACCTCGCGCAATACGGCTTAGATACGGGCGAGAGCTTAGCCGAACTTATGCGCGAGATATCGGACGTAGACGTCAGAATCAGACTCGGGTCATTTTACGTCGAGGGCGTAAACGAAGAATTGCTTTCTGCGCTACGCGGGCTTAAAGAATTTTGTCCGCAGTTTCATTTGTCGCTCCAAAACGGCGACGACGGCGTTTTAAAGGATATGAACCGCCATTACGGCACCGCCGAGTACAAAGAGAAAGTCGAGTTGATACGCTCGTATTTTCCGCTTGCAGCAATCACCACCGACGTAATAATCGGTTACCCGACGGAAACGGAAGAGGCGTTTGCCAACACGCTTGAATTTGTAAAAGAAGTGGGATTTTCGGATTTACACATATTCCCGTTTTCTCCGCGAGGGGGCACCGTCGCTTATAAATTGAAGCCGTTACCGCCGTCCGTAATAGAGGATAGACGCTTAAGACTCGAAGCGGAAAGGGAAATTTTACGAAATAATTATATAGAAAAAATGCTTTCCGTACCGCAAAAAGTGGTATTTGAGCGCATAAGAAACGGCTATGCCGAGGGGTACAGCCAATTTTATGTGCGAGTTTATTTACAAACGGAAGAGAAATATGCTATAATAAATCCTACCGGACGATTATTCGACGGTATAACGGGAGTTGTAATATATGATAGACAATAACTGTATTTTTTGCAAAATAGTCGCGGGAGAGATACCCTCGAAGAAATTTTATGAGGACGACGATATGATAATTATCGCCGACTTAAACCCGCAAGCAACAAAACATTATTTAATGATACCCAAGAATCACTATGCCGACATCACGGAAATGACCGAAGAAGACGCCGTTATTTTAGGTAAATGCCTAAGAAAAATCGGCACTCTCGAAAAAGAGCTCGGACTTGAAGGCGGATTCAGGCTTGTTTCCAACAAAGGCGAAAACGGATGTCAATCCGTAAAACACTTGCACGTCCATATACTCGGCGGAGAAAAGCTTGCCGACAAAATGGCGTAGAAAAACGGAGATACTGATATGCTTAGATTAGTTAACGTAACCAAGACGTACGACATGGGGGAGTACCGCGTTAATGCGTTGAGGGGCGTATCGCTTGCTTTTAGAGAAAGCGAGTTCGTTTCGATAATAGGCGCATCGGGATGCGGTAAGTCGACAATGCTCAACATTATCGGCGGTTTGGATAGATATACGACCGGCGATTTGCTCATCGGAGATACTTCCACCAAGGAATTCCGTTCCGAACAATGGGACGCATATCGTAATGCGACCATAGGATTTGTATTCCAAAGCTACAACCTTATACCGCACCTTACTGTACTCGAAAACGTTGCGCTTGCATTGAGCCTTTCGGGCATTGACAAAGCCGAACGCAATAGGAGAGCAAAAGAAGCGCTCGAAAGAGTAGGACTCGGCGAAGAGCTCAAAAAGAAACCTTCACAGTTGAGTGGCGGACAAATGCAGAGAGTCGCTATTGCCCGCGCGCTGGTAAACAACCCCAAGATTGTTTTGGCGGACGAACCCACGGGCGCACTCGACAGCGAACTCAGCGTACAGGTAATGGAAGTCCTCAAAGAAGTCGCCAAAGACAGACTCGTAATAATGGTAACCCACAATAACGAGCTTGCCAACGAGTACAGCACCCGTATCGTGCGCCTCAAAGACGGACAAGTCGAATACGACACAATGCCTTACGATTTCGAGGAAAAGACGGCGGCGGATAACTCGTCCGAAGTTACCGCGGACGGCGAAGTCAAGGAAAAGAAGCATATAAGCCTTCTCAACAAACTCGGAATAAGCGAAAAGATTAAAGGCGCGAAGCGCGGTAAGAAGTCGCCGTTCAAAGCAACGTCGATGAAAGCAAAGACCGCATTCAGCCTGTCGTTTAAGAACTTGACGACAAAAAAACGTCGTACCTTCCTTACCTCGTTTGCGGGAAGTATCGGCATAATCAGTTTGGCGTTGGTTCTTGCAATGTCAAACGGCGTCAACGTCTTTATGGACACCATGCAGACGTCCATTCTTGCAACGGTTCCCGTCAGCGTATACGAGTATTCCATCGACTATACCGTAATGACGGATATGTTCTCGAATTACGCGGACATCGTTTCGCCCGACACATTCCCGGACGATAAGGAAGTATATATCAAGCCTACAGGAAGTCAAAACACGACCGCCGGTATGGGCGCAATGCTTAGCGCGATACAAGAGTCCGTAGGTACAAACGATATCTCCACCGAATTTGTCGAGTATCTAAGAGATATGGATCCGTCTTGGTATAAAGCTCTCAATATCTTCTACGGCGTCGAGATGAACATTCTTTATAAAGGTAAAGACGCAGACGGAAATATCGTATATCAAAAAGCCGATTTGAAGAGAGAAGCAACCAACGTAATGAGCATCGCGACGCAGGTTCTCGGCGATAACGGAATGCAGACGACAAACTGGCACCAGCTTGTCGGCGACGAAAGCTTTATGACTGCAAATTATGATGTAATCGACGGCAGATATCCGACTTCCAAAAACGAGCTTGTTCTCGTCGTAGACGGCAATAACCAAATAGACGTCGAAGCTCTTCAATTATTCGGTTTCGATGTTTATCAAAGAGATGCCGACGGCAAAATGATTGTTGACGAAGATGGTAACGGCATTTTAAGAGAAAGCATTTCGTTTAGCGAAATATTCGAACAGGAGCTCAGACTCGTACATAACAACGATTATTACGAAGAAGTTAAAGAAAATGTTTTTGCCGACAGACAGGCGAACGAAGAACTCTTCAATAACGAAAACAACTTGACGCTTAAAGTAGTAGGCGTATTGCGTACTAAGCCCACTTCGGGTATTAATCCCGTCGGAACCGTTCTTTGCTTCACTCCCGAACTCGGACAATACGTTACAAAGAACGCTCACGAATCCGATATGGCGCAAGCACAACTTGCGTTGCTCGAAGAAGATCCTAAAACACAAAAGTGCGTATTGCAAGCCAACACTACGGGCTTAGGTAAGGACTATGGTCTAAAAGATTCCGGTGGATTGTTTACGTTCGTAACCAACGGTTTACAACGTTCAAAGCTTCTTAAAGCAATGGGCGTTGACGATACCCCGGTATATCTCAATGTCTATCCCACGAACTTCGAAACTAAGGGATACATTACCGACTACATAAACGAATGGGAGGATGCCGACATTAACTACTTCGATGTATCCGAAATGTTCATCCACAATATGCGCGTCATCGTCGATCTCGTGTCGTACGTATTGATAGCTATGGCTTCGATATCTTTGATAGTTTCCTCGGTAATGATTTCGATTATAACGGGTAACTCTGTAGTCGAGCGTACGAGGGAAATCGGTATACTTAGGAGCCTTGGCGCGCGCAAGAAAGACATATCCCGCGTATTTAACGCCGAAACCGCCATACTCGGCATATATTCAGGCGTACTCGGTATAGGAATAGCATATGCTCTTGTACCGTTTGTCAACTTCCTAATCGGAAACGGAACGGGCGTAACAAGCTTGTTGGTGCTTAACCCGTTGCACGCTTGCTTGCTGATAGTACTAAGCTTAGCGCTGACGGTTATCAGCGGACTTATCCCGAGCTCGAGCGCCGCCAACAAGAACGTCGTCGACGCCTTACGTATCGAGTAATCATAGTAAGACAAATATCCCAATTAAACAATCAACTGAAATATATTATCGTTGAGTAGCAAAAGACGTCGCATATGCGACGTCTTTTGCTGTATATTGTTAAGATGTTAGTACTATAGCCGTGTAGCGAAATACAGCCGTTTAGATGTTAATACAATCGCAAATTGAAGGCGCATTGTGTAGCTCTCGGTGGGATATTTAGTCCTATAATGCGAAAAAATCGGAGCGGAAGCA
>CAYZOJ010000018.1:0-29718 GCA_964480195.1 uncultured Christensenellaceae bacterium | reverse complement strand
TCCGCAAGGATTGTATAACGGGCGCAAGCCTCGCTTGCGCCCGTCGAGAGCGTGTAAGCAAATCCCGAAAAATTAAAAATAGGCATCCGCTAACGTTCTCTGTATAAGAAAAATATGCTAACGTGTTTTCGTAAGCCTATTAAACTACTACCCATTCCCGCCTATTTTTCGGGATTTGCCTATTGACAACGTTGTCATTGTATGTCATAATGAATACAAATGATAACGTTGTCATAAATTCGGGCAACAAAAAGAGGCACAATGAAAAAGCATTCGCGTATAGTTAAAGTAATTGCCGTCATACTGATTGCGTCGAGCCTTGTTTTATTTACTCTCGGGTGTCAGACAAACCAAACGGGTTACGACGGATACGACACGGAACACGGTACTAATACGGAAAAGACTCTCCGTATTTTCGGTAGTTGGACAAAGACCGGCATAGGTACTCATTATAATTGCGGAGCCGATGCGGGACCGTTTGTCATATTCGGACTCGAAGGGCTTGCGCAGTATGTACGCACGACGGACGAAATCGTAATGCTCCTTGCCGAAAGTTTCACTCATGACGGAAACACTACCGTCGTCAAGTTGCGCGATAACGCATATTGGCACGACGGTTACCCCGTAATATCCAAAGATATAATGGGCTGTTGGTACTTAAACCACGACGAAGCGACGGGTTATATGCAATCTCTTACCGAGGTTGACGATAAGACATTCGTTATAACGTGGAAGGATTATCTCGAACCGAGCGACGAAGCGAAGAGCATTTTGCTTGCGCAAGCGACCAAGATAGGAGCGGTGCCGTATCACGTATTCAAAGATTTTGTCGATAGGGCAATGGCGCTTACCGATAGCCTCGAAACTTGCCCCGTAAATTCGACCTCGCGCAACGTATCTTATTTCGATAAAAACTGGGACGGCGACGCCGCGACCAAGTTCGGCGAAATCTATACGGCGTATCGTGCGTACGAAGTTACGGGACAATATCCCGCGACGGGACCATATAAGCTTCAAAGCTATACCGAAACGCAGATGATACTCGTTCGTAACGAGAACTACTATCTCGATACCGTAGAATTCGATAGGATTGAAGTAACTTATCAGCCGACGGGAGCCGTCGCCAATCAAATGTTGATTGCCGGCGAAATCGACTATGCGGACGGTACTCCGATGAAGACTATTCTCGAGAGCATACTCGCGCAAAACGGTTCTCTTGTTCACTATAAAATACTCGACCAAGGCACGTTGGGACTACTTTTCAACCTTGAAAAGACGATATGGGATAACGACTATGTAAGGGAAGCTTTCCAATACATTTTCGATAGAGATTTAATTACCGCAACCGCCAACCCGTATGCCGAAGTTACGTACGGTTCGATGTCCGGAATATGCAGTTACGAAGCTGAAAAATATCTTGATCCCGACGATTACGACAAACTCGTAAACTACTCGTACGACTCTCAAAAAGCAGAAGAGCTATTAAGAAAGGCGGGCTGGAGCAAATCCGGCGACGCGTGGTACGATTCAAACGGCAAGAAAGTTTCGCTTACTCTCGGGTATATCGAGGGCAATCCTTGGACTTCGATAGCGACGACCGTACAGTCGCTACTCGGAAAATTCGGTATAGAAGTTACCTTAAAATCCACCGAGTCCGCAACGACATTGCTCGCAAACTCCCGCATAACCGATTCGGAATACGATTTTATGCTGTATTTCACAGCTCTCAATTCTTGGGGCAATCACCCTGGCGGTGCGTTTAAGCACTTGTATTCGCAAATGGACGCGGCGATGATGCACCTTCCCGTAAACGAGAGCGACGGACATTACTCGTTGATTCTTAACAAAGCTGACGGAAGCGGAACGTTCCGCGCATGGGACGCTTACGAAAAGATATATACTTATTCGGGAAGTAAGTTAAGAGAAGTAACCGCCGATCTCGCAGTCGGTTTTGCAGAGAAGAATTACGGCGTAAACTTTTATAACAACGTTACGGGATCTTTCTTTAATCTTGACAGAATAGGCAATCTTCCTTGCTCCGAGCTGTTCTCCGCGGACAGAAACGTAACCAAGATTTTTACCTATGACGATCCCGATTACCAAGCGATACAGAATCTCAACCTGTATTTCGGACAGGCGACGGCGTACTCGCTCGGCAGAATAGTCCCGAGGGATTAAAATGGAAAAGTCGGAAAGATTTGCTAAATTCAAAGACACGAGTAAAAAGGTATTGCTTGCGATAGGGGAGTTCTTCTATCGCAACAGATACTTTTTCCAAAAGATAGGGTTCGCCCTTCTTAACGTCGTATTTGCCACGATGCTTACGTTCCTTGTGCTTATGCTGACGCCTACGAACTCTGTCGACCAATATGCTCAGCAACTTGTTTTACAAAGGGGCATTTCGCTTGACGAGGCGTACAAACTCGCCGTCGAAATACTCGGTTACGACCCTAAGGCGAACGTATTTGTACAACTGTGGAATTACATCAAAAATCTGGCGCACGGCAATCTCGGAACGTCGATATATATTAAGGACGTAACCGCGAACTCTGTAATTAAGCAATTTTTGCCGTATACGTTGTTTATTTCGGCGTTTGCGCTGGTTATATCGTTCATTCTCGGCATAAGCCTCGGCTCAAATATGGCGTGGAAGCGTACGCGCGCCAAGGACGCGGCGATGACTTCTTATATTGTAGTATCGAGTGCGGTTCCCGATTATCTCTGGGGACTTATATTCCTTTATGTTTTCGGATGTTTACTCGGTTGGTTCCCGCTAAGCGGAGCGCGCGACGTCAACAACGGACTCCCGGCAATCGTAGACCTCTTATGGCATTCGGTATTACCGATACTTTCGATGGTAATAGTGCAAACGGCGTCTTGGGCGTTGATGATGAGAGGCTCGGCTGTTTCCGTCCTCGGCGAGGACTATGTAAATGCGGCGAGAGCGAGGGGAATCCCCAATAAAATCATCGTGCGTAAATATATCCGTCGTAACGCGATGTTACCGCTTGTTACGTCAATAGCGATTTCGTTTGCCGGGATATTCGGAGGTTCAACGCTCATCGAGTCTATATTCTCTTATCCCGGGCTCGGATTGCAACTTGCAACGTATATCGGCGCGAGAGATTATTTTGTCGTAGTCGGTATATTGTTCTTCACGTCGGTGATTATAATAATCGCGAATCTCATAGCGGACCTCGTATATCCGCTCGTCGACCCGCGGGTCAGGAGGAACGACTGATGACGGATAGTGTGCAAACCAAAGAAAAAAAGCAAATATGGCAAAGCGTCAAAAGAGCACTTAAAAAGGCAGTTAAGAGTATAGGTAACTTCTTCAAAATGGTGCTTGAAAACAGACAAGCGACAGCGGGAATGATAATAATGTTGTTTTTCCTGTTTATGCTGATAGTATTGACGAAGGTACTGCCTTACGACTCGACGCCGGATCCTTACAATATGCTTAGTAAACCCTCTCTCGAGCACCCGCTCGGAACGGACGAACTCGGCAGGGATCTCCTTCGCCGACTTATCGCGGGCTCCTCGTCGGTTTTGGCTATCGCTTTCCTTACAGGACTGTTTACGGTAACCATAGGCGTGGTTTTGGGAATCGTTTCCGGACTTATGGGTGGTATTGTCGATAAGATTATAATGACCGTAACCAACCTGTTTATGACGGTTCCGACATTCCCGATAATGCTTGTTCTCGCGCAGGTTACGACCATTACGGACGTATGGGTATTTTCTCTAATCTTGTCGGCATTTTCGTGGGCGGGGCTGTGTAGAGCGGTGCGCAGTCAGATTATCTCGATAAAGGAAAGGGACTTTATTGCGATATGCAAGGTCATGAATCTTAGTAAGGCGCACATAGTATTTAACGAATTGCTCCCCAATATAGCGTCGTACGTCGTAGTCAATTTTATAATGATTATGCGTAACGCGATAACGGCGTCTGTCGGCATTATGATGCTCGGCGTAGTTGCGTACGACCACACCAACTGGGGCGCGATACTCAATTCTTCGCAAGCATATATTATGAACCCGAACGCAATATTTTTCTGGCTCATGCCCGTATTGTTCATCGTATTGTTCCAAACGGGAGTAACGCTCCTTGCAAACGGACTCGACGTCGTACTTAATCCTCGACTTAGAATAAACTGATATGGAAAACATAATCGAAATCAAAAATATATCCATAGAATACAAGATGCGCAAGTTCGCGTTACGTGCGGTTGACCGCGTGGACTTCGATATTCCCGCGGGCAAAATCACCGCACTCGTCGGAGAATCGGGTAGCGGTAAAACGACGGTAGCGTCGGCGCTTCTCAACTGCATATCGTCGCCGGGTTCGATAGTTGAGGGCGAAGTGCTTTATATGCGTCCGGACGGAGGTATAACGGATGTCGCAAAACTCAACGAAGACGAGCTCAACGCGTTCAGATGGGAGCAGATATCAATGGTTTTCCAAGGCGCGCAAAGCTCACTTAATCCCGTTGTAAACATCTTTAACCAGTTTTACGAAACGATGACCGTTCACGAGAATTTTAAGCCGAAATCCGAGCGCAGAAAAATCACGAAAGAGGAAGCGAGGGCACGTATAAAATATCTTTTGGAATTTGTAAATCTCGACGCCGAAAGAGTTATGAACGCGTATCCGCACGAGCTTTCGGGCGGAATGAAACAGCGCGTTATGATAGCTTTTTCGCTACTTTTGGATCCCAAACTGATAATACTCGACGAGCCGACCACCGCGCTTGACGTTATAACTCAGGACTTTATATTCAAGCTTTTGCAAAAGGTCAATCGCGAAATGAACATAGCGATGTTACTGCTGACTCACGATATAGCGGTAGTCGCAAAATATGCTGATTATATGGCGGTAATGTACGGCGGGCAGATAGCCGAGTACGGCACGGTCGAAGAAGTGTTTGCCAATATGTATCATCCGTACACGAGGGGGCTTATAAATTCCACTCCCGCGATAAACAGAAACGTCGCCGAGCTTAGACCGCTCCCCGGCGATCCTCCGAATCTTATGAATATGCCTACGGGGTGCAGATTCCACCCGCGGTGCGAAAAATGTATGCCTAAATGTTCCGAAAGCGAACCGCCGACGGTAACGCTCGGAAACGGACATCGCATAAAGTGTTTTTTGTTTGACGGTAGCGAGGTAGTCGATGAGTAATCTTATAGAAATAAAAAATCTCGATATGTCTTTCGAAAAGAAAGCGGGTTTTCTCGGCGGGACAAAGGTCATAGAGGTCTTGCGCGACGTCAATCTCCAAATAGAGAAAGGAGAGATTGTCGCCGTCGTCGGTGAATCGGGTTGCGGAAAAACCACGATAGGAAAAATCATCACAGGGCTTTTGAAACCCACCAAAGGTGAAGTCTTGTTTGAAGGAAAGAACTTATACGGTTTTAATCTTGCGGGCTTCACCAAGACGAGAGAGCTTGTGCAATTTGTACAACAGGACAGCTACGCGGCGTTAAATCCGGTTAAGACGATTTATCAATCTATGCTTGCTCCGATACAACATCACTACAAGCACATTTCGGATATCGAAGCCGAAAAACGCATAAAGGATATTTTCGCGACCGTCGGATTGACGCCCGCGGAACTGTATCTTCAAAAGTATCCGCATATGCTGTCGGGCGGACAAAGGCAACGCGTATTGATGGCGAGGGCGATATCCTTGGAGCCCAAGTTGATAGTCGCAGACGAGCCTGTTTCGATGATAGACGTTTCGATGCGCCTTTCGATACTCAACCTGATGTGCGAACTTAACGAAAAATTGGGAATATCGTTCGTTTATATCACGCACGATCTCGCCACCGCGAAATATATAGCAAAGAACGGAAGAATTGCCGTAATGTACCTCGGCGAAATAGTCGAATACGGTAAAGTCGACGTCGTACTTAAAAATCCCCGACATCCGTACACACAGGCGTTATTGTCGGCGGTACCTATACCGGACCCGAAGATTGCTAAGAACGAAAAGCCGATACCGATAAAGTCGATGGAAGTAACGTCGCTTGAAAATCGTCCTGTCGGTTGCGTGTTTTACGATAGGTGCCCGTATGCTACCGACAGATGTAAAAACAAAGCCGAGTATACTACTTTCGACGACGGAACGCGCGTAAAATGCCATAAACTCAGAGAGATACCCCAATGGACAAATTAGGATATTTTGTAAAGCTTGCGATAATACTCTTAGTGCTTGCGGTGGTATGCCTCATCATAGTCGAACCGCTAACCACCGAGTTTTATCTTGTCTTGGCGGCGGCGGTCGCGTGCGTCGCGGTAATTGTTGCGGGTGCGATAATCATACGTAAAAACAACGGGAGACGACAATGAAACACGTCAAATATGTAGTAGTTGCATTAGTTTTAATAGTAGCCACAATGCTTTTCGTAGCTTGCGAAAAACAGCCGAACAACGATGAGGACAATAGCGGAAAGGAGGTTCCTGCCGTGACGTATATAAATAAAGACGCAAAAGTTGCGGATATCGTTTGCAGTCAAGAAAACGGATACGCTGTTGATAAGACGGGAAAGAGTCCCTCTACAATTGGAATCCAAAGCGCGATAGACGATTGTTACGCGTTGGGTGGCGGAACTGTATATCTTCCCGCCGGCGAGTACTTGGTAAGCGCAAGAATAAACCTCCGTCCGTACGTAACGCTTGTCGGCGACTATGTTTCTCCCGAAGATTATAACGGCGATTACGGTACGGTGATTTTAGCCGGCGTTAAGTCCACTAAGGACGATGTAGGCGAAAACGTCAATCTCATAAGAATGTACGGTTCGACGGGGCTTATAGGCGTAACGTTCTATTATCCCGACCAATATGCCGATATCATTATGCCGTACGGATACACGGTAGAAATACCCGGAGGCATAGTCGACGACGCGCACAACGTTTTCACATTAAAGAACATAACGTTCTTAAATTCATATAAGGGCATATGCGCGTCCATAACAAAGCACTCTACAAAGAACTCTATAACACACGAGCAATTACATCTCGAAAACATCTCGGGAACAATTCTCCGAGAGGGTGTTCATCTTACCAATTCCAGCGAAGTCGGCACTTTCCGCGGGATAAAGTTTACCCCGGACATATGGGCAAATTCGGATGAAGCTCATAACGCGCCACAAAGAGAAGAAATCGTTTCTTATACCAAAGCGCACTCTGTCGGAATGATAATCGGGGACCTCGAGTGGCAGGAAATAAGAGATATCGAACTCGAAGGTTATCATACGGGAATATACTTTACCGACGGCGACCGCGTTACTGATTACAGTATGTCGTTTATCGGAAGCCTTTATAACGTGTCGATTACCGACGCGGTTTACGGAATATATGTCGAACAAATGTATGAACATATGGGCATACAATTTTATAAGACAACGGTTTCCGCAGACGAATATGCGGTAATAAACAACTCTCCCCAAACCGACGGGCATATGCAATTCTCGTGCTCGACTCTGACGGGCGCTATTGCGGGACATAATATATATTGGGATACTCAAACGGCAGAAGAGGGTACCTATATTCAAACAAGTACGGCAACGCACGACGTTAAGGGCAACATCTATGACGTAAGCGATTACGGCGCGGATCTATTAGGTAAGACCGATTGTTCCTTAGCTATCCAATCCGCACTCGATTCGGCGCGCGACGCGGGTGGCGGAATAGTATATCTACCGGCGGGCTATTATCGAATGGAAAACCCGATAACGGTTTACGCAAATACCGAACTGCGCGGATCCGCCGTTGTGAACAGAGATTTACTCGGCAACTGTCGCGGAACGATGATACTTAATTATTACGGCAAAAACGACGTCGATTCGGATACCGCACGTGCTCTCATTACGCTTGACGGCGACTATTCGGGCGTTACCGGTTTACGTGTTACCTGCCCTCAAATAAATCTTTTTGAAAAGGTTTATACCGCGGAAACTCTTCCCGAGTATAACTATATAGTACGCGCAAGCGGAAACGGCAACTATTGCACGAACCTCTATCTCGAGGGCGTATATAACGGCGTAGACTTTGGCGCAGGATGCGAAAACTCCGTCATAAGCAAAGTGATGGGCGCAATATATAATGTCGGAATACGTTTGGGAGGCAAAAACCAAACGGTTACAAGCTCACTCCAGAACGCCATATGTATAGTCAAAATCACGCCGAGCGGAATATCCGATTTTGTAAGCTGGGGCACTTACACCACGCGTAGCAACCTTTTACACTCGAACGTATACGGAGTAACTCGTTATTCGTCAAAGTTCATAGTGATGGAGAATGCCGAAAACGCAATACTCGACGGCGTATTCTGTTTCGCGTCAGAAAGGCTTGTGCAAGCGACCGATTCGACGTTTACGGGAATAAACCTCGGTTGCGATTCTCAGCCCGGGAACAGCGGAGCGATGTTCGTACTTAAAGATTCGACCGCCGTATGCTATAACACACTTCGCGACGTCAATCTCGGCGGTAAGTATCTGATAAACGACAACTCGTCCTTTACGGTATACAACAGAATTTCACTTATCCCCGGTAAAGGACACGTCAACGAAAGCAATATCGTTGACAATAGCGAAGTGAGTATGTCTAAGTTCCCGTTGACCGAGCCGTTCGAACTCGAAAAGATATGGCTTAAATAGAGCAATAGAGCCCAAAAGAGCCGGCAAATAGGAAAGCCGTAAACAGAAAAAGCCGTTAAATCGGCTAAAACCCAAGAACTTATTATCACCTATAAAATCCCTTAGCGGGTGGGATTTTATAAAATGTAATGACAACGTTGTCATTCACAAACTAAAATACGGAGGTACGTATGAAAAAGAGAAGAAGTCTTATTATAATCGTCTTGGCGCTGACGTTGTGTTTGTTTAGCCTGACGGCGATAGGTTGCACGGACGACAAAGGCTCCGATGACGCTACCGTCGAATGTACGGGTATAACCCTTCGCGCAAGCGGATACGACGAGGGCAAGATATGGCAATTAGAACGCGGAAAGACCATAACCATAGTCGGAACGGTTGCGCCGTCCAATGCTACCACAAAGACGTTGACTTGGACAAGCGACAATCCGGACATCACCATCGAAGCGGACGGCGACAATAGGGCAAAAGTTACAACTTACGATTACGGAACGGCACAAATTACCGTTACGTGCGGAAGTTACGTAAAGAGAATAAGCGTCGAGTGTATAGAGTCTATACTCCCTACCGCGATAGTTTTAGATAAAACCGAGCTTTCAATAGGTATAACCGAGCGCGTCAAACTCGAGTATGATTTCTTACCGGAAAACACCACGGCGCGTAAAATCTACTATACTATCACCGCTTTGGGAAACGCCGAAGAAGACGTAATAAGTGTTATAGAGGAAAACGGTGAATATTATGTTCAGATATCCGCACTTGCGGTTGTGGGCACCCAATATGAAGTAAACATTTTCTCTTCTGTTTCGTCCGCAATCAAGGCTACCGTTAGAATCGAAGTCGCGCCCTTAGAAATCGAATCTATGACGCTCAAATCGGAAGAGCTTACACTTTCGGTCAATGACCCCATGTACCGTGTTATTCCCGTGTTTGAGCCCGACGAAACAAGCTATAAAGAAGTTACGTTCACCTCAAGCAATCCGAGCGTTTTGGGCGTTGACCAAATAGGCACGCTTTCTCCGATAAAAGCGGGGCAAGCGATAATAACGGTTACAAACGTTCATAACCCGAGCCTTACTTGTTCGATTAACGTTACCGTTACGGAAGAGCAAAGCGAGTATGTAACGAGGCTTATAAAAAAGAGCGACATCGACGCATTGAGCGCGGTAAGTTATAGCTTAATGGATTTTGAAACGGATAAGGTTGCTTTTGAAGCTTGGAAGAGGGTGCTTTCCGAAGACTCTAACTCGGCAAGCCACATTTCCGATGCGGGCTGGGCTATCTGGATGGTCGGTTTCGACACGTATGACGACGATAACGTGAACGGCGGAGATGCCAACGCTTGCGTATATTGTAAGATTTCCGTACCCGAAACGGCATCTGAAATGCAGTACGTGTTCCGTGCGCACCCCTTCCCGGACGATAACGCCAAGTTCAAAATTCTTGCGATAGACGCGGATTACAACATTACCGACTGCACCGGCGGTTGGGTAGAGATGACAAACAGCGCGGACATGTTTATAAACATCGACGTCGAGAGCTTCCGCGGACAGGACGTAACGTTTGTAGTTTACCAAGATCAAATCGGAAATAAGTCTGCGGGTAACTATATGAAAGTATCGTTGATGTTCCGTCGTTGCTTGTTCGATACTGACAATAGCGAAAGATGGATTGAAGACGAAGCGTACGCAATTCTAAAACAAGAAAATAATCAATAAACGGAGAAACGAATGAAGCATATTTTTTACAAACCGGACAACGCATGGGCGGCAGACGCCATACCTTATTACGAAGACGGAGTATTTCACCTCTTTTACCTGCTTGATTATCGCGATATAGAAAATCACGGCGAAGGTACCCCTTGGTGCAAGGTAACAACCAAAGATTTTGTTACCTATGAAGACCACGGCGAAATGCTCAAAAGAGGTACCGATAAAGAGTACGACATGTACGTGTTTACAGGTTCGGTATTCAAGGATAAATACGGCAAATATCACATCTGGTATACGGGACACAATACCAAAATGATCGAAGGTCAATATATACAGGCGGTAATGCACGCGGTAGGCGACGATCTCGATAGTTTTATAAAGGTGCCTGAGGATACTTTCGGCAATCTCACCGAGGATTACGAATGGGCGGACTGGCGCGACCCGTATGTATGGTATGACCAAGAAAGCGACTTGTATAAAATGCTCCTTTCCGCACGTTATAAAGGTTCTCCCAAGAATAGGCGCGGAGAAACCATACTTTTAACATCCGAAGACAACAAAAAGTGGACCGTGCGCGACAAGTTTTACGCTCCCGAACTCTATTACGCCCATGAGTGCCCGGACTACTTCAAAATCGGCGAATGGTATTACCACGTATTCTCGGAGTTTTCGCATTACAGCGTTACGCGTTACGTAATGTCTAAGTCCCCGTACGGACCGTGGATACAGCCTTCCGACGATATGTTTGACGGCAGAGCGTTTTATGCGGCAAAGACAGTGTCCGACGGTAAAGACAGATACGTCATCGGCTGGAATCCTACCAAGGAAGGCGAAGTCGATTCGGGCTATTGGCAATGGGGAGGCGCACTCGAAGTACATAAAATCGTGCAACGCGAGGACGGCACACTGGCGTGTCGTTGTCCGGACGGAGTAATCGAGGCTTTCGATAACGATTTACCCGTCGAATTTATAGAGGCGAACGGAAACCCGATAAACAGACTCGCATTCGATACGGGTTCCAACGCGAAAGTCGTTTTTGAAAAGGGCGTTCACCGCGGAGTTTATATGGTAGACGTCGAGTTTACATACGGTAAAGGCACAAACCGTTTCGGTGTACTACTCAATGCGGATAAAGAAAAAGACGTGTCTTACGGATATTTATTAGAGCCGACGAGGGGCAAGTTTGTATTCGAGATGTTCCCTAATTTCCCGCAATACAAATTGAATGCGATATGCGTGGAACGTCCGATAAAGAACGAACCCGACGTAAAGCACAAAATGGCGATAATAGTGGACGGCACGGCGTGCGTTGCGTATTTGGACGGAGAGTATGCGCTAAGTTCGCGTATGTACGATTACGAGTCCGGGATAGTCGGACTCATGACCGAGGGAAGTACAGAAGTGACTTCTGTAAAAATAAAAACAATAAAAGGAGATGCAAATGAAAACTAATTTCAAGAAGTTTTTAGGTATCGCGCTTATAGCGCTGCTTACGATTTGTCTTACGATGGTTTTGATATCGTGCAATACCGAGTGCGAGCATAACTATGAGTACAGACACGATGCCGAGAATCATTGGCAAGTATGTACCGTTTGCGAGGACGAAACAGCCAAGACGGCACACAGCTTCGATTCGGACGGCAAATGCGTATGCGGTTATCAACAAGTAAAGAGCTTTAACGTCGAAAGTTCTGTTACTATAAACGTTGACGAAACTCATACTCTTGTCATAAGCGACCTTTCGGGTCTTACTGCAAGCGACATTACCTATTCGAGCTACGATTCGAGTGTCGCAAGTATCGACGAAAGCGGTGTAATTACCGGTATAGCCGAGGGCGAAACCACGATTTTGGTAAAAGCTGGAAACCTCCGCAAAACCGTAAGCGTTACCGTTATAGAGCGCAATAAGCTCAACAACGTTTCTTACAAGACCTATAAGAACATGGCGTCTATGGATTGGTCGGACGTAGGTATCGGCAACGGCGCGGTAGGCGCGCTTACCAACATAGCGTGGGACGGCGGAACGCAAGCAAGTACGGCGGAAAAAATGGATTTCGAAGGCACCAAAGCCATTGACGCAAAAGTTTTACGCGGATCCGTTTCCGGCAAGAACGCGTCCATAGATAACGGCGACTACGTTATAGTTATGTCGTCCGCAAACGACGCGCAAGACTCCGCATTCAGCGCGAGCGTATACTATAAAGTAACAGTCAACGAACTTGCGAACTCTTTCCGTCTTTGGGGCTGGGCGTCCAAAAGCGATCTCGAAGCGTCCCCCGCATCCGGTAAAGGAATGTTCCGCGTCGTAGCATACGTGTTTGACGAAGACTACTCTTCTTATATGACAGTCGTTATGCCCGGAACCGATCTCGGAACTCTTACCCAAAACTCCGACGGCTGGATTTCTTATGAAGATGTAGACGACGTTCTTAACGGACACATAGCGGGCGCACCCGCCGACAATATGTTTGTATACGGCGTATCCGACGGCACCACCGACATAAGAGGCAAAGAAGTCATCATATCTGTCGAATTCAAAGGTCTCGGCAATGCAACTCCCGACAGATTCGGTATCAAACGTTTGGGATTTATCTATGACGACGCTCCCGATTTTAGTCTTACGAGCGCATCCGAAGTTACGCTTTTTGCTAACGGAACTTCTCAAATAACTTTAGGAACGGCAGGGGCTGCAGCGAACGGAATTTGGAGTTTCACTTCCGATAACGAAGCCGTCGCAACCGTTGACGCAAGCGGACTTATCACCGCTCAAAACGTAGCCGAAGCGGGTACCTGCACGATTACCGTTTCAAACAACAAAGTAAGCGGTAAAACTCTTACCGTTTCCGTAACCGTCAATCCTACCCCGGCGACTTCCTTTAACGTTCCTCAAAGTCTTGCAGTCGCCAACGGTGAAACCGCAACCGTCGAAATTACCGATAAAGTATCTTGCGAAGCGGGCTTTACATACGAAAGTTTAGCAACACGTATTGCAACCGTTTCTGCGGACGGCGTTATCACCGGCGTAGTTCCCGGCAAAACCCAAATTAAGGTAACTTGCGGAGATTTGTATAAGTATATCGACGTAACCGTAACCGCAAAATCTCTTTACGGAATGGACATCGACACCCTTAAAACGGTAGGCAACCTCGGAAATCTCGGCGGTTTCCCCTCGGCACTTGACTTCACTTGGAGCGGTACCGCAACAAATAATGTGTCGGACAACATCACCGACGCAAAAGTTCACCTTTACAGTGCGGATTCCGCATCGTTGAACGACCTTAGCGACCCGTCACTTGTAAACATGATAAACAATATCTCGGGCAACAGCGGAAACGGCATTACCAACGCCATTTATTTCAAGTACAATACGCCCGAAACGGCAGGCGAGTTCAGAGTATGGATTAGACCTAACGAAGCGATGACCGATATCTCCGGCACCTCTTATTTTAGAGTTGTTATATACGTTCTTAACGATGAAGGCACCGCATACGTACCGCACATTATGACTCTTAATGCTGTATCGAGTGCAACCGCAAACGTTACGCAAGACGCAAGCACCGGTATCATTACAATTACCGGAGGCGCGGACGGCGACTTTGTAAACTTCGTTCCGACCGCGGATATGCTCGGTAAATCCGACGTCATCATAGCGATAGAGGCGTTTGCCAATACCGATTCCGATGATCAAAGCAGACTTATAGTAAGACGTATGGGTTTCGACCAATAGCTTTACCTTAAAAGCATAAAAAATCTCTCCCGCGAGGGAGAGATTTTTTATGTTATCACATTTTACTTAACCGCCGTTAACTATTTGAGCGTATATATTATCGGGTATCATCGGGGAGCCGATTTCTTTTAGAAGGTCGTCGGAAACAGTACCGTTTTGCGCGTATTGTCGTCCGGCATCCCTTACGAGTTCGAGGCGAGGCTTGGTAACCACGTCTGCTTCGGGCGCGTTAAACATCGGGCTTTCGGGTACGGTGATGATGGTATGATTATTCGGGAAGCATAGCTTAAACTGCTCTACCGCGGGTTCAAAGTTATGTTCGGAATTCGGAAAACCGCAACCGCAAATCATAAGATAACGGAGTTTTGAAAAATCCGCTTGCGCTACGTGCTCGTACCTATCCCCCGTTTTTTGCATTGACATAGAGGATAGGGGCATAGTTCTGTCGAGTAACGCTTTTAGCGGTGCGGGTAACCCGTAGCAGTATAACGGGAAACTAAATATCAACAAATCGGCATTTAGTATCTCGGCAAGAATATTTTTCATATCGTCGTCGTACACGCATTTTCCGCCGTTACGCTTACAGCTAAAACAGCCAAGGCAGTACTCAATATGTTTATCTATTACGTGTATCGTCGATACTTCGTTTTCGTGAGTGTCGCCCATTCCGTCAAGGAACGCGCGGGTAATATGCATCGTGTCGCTTTTTTCTTTTTTAGGACTGCCGTTCAAAAGTAGTATTTTCATATGACGTTCTTTTGCTTATTTTTGAGTTCCGCGTTTTCTAAAAACGTACGCGATTAATCCTGTAACCGCTTGACAGAACCCGAAGATAAAAAAGGCTATCGACATAAAGTTTGCGGGTAACACATAGAACTGAATACATATCCACAGCATAAGAGTAATGCCGAACACTCCGCCTAAAATAACGCCGAGTTTTTTATTTCCGAGTAGTAGTCCGAAAGCTACCAAATTGGTCAATCCATTCACAATAAGCAGTGCACATCCCGAAAAGGTGAAGTCCGTAAACAACACGTCCGAGAACGGTAGTTTTTGGAAATACGGGAGCATCGCATCCATTCCGAGAGCTTTACCGCTCGGGTCGATGAGCATACAAAGAGCACCGCCGACGGCGCCGATACCTATAAACAGCGTCCAAAAGATTAACGCGCGACGCGCATACGTATATTTTGATTTTTTAAGAGCTTTCATATTGCCTTCTTTGAGTAATTACTTTTATCTTCTTTTATAGATAACGAGTTCGGGATTTATTGCGTTTTCGCCGTATTCGCAAACGAGAATGAAGTTTTCTCTTGCTATTACGCCGTAGCACGTCTTTTCGCTATCGTCAAAAAGATTTTTTACCTGTGTACCGAGATACATTTCGTCGTTTTTTAAGAACGTAACCGTTTTACCGTCGGGTAGGGGGTATTCGAGATTGACAAAGTGTCCTACCAGCGGATATAGTTCGGTAACGGGTTCCATCCCGTCGATTTTAAGCGCGTTGATTTCGTCGATTAATCCCTTTTTGAACGCCTGATAGTTTTCAGTGCCTCCCGTTAATATGTATTCAGCAATAAAGCATTGCTTCCCGAAAGGACAGCCGTTTGTTTCGGCACAGCCGGGGCAGGCTTCTTTAGACGGACATTCCGCGCAATTCGCGCCACAAATAGAATTTTTCATTTTTATAATCTCCTTATTTATCGCGGGCAGTTATTCTGCCGTGTTTTGGTTTCCTTTTAATAACGCCATCATTGCAGTAAAGTCCTGCGTGAGCATTTCGGATATTTTATCTATCGAAAAGTCGCACACACCCGTCGCGCACAGCGTTCCGATACCGAAAGTGTGTATCCACATATGTTCGAACAGCGATTTTGCCTGCGCCGTATTTAACGCGTAATCTTTTTCTATGGTTTCGATACAGTCGTCGGCGGTCGAGCCGAGATTTATAAACATATCCTCGAACGACATAGCTTTTTTGTTCTCACGCATAAAAAGCAACTGATATAATTTAGGTTCATTTATGCCGAACAATACCATTTTCATACCGACTTGCTTAAAAATAGGCATATCGCAAGCATTTTCGACTTTCATATTCTCAAAACGAGTCATTGCGGCAACGCGTACTTCGTTTTGGAGCTCTTCCATATTTTCGAAAACGGTAAAGACAGGGCGAGCGGAAGACCCGAGCTTTGATCCGAGTGCGCGTGCGGTCAATCCTTCGAGTCCGTTTTCGGATACGATTTTAAGTGCAACTTCAACGATTTCGTTTCTTGTAAATTTAGGTTTAGGTGGCATGACATCTCCGTTCGAGTATTATACTGCAACATACGTTTTGCAACACGTGTTTTAAGTATACGCTTCGAATACAAACTTGTCAATACGTTTTATAAAATATCGGCATAATAAAACGCCGTGTCGAAGGTTCGGCACGGCGTTAAGTTTATAAAATTTATTTTGTAAATCTCTTAATTGAATATGGCGCTATCGTTTGGTTACTGCCGAATACGTTTACGGTTATTTCGCGGTCGTAAGGGTTGAACATCGTTATGTCGTTTCGTCTTATCGAAAGGGTCGCGACGTTTTCGGGGATTCCGCTTATATATTTTCCGCTTGCGGGAGTGTCACCGTCGTGAGGAGAGAGGGGAATGTATACGGGCGAATGACGGAACGCGGAAGACAAGCGTAGCTTTTCGAGTTCATCGTCGGGAGAAATAAAAACGCCCAAGTCAAACGAACGCATACCGTATTCGGGGAGTGGGTGCGGGTCGCAGGAAGCGCGCAGTAAGCAAACGTTCAAAGTGCCGTTATTACCGCGGAAGCCGTGCTTGCCGTGCGCGATAAGGGTTATGCCGTTCGCTTCTGTGAACGAGAATGCGGATACGTCCTTGTCGCGTGCGGGACGTTCGATTAATCCGGGTTGCGCGTCCGAAATCGTTTTGTCAAAATCTCCGACATTCAATTTGAACCTTAAATCGGGTATGCCGTCTACGGGAGAGCCCGTTTCGCGGAAGTCGACGTCGCCGTGTATGTGTACGCCTTTTTCGTTTTTATTGACGGTTGCGGTAACGGTTAATACGGAAGAGCGGAATTTAAGTTCATACGTCAACGTTTCCGCGACGTCGGATTTTGCGGAGCTTATAAACTTAGGATTGACGTTAAGGTCGATTTCGTCCTTAATTCTTCCCACATACCAAGCGGTCATCTGCTCGGTGATGTCTTCGGTTTGGAGACTGAAGCCCGAATTATTTTTAATAAAGTTTTTGCCGGACGCTTTTTCGATTAGGGCAATAAGCGCAAACGTTTTGCGGTCGAAAACCGCTTTAACAAGATCGTTTTCGAGGGTAACGTCGTCGTACAAAACTTCGGTGCGTTGGAAGAGCGGGGGATAGTCGATTTCTTTAATTGCGGGTACTGAGTCTTCCCGCAAAACTATCGAACGGTATTCGAAAGCCTCGAGAGAGAGTGCGACTTTGACTTCGTGGAAGTTATGGTACCAATAGAACTCGGGAGTGGCGGATTTAATCCCGAAAGGAAGAGGCGCGCCGTCTTCGTCGAAAGCTTTAAGCTTAGAAACGTCGCCGTAGTAATCCCAGAGCGGAAGAGTTACGATGACGTCGCGTTTGAAGTTAAGTTGATTAAATACGGCGTAAGCACGTTCTTTTCCGTAAGAAATGTAGTTTGTGAAGTTGACGTCTTTTACGCCGAATCCGACGCCGGCGCCCAAAGAAATTTCGTCTTGTTTGTCGGGGAGCTTTTTGTATAAAGGCAGTGTGTTGAGGCGTTTTTCAAAGTGCCTTAAAGCTTCGTCCTTGTATGCGCCGAGTTCTGCTTTTGCCTCTTGTATGCGAGTGAGCGCATACGCTTTTGTTGCGTCTACTCCGGAGCCGGTTATTATGTCGTGGAAGTGATTTACGAGAATTCGCTCTACGGCGTCCGAGTTATCGTAGTCACGTTTTAGGTCGGGTGCGCAAAAGAGTTCTTGCTCGTATAATGCGTTTTCGGCTTCCGCATTGCCGATTTTGAGTTCCGAAATCGAGGAATAGCAACCGGTAAATATGTCATTCTGTTCGCCTCTGACTTCTGGGATCGAAGGGATTGTCGCAAGGTGATCGAAGAATTCGCGATAAGTACCGAAGCGAATGTTTGCCATAATCGGGTAGGTTGCTATTTCGCGTATACGTTCGACGTCGCGCATGGTAATTCCACCGCCGTGGTCGCCTACGCCGTAAACGCGTAACGTTTTGTTTACGCCGTAACGCGCGCAAAAATCGGGAACGAACTCGAAATCGCCGTACTCGACGGCACCGTTATACCAGAAAGGTTCGCGGTACACGAGAACGCTTTTTCCGCTCGGCGCAAACCACCTGTAAATAGGGGGCATATTGTTTCCGCGACAGTGGTACAGGTACTTAATGCCGTTAGACGCGAGGATTTCGGGTTCATAAAGCGTATGACCGAAAGTGTCGGGCTCGAAGTCTATACAAAACTCTTCTTCGGGAATGTCAAACGTACGTGAAAGATACTTTTTGGTGTATTCAGTATGTCTTAAAAGGGAACTTGCGGAAGGCGAATTTTTATCGGCTTCGACAAAAGTTGCGCCCGTTATTTCAAAGCGACCTTCTTTTACGTATTTTTTAATGCGTGCGAGCATTTCGGGACGATATCTTTCCACGATTTTGAATACGAAACCGGTGCTTTGCGAAAACGTAAAATCGGGATACTCGTCGAGGAGCTTTAACATCGTATCGAACGTCGAAAGGGTTATAGCGACGGTTTCGTCGAAGCCCCACATCCAGTTGACGTCGATATGGGCGTGAGCAATGCAGAGACACTCTTGTTTTTTGGCGATTTTTCCGATTTCCGACATCATTTCTTCCGCACGGGTTACTTCGGCGGGAGTGATGTAGGGGCATTTGTCGAGATATGTGATTACCTCGTCGAGCGTATCGGAGAACGCAAAGGCGTTAGCCTTGTTTACTTGCAAGGCGTAGTCGATTTCGGTAAAGATACGGCGCGCGCAAGCGTTGCTTGAAGTTTGTTTAAGATGTTCGTAAACGGATAAATTTTTCATATTTACCTCAATTTTCTGATTGATTTTCTTTCTACTATCACAGGGTCGATGACTATTTTCTCGACGCTTTTTTGAGGCTCGGAAGTGCCCGCCACAAGCAATTTTTTGATGTTTGACACAACCTCGTCCAACGGTTGACATACGGACGTATAACGGCATAGTTTAGCCCACATACTGTCGTCGTAAGTAATAAAAGAGGCGTCTTTCGGGATGACGATATCGTGGTCTTGCAGAATCTGGCAACACTCTTGGCTCAAGACCTCGGTTACGGCGATAATCGCGGTCGTCTTTTGCGCGTTATAACGGGCGAGTAATTCGCATTCCAAATCATCGTCGTTTTCGATACTCAAAACGTCTTGCGGATCGTAAACGAGGTTGCATTCTTCAAATGCGCGTTTATATCCTTTAAGACGCTCTTCGAATACGTCGTTGTGCTTGTCTACCAAAAGTATTTTGCGATGACCGGCATTCAAGAGTTTTCGGGTAGCAAGATATGTACCGAGGTCGTCGTTGACAGTAAGGGCGTCGAATTGAGGGAACGCGTCGACAAACAGTTGTAGGAAATAGCAATCGCTGTTCCCCGCCATATTGGTAATTGTGTGCGAATGTCTGACGGGTACGAACAGAATTGCGGAAACCTTAAGCGAAAGCAGTGTTTGAACGTTCGACTTGACTTCTTTTGCGTCCTTATAGTAGAGCACGAGAATACGTTTATCGGTTAGGGACTGATAGAGTTGGTTTATCAGCAACGAGAAAAACATATTGTGTTCGCTCGGCAAAAGCAAACCGACGAGATTAGAGTGATTGCTCTTCAATATGCTCGCGTTAATGTTCGGGATGTAGCCGAGTTCGGCTATTGCGCTTTGTATCTTCTGTTGTTTGGCGAGAGAAACGTTGCACGAGTTGCGTATGTACCTCGAAATCGTTGACGGTGAAACCCCCGCGAGTTTGGCGACGTCTATTAACGACGGCATATATTTACTCCTCAAAACTTGATAAAAACATTATAAAATGGTACGGCATTAATGTCAATATAATAAATGAAATCGTTGTCATCAATTATTTTCGACGATAAAGTAACATTTTCGGATTTTTTAATATAGTCGTAAATTTTACAAAAAGGCGCGTGCTACTTGCGCGCGGGCGCAAATTATTTTAGAATACTCTTATCGTAGACGTACGTCGATGTTGACATGGAAAACTTGATATGATATACTGGTATCGAGGTATGACAACGTTGTCAAAATCGCGTCGAAGGAGATTTATATGTTAGGAATAGCCGTGGCGGGCACAACGCTCGTCGATAAGATATACGGAATAGGCGAATACCCTAAAGTCGGAGAACTCGCGTCGGTTACGGAGTACTCTCAGTCGGTGGGCGGTTGCGTTCCGAACGTCGCTGTCGATCTCAAAAGGATGAGGTCGGATATTCCGATTTCTGCATACGGCAAAGTCGGTCGCGACGCGGAGGGCGAGTACGTAAAAGCCCGCCTAAATGAGGAAAATATAGACATTCAAGGCATAAAGTATTCGGAAACGGGCACGAGTTTCACTCTTGTTATGAGTGTCGAAGGCGGAGAAAGAACCTTTTTTACGTATGCGGGAGCCAATGCTGAGTTCGGCGCGGACGACATTGATTTAAGCGCGGACGACTTCAAGATGTTACATCTCGGATACTTTATGTTGCTCGACAAAATGGATTCGGGCGACGGCATTAAGGTCTTGTCGGAAGCCAAACGGCGGGGAATAAGCACGTCGATAGATCTTGTCAGTCGCGATAACGTAAGTTACGATGGCGTTATTCCGTTACTTAAATACGTCGATAACCTCATTATCAACGAAATCGAAGCGTCGCGTTTATGCGGAGTCGATAAAGACTCGGATATTTGCGAAATGGCAGAAAGGTTGTTGCGTGCGGGAGTCAACGAACGCGTTATAATCCATAAACCGGAAGTCGCCGTTTGCGCGTCGGCGCACGGAACGGTTTGCGTTCCGTCTTTCGATTTGCCGTCGGGGTTCGTCAAGGGCTCCACGGGAGCCGGCGACGCGTTTTGTGCGGGCGCGCTCATAAGCATTTACGAGGAATCGAGCGACAAAGAGATATTGGAGTTTGCGTCGTCCGCGGCGGTAGCGTCTTTAAGGTGTCCCGACGCGGTAGGCGGAGTTTGCAAAGTGTCGGAGATAAATAGAATTTGTAAAGACTTAAAAAGGAGAGCCTTATGTTAGTCAATCTTAATTACGTACTCAATAAAGCCAAGGCGGAGGGCTATGCTGTCGGTCTGTTCAATACGACGGACACCGATATGCTCGAAGCCGTTATAAGTACAGCCGAGGAAATGCGTTCGCCCGTGATAATAGGTACGGCGGAAGTACTTTTACCGTACGGAGAGTTGTCGTTGATTGCTCCGTCTATAATAGCCAAGGCGAAATCTGCAAGCGTCCCCGTAGTAGTCCATTACGATCACGGTTTGACGTTTGAAAGGTGTATGGAAGCGTTAAAACTCGGATTTTCGTCGGTTATGTTCGACGGCTCGTGCGGGGGTTACGAAAAGAACGTCAGGGATACCGCCGAGATCGTGAGGATTGCCCATGCGTTCGGAGCAACCGTCGAGGGCGAGATAGGGCACGTCGGAGAAGCGAACGCGGTAAGCTCCGCCGATAGATATACGACCGTAAAAGAAGCCGTCGATTACTATGAGGCAACGGGAGTGGACGCTCTTGCAATAGCAGTCGGCACCGCGCACGGCGAGTATAAATCTAAGCCGGTACTCAATTTCGAGCGTATAGAGGAAATCAAAAACGCGATAGAGGCGCCTCTCGTTTTGCACGGCGGAAGCGGTCTTAGCGATAATGACTTCAAAGAGTCTATTCGTCGCGGAATATCCAAGGTAAACATTTTTACAGATCTCTGCATTGCCGGCTCTCGCGCGATGAAGCGTTGCGCGGATAAAGGTATCGCCTATCTCGACGCGCGCAATTTGAAGGTCGAAGAGATAAAAAAGGTTGTCGCCGAAAAAATACGTCTATTCGGTTCCGAGGGGAAAGCGTAAGGAGAAAACATGAAAAGAAAGGATTATTTGGAAGCGGTAGCTCGCGCGTTGAGCATTTACGAAAAAGCGGGCATAGTTTTGACGGATGAAGAAAAAAAGAACGTCGAAGTTGCGGATTTCGGGTTAAACGATCTCGAAAATATCGGACTTGAAATAGTAACGTACATAAATACCGAGCGTGTTTGCGCAAAGGAAATGGTACTTTTCCCGGGTCAGACCTGCCCCGAGCACATGCACGTCGAGGGTGAAAATAGCGATGGCAAGGAAGAAACTTTCCGCGTACGTTACGGAAAGGTCTATCTTTACGTTTCGGGCGAGCGCAATGTAGAAGACGTCGTACTCCCGCCGACCGACGTAACCGTATTCCACAGAGTAACGTTGAACCCGGGCGAGCAATACACCATAGTTCCGCGTACTCTCCATTGGTTCACCGCCGGAGAAGACGGCGCCGTCGTTTCGGAGTTTTCCACGCACAGCACGGACGAAACGGACGTCTTTACCGATAAACGCATAACGCGCCTACCGGTGGTCGAATAGTATGGATAAAAGATATTTAGGGCATCCGATGCAGGCGTCGAGCGTTCGCCGAGTGGAGGCTATCGACGGGAAATCTCGGGGACTGAAAATAATCGAACTCGATAACGGATTGATTTCGCTTGATGTATTGGAAAGCAAAGCTCTCGATATCGGTCTTGCGCGCTATAAAGGCAAGAACGTAAGTTTTATATGTAAAAACGGTTACGATAACGCCGAACGCGATTTCGGAAGAGCGTTTAACGGCGGACTGCTGTATACTTGCGGACCCGAAAACGTCGGCGCAAGAGAGGGTTTTCCCACCCACGGAAGTCTTCATAATATTCCCGCGGAAGTTGTTCGCGCGGAGGTTGGAGAGGACGGCGACATCGTTATCGAAGGCAAAATAAGTTTTACCGAACTTTTCGGGGTAAATTTGACGGTCCGTCGCAAAATACGTTTGCCGAGAGGCGTCGCGGAGGTTTATATCGACGACGTTATCGTCAACGAAGGTTTTAAGCAGACGACGTATTGTATGCTATATCACGTCAATCTCGGGTACCCGTTTTTGACGGAGAATACCGCATTGGAGCTTGACTGCGAAAGCGTACGCGGAAGAACGCCTTACGCGACGGAAAGGATTGCTACGTTCGGAGCAATGCGTAAGCCCGAGGACGACGCCGAAGAATGCGTTTATTTTCATAAACTAAGAACTCCGCACGCGGAAGTTGTAAGTCCCGATTTCGGAAGCAAAGCGGTTTTAGATTACTCGGGCGACACTCTCCCGTGCTTTATAGAGTGGAAGAGTGCTGTCAGCGGTGATTACGCATTGGGACTCGAGCCTTCCACGACATACCTCGACGGTGAACTTACGTACAAAGTAATTGCACCCGGCGAATCGGTTAAGCACTCGTTAAGACTTAAATTCGAGGATTTATAAGCATCTTATTAAAACGGAGCGAATATGAGCTACTACATAGGTTTGGATTTGGGCACGTCGTCCTTGAAAGGCATAGTATCGGATGAAAAGGGCAGTATCGTTGCGGTATCGTCGAGTTCGTACGAAGTTTTGTACCCCGCGCCGAGTTGGACGGAACAGCACCCGTCGGATTGGCTTGTCGCTTTCGACGTCGTTATGCGCGATTTACTTAAAGACGTCGACAAGCGCGAAATTAAAGGCATATCGTTCGGCGGACAAATGCACGGTCTTGTAGCTTTGGATAAGGACGATAACGTAATACGCCCGTGCATACTATGGAACGACGGAAGAACCCAAAAAGAAGTTGATTATCTCAATAACGTAATCGGTAAAAGTAAGATTTCGGAGTACACGGGCAACATTGCTTTTGCGGGATTTACCGCGCCCAAGATAATGTGGCTAAAACGTAACGAGCCCCAAAGTTTTGAGCGTATCGCAAAGATAATGCTCCCTAAAGACTATCTTGCGTATTATTTGTCGGGCGTGTTCGCGACCGATTATTCCGACGCAAGCGGAACTTTACTTCTTGATGTCGAACATAAATGTTGGTCGGACGAGATGTTAAAAATCGTAGGCATAAGCTCCGACGTGTTGCCCGCGCTTTACGAAAGTTACGAAGTAATAGGCAACATAAGAGCGGATATTGCCGAGCGTTACGGCTTACCTGAGGACGTCAAAGTAATAGCGGGAGCTGGCGACAACGCCGGTGCCGGAATAGGCACGGGAACGGTAAGGGACGGCGACGTAAACATCTCTATCGGCACGAGCGGTACGGTGTTTATAGCAAGGGACAGTTTCTCTGTCGACCCCCAAAATTCTCTCCACAGTTTTTCGCACGCAAACGGCAAATGGCACATTATGGGATGCATATTGTCGGCGGGGAGTTGCCGAAAGTGGTGGTTAGAGGATATTTTAGGCTCCGACGATTACGGCGCGGACGAAGAGTTTATTGCCGATACGGATTCGGAGAGCGTCATATTTTTACCATACCTTACGGGAGAGAGAAGCCCTCATAACGACGTGAACGCAAAGGGCGCGTTTATAGGTCTTACCGCGACCACGACAAGGGCGACGATGAGTCGCGCGATACTCGAGGGCGTTGCGTTTGCGATACGCGATTCCATCGAAATTGCTCGCGACGGAGGCGCTAAGTTTTCTTCGGTAAACCTATGCGGAGGAGGCGCCAAGAGCCAAACGTGGCGACAAATATTTGCCGACGTTTTGGGACTTCCCGTCAATATTCTTACGACAGAGCAAGGACCCGCCTATGGGGCGACAATTCTCGCAATGGTCGGTTGCGGAGAATATTTGAACGTCGAAAGCGCATGCGACGCGATAGTTACGTTGCGCGAAACCGTTTTCCCGAACCCTCTCTCCGTCGAAAAATACAACGCCAAATACCAAATTTTCCACTCTCTTTACCCCTTACTCAAAACGCTGTATTAAACTAAACAATTAAATCATTTTTATGACCGAAGACAATACAAAATACGGGCGCGGAAGCGTCCGTTTTTTATTTGAAGGGATAAGGCAAGCAGTTATTTGCGAATGAATTTTGCGTCGCGAACGGGTTGATTATCGTCGGGAACGTAGCGTTCAACGTGCATGTGAAGATTGTATTTTTCGCGTAGCTCGGCAATCGTTTTCATCATCGGGGACGCGTGGTGGGCGTCTAAGGCGTCTTGCGACTCCCAACTGTCTATGAGTAAAACCGTTTCGGGATCATCTGCTTTGATAAAATAGTCGTAGCGAAGGTTCCCGGGCTCCGATTTGATTTTATCGACGGTACCGCTTGCGACCATTTCTTTTACGAACTCGCGTGCCGAGCCATTCTTTCCTGTATAGTATAAATTTAACGTAATAGCCATAGTTTCTCCGATAGAATTGGTTTGCTTTTGACGCAATTTTATTAAACGTCAGTTTAATTATACTTGCTTTTGATGTAAAGTCAATAGGGAGCGTGTTCGGGTACGCCCGCAATAAGTCGCTATTGATTAAATGCGTGCGACATGTTATAATGTTTAAGGCAGTAGGGATATTCGCTTGTGCGAAGGCTCGAAAGCCGATTAATTTTTCGGAGAAGTACTATGAAAAGAATTTTAATCAACAACGATTGGCGCTTTTTTAAGGACTGTGGCGCCTTGGATGAGGTTAGTACCGCGAGTGGCGTAAAAGTCAATCTTCCGCACACTTGGAACAATCTCGACGGACAGGACGGCGGTAGCGATTATTATCGCGGAAAATGTTTTTATCGCAAAAAAATCCTGCTCGAAAAGAAGCCGGATAAGGATTATTACCTCGAGTTTCGCGGAGTCAACGCTATCGCGGAAGTGTTCGTAAACGGTGTTCCCGTAGCATACCACGAGGGTGGTTTTTCGACTTTCCGCGCAAAAATAACAGACGTTGCCGTTGACGGTGAAAACGTTATTATCGTATCCGCGGACAACTCGCCCAATGACAGAGTTTATCCGCAAATGGCAGACTTCACGTTTTTTGGCGGAATTTACAGGAACGTGTATATTATCGAGGCTCCATCTACGAGGTTCGATCTCGACCATTTGGGAAGCGAGGGCGTAGCGATTACTCCCGTCGTAAACGCAGACGGAACCGCGACCGTAACGGTAGACGGATATTTCACGGGCGATATCGAAGGCGCGACGGTTACGTGCGAATTGAAATTCAACGGAGAGATCGTTGCGAGCGGAACGCTCGAGGCTTCAAGCAAGACGACGTTTACGTTTACTCTTGAGAACCCCGTTTTATGGGACGGCATAAAGAATCCCGCGCTTTATGTTGCCGACGTAGCGATAACCAAGGGAGAAGAAACGGACGAAAGAAGCGTGCGCTTCGGTGTACGAACCATGAAAGCGGATAAAGACGGTTTTTGGCTTAACGGAAGACTTTATCCCTTGCGCGGAGTCGCACGGCACCAAGATAGGCAGGATATGGGCTGGGCGATAACGGAAAAGGAGCATAAAGAAGATATCGAGCTAATAAAAGAGATGGGTGCCAACACCATAAGGCTTGCGCACTATCAGCACGACCAATACTTTTACGATCTCTGCGACGAGTACGGCATGGTCGTATGGGCGGAAATCCCGTATATATCCTCACATCTCCCTAACGGCAGAGAAAACGCGATAAGCCAGATGAAAGAGCTCATCACCCAAAACTACAACCACGCAAGCATATTCTGTTGGGGACTTTCCAACGAGATAACCATTGCCGGCGAAAACGAAGCGACGATGTCCTTACACGTAGAACTTAACGACCTCTGCCACGCGATGGATCCCGTTCGTCCCACGACGATAGCGAACGTTACGATGCTCGAGCCGAGTGCGCCTCTTGTCCACCTTCCGGATGTAATGTCGTACAACCATTATTTCGGTTGGTACGTAGGCGACGTAAGCGGAAACGCGGAGTGGCTCGACGACTTCCGCAAAAACTATCCCGATATGCCCATAGGACTTTCGGAATACGGCTGTGAAGCCATACTTACTTGGCACACCTCCGACCCGAAGCAGGGCGATTACAGCGAAGAATATCAGGCGTATTATCACGAGAATATGCTCAAAATATTCGAGGAACGTCCGTACCTTTGGGCGACCCACGCTTGGAATATGTTCGATTTCGGTGTCGACGGCAGAAACGAAGGCGGTATTGCCGGCAGAAACAACAAAGGCATGGTTACCTACGACAGGAAGATCAAAAAGGATTCCTTCTATGTTTACAAAGCCTATTGGAGTGATGAACCGTTTGTACATATTGCCTCAAAGAGGTACTATTATCGTGCAGAAAAGGTTACCAAAGTCAAAGTTTACAGCAATTTGGACGAAGTAACGCTTTACGTAAACGGCAAGGAATTCGCGCGTCAAAAGGGCAAAAAAGTATTCACTTTCGACGTGCCGTTGAGGTTGTTGTTCACGACCAAGATTAAAGCTGTTGCCGGAAGCGTCGAGGACGCATGCGAACTTAAATACGTGCGCAAGCCCTATGAAGGATATACGTTCAAAGAAGCGACAAAAGTAGATAACTGGTTCGACAAGGACGGCAAATTCGACTTCAAATACCCCGAAGGTTATTTCTCGATAAAGGATAAACTCAACAGCATTATGGCAACCGAAGAGGGCGCCGAGCTCATAAATAAGCTTATGGACAGGGTTGTCAAAGAGATGATGTCCGGTCCCGACGGACAGGGCGGAGAAGTCAAGATAAGCAAGGGTATGATGAAGCTTGCGGGCGGAATGACGATAGAGCGTATCGCAGGAATGGCAGGGGACAGGCTGACTCCCGAAATGCTTTACGAAGTCAACGAAATGCTGAATAAAATAAGAAAGCCTTCCAAGTAAAACAAAGAGGCGAGGAACACAAAAGAGGTGCAGAGATGAGAAAAGAAACCAAAGAAAATAAAGCCGAACGCCCTTTCGGTATGCGTGATAAAATCGGCTATATGATGGGCGATTTCGGATGCAATATGAGTTTCCAGCTCATAGGCAGTTTTTTGATGCTGTATATGACTCAAGGAATGGGACTCAGCATGGCATCTTGGTCGATTATTGTTATTATCGCTAAGATTTTCGACGCAATCAACGATCCGATTATCGGCGCAATGGCAGACGCGAGAAAGCCCGGTAAACACGGCAAATACATTCCGTGGATATTCTTCGGAGCCTTTGCCATTGCAATTACTACGACGCTACTGTTTATAGACATAAGAGGTCTTTCGCTTGCGGGAAGGTTTGCGTACTGCCTAATAATGTACTGCGTATGGTCGATAGCTTATACGGCGGCGAACGTCCCGTACGGCTCCCTTAACGCAGCTCTTACCGATGATCCCGCCGAGCGTGCGTCGCTTTCGTCGTTACGTAGTATCGGTGCGGGTGTAGCAATGCTTCCCATGATGATTGTAATCCCGACTCTCATTTACGGCGACCCTGCTCCCGGAGAGAGCATACAACCCTTAAAGCCAGAAGTTTTTGTATGGATAGCCATTGCTTGCGGAGTGGTTGCGATAGCCGGATTTATGGTTACGTGCTTTATGACCAAAGAGCGTAAACAAGTCGTTAAACCCAAAGAAAAGTTCAATTATATTCAAACATTGAAAGGCTTTTTGAAGAACAAAGGCGCGATAGGTATGTGCATTGCGTCGTTCAGCCAGTTGGTATTCATAATGTCGTATTCGACGACGTTACCGCTTGTCTGTCAACTTTATTTCGGCGACGCCAAGAGCTCCGGAATGGTCAGCATAGTAATGATGGCTCCGATGGTTGCGGTAATACCGTTTATGGGCAAGCTTTCTCGCAAGTTCGGCAAGAAAGAAATTTCTATGTGGCCCAACCTCGTATCTATTCTGATACTTATAATAATGTTGTTTATCCCCTTCCCCGCGACGAGTGCCGGAATGTGGATTTACGCGATATGTTTGGGAGTATCTATGCTTGCGTCCGCACCGCTAAACCTCGGCACATGGTCGATGGTTGCAGACTGCGTTGACGAACAAGAAGTCAAGACCGCCAAAAGCGACGGTAAAAACATTTATGCCACATACATTACGGATGAACAATTCGGTAAACGTGACGAAGCCAGTGTTTATGCTACATACTCTTTTGCGCGTAAAGCCGCGCAGGGTGTTGGCTCTGCCCTTATAGCCGCATGCGCAGGCTGGGTAGGTTACAATTCATCCGATGCCCTCAATACTCCGTTTGAAGTTGCAAATAACCTCTTAAAACTCTCTATAGTATTCCCGCTTATCGGTTCAATACTTATATTTGTGGCGTTCTTCGTGGTATACAACCTCGATAAGAAAAAGGTCGAAGATAACACCGAATTCTTACGCGATAAAAACGAACGCTTGGCGATAAGATATGCCCGCGGACCTCAGCCCGACGATGGAATCGACGCCCCCGAACTTATTACATTCGGTTAACCTAAATCCCGAAAACAAGCAGGAAATATAAGAACTTTAATAGGTTATCGTTAGCTCGGTAACCTATTTTTCTTTAATA
>CAYZOJ010000017.1:0-30967 GCA_964480195.1 uncultured Christensenellaceae bacterium | reverse complement strand
GGCGCAAGCCCCGTAGCGCGGGCTCAATAAACTCTATTAAAACATCCTTAGCCCGCGCTGAAAGCCTCGCCTTTTAGACCAAAGAGCAAAGCGAGAGCGTATCAAGTAAATCCCGAAAACGTTAAAACAAGCAATCCGCTAACGTTCTCTTTCAAAGAAAAAATAGATTATCGAGCTGACGATAACCTATTAAAGTACAGATATTTCCTGCTTGTTTTCGGGATTTACTCTAACCTAAGGTAAATATATAGTAAATTTTTTAATTTAGGACTTGTCGCGCGCGCATTTTTCTTGTATTATAGATGTGCGCGTATATAACGCGCGTGTGTAATTCCGCGGACTAATGCGGTATTATCGGAGGTTACAGATGTTCAAACTCACATCGAGCGTTACTCGTTCAAAGGCATTCCTTATGCTCACTCTCGTTTTGATTACTGCGGTATTGGTGTGCGTCGCGTTTGTCGGCGGTGCTCAATCCGACGGCGTCGCTTATGCTATCAAAGATAATGACGCGACACCGACGTATCTCAGTAGCGATGGCGGAGTAAAATTCGGACGCAACAATTTGTCCGTCGAAAACGACTTTTACGTTTCGGGCGGAACGGGTTCGAGCGACGTTCTCACAATCAACGCCGGCAGTTTTGCGTCGGCAAGACCCGCGATAAAAGAGGGCAGAACGCAGAACGCGATTACCGGGGCAGTTCCGGAATCCGGATGCGAAGTTTATTATGCGTTGAACGATAAAGACACCGTGGTAAGCGCGATGTTTTCGGCAACTTTCTATACGGAAAAAGCCGTTCAGTCGGATTTCAAGATTACGTTGACGATTGCTTATTACGAAGGCGCTACCAACGAGTATTTCACTCGAACCGTAGAGTTTCCCGTATCGGCGAATTCGGGCAACGCGTATAACGGAGAGCTTTCCGTTTCGACGACCGTCAAACCCGACCAATACGACCAAGAGGACGGAAGCGTGGATCAGTCTATCGGCGCGAGTAGCGGATCGCACTTTTACGTCAAGATTGATAACGGTTCATCCGACACTGCAATAAAAATGAAGGCTCCGCAAATATCGCTTTCCTCCGAGACGGTACAGCAAAGCCTCGATATGAACACGGGTATCCAACTCGAAATCAGCGGAAAGAACCGCAAGACCGTTCTTATAACGGACGCTATGAGAGAAGGCGCCCTCGACAACGTATACGTCAAGACGGGCGACACGATAACTTTGGTTACGAGCGTAAACTCCACGTACGTAAGCGAATCCAACCAAACGACTATGACGGGGAACTACGGTGCGTTCTACAATGCGTCGTTGGGAAGAGCGGGAGAAAGTTGTATCGACTGGTACAGCGTAATGGAAAACTCTTCCGGCTCGACGACCAAGACCTGTTTGACGAGAGCGACGGGGCAGACTGCAATAACGTATCCCGTAGTCGACGACAATTATAGATACAACATTGCGGTATATTACGGATTCAGCGCAAGCTTTACGGTAGGCGCGAGTTCGGCAAACGGCAGAGCCATCCGCATAAGCCCGAGGCTCATTCAGGGCTATGACGAAAACGGCAAACTCACATATTGGAGTGCGACGGAGAACGAAATCACCATCAAATTAGATAACTCCATACCGGAAGCACCCGTTCTCGATCCCACCAAGACATTGGGACTTGCTATCGAAAACGGCGTATGGTATACGGCGGGCAGTTCGTTTACGCTCGACTACAAAAACGGCAACGATTCGTACGACAACAGGTCGAGCGAGTTCGTATACGCGATGATCGTATCCAAGGACTTCACGTCGTTGATGACCGATTACGACTTCACGCCTTACTCGACGCAACCGATTACGGGCGACTATTCGTACCGTGTAGGTAACTCGATAGCCAAGGCAAAAAGACAGGAGCTCGGCGACTTTTCTCTCACAAAGACGTCGGGTAAGAACAGAATAGAGTTCGAAGAAAACGGCGAATACGGCTTGGTTTTATATGCCGTTGACGAAGCGGGCAACGTTTCTTCCGCCAATGTTTATGCGTATAACACGAACAGACAAGTCGTAAAGGTAGACGCGTCCGTACGTAACGTCGGGGCGAACTTCCTATATAACAGCACGACGATAATTCCTTCCAAGAGCAACGTCAAGACATACAATAAGTATGCGTACGCGTACATTTGCGTAGGATCCGAGTACCACGACGAGAGCGGTAACTTTAAGAGTAAGTACGAGATATCCAAGACCGACACGACCAACGCGGGACAAAGCGCAAACGAGGGTTACATTGCCGTCAAGCGCGGAACGTGGGTAACTATCAGAATAATCTTGACGGAAGCCAATGCCGCCGATTACGCGTTGATACGTTTCCACAACAATCTCGGTATGTCGCGTTCGGATCCCGAGTACAGCGTAGGACGCGATAACTGTCTTATTTACGATTTAACCTTCCAGATGACGGATTCGGTGTGGAACAGTACGGCTGTCGATTTCCCGATAAGCGTAACGTTCAACAGGCGCGTAGACCTCAGGATGTCCACGGACGAAGACTCATTGGTATACACCAAGCTTTGGGACAATCCGGAAGTACTCAAACTTTTGTTTGAGGCGTATTTTGCAAAAGGCGACGAAACCGTTACCGTACAGCCCGAAATAGGCGTCGAGTACTATAACACGGCGACATACTACATTTACGCGAATTTTGCGACCTTAGAGGACGAAACGATTTCGCTTACGACGGGCGGAAGAATCGAGATTAACGGTACGACGTACGATTTCGGCGACGACGAAGATCTAAGAGATTATATCGCGGGACGTAAGTCTTTCATAACGTCGGACGTATACGGCGAGCACGAGTATATCGCGTACGGCAAGAGCAATCCTCAGGGAATATACACCGATCCCGAAACCGGCAATCGCTACCAGCTGTATGCCGTTACGGGTTACGACATCGCGTCCAAGCAGACGACGGGCGTTACGGACGCCGGAACGTATTATTATCGTGCGTACGTAGTTACGACGGCGGGAACGTTGCCGTATTACGGCGAGGAAACGGGTTCGTTCGAGGTTAAAAAAGCCGATCCCGGCGTTTTGAACCTTGCTCCCAAATCCGAACTTACGTACGGACAAAGCCTCGGTGAACTTTCGTTTTCCAGCACAAAAGACGACGGTACCGTAATTACCGAAACCACCGTTGCAATAAACGGAAAAGTTTATCAAATGGTTGCGTCGGGCGTATACGGCGAGTTTGTTATAACATCTCCGCAACCGGGTTCCGACGACTATGTAAAACACGACGTTATTTCTTCTTATAAAATAGACGTACAGTTCAATCCTCTCGACGTAACGTCTTTCTCTGCAGACGTCATCGAGAAAAACTATGACCAATTCTTCAAAAACTACTACGAACGCGTAACTGACGCGTCGGGTAATTTTGTAGGATACGCGTTGATAAGCGGTAAGCAGACGGCGAGCAACTATAGCTCGGTAACTTACGAAGTAACCGTTACCATCAACCATAAATTCGCATATGTAAGTTCGGAATCGGGCACGGAAATTTCCGCGACATACGACGGCACTCCCAAAGAAGTAACTCCTTACGTTTATACGTATGTCGACGGTAAGGAAGTAGCTCTCGAAAACGTACCGATTATCGTCGAATACAAGCTTACCGCCGAAAGCGATTCTTCGTATTCCGTAGAAGCCCCGACCGTTGCCGGGAGATACGACGTACGTATGCGTATCGACGATGCGAACGCCAACTACGTAAGCGACGCGACCGTCGTCAATTTGAACATTTACCAACGCGATCTTACGATTATCGTCGAGGATTCCGACGCGCACTCTACGGTCGAAGAAACGTCGGAGAGGGGATACACCTATACCGATACTCTCACGTATACATACGGACTCGAAACGACCTCTCGTTACACGGCGGGTTACAATGACGAGTCGGGTATCTGGATTCCCGTCGACGGTCTTGAATACGCGCTTTCTTTTGTAAAATTGTATTCGTTCGGAGCAACCGGCGACGCCATCACCTATAATGGCGGTGATTGGACGGAGAGCGTAACCGTCGTTTCGCCCAAATATCTCGATGCGGGCATTTACATTTTGCGCGTCAGCGTCGTAAACGTCAACAACTCGGGAAGTAAAGACATTTTATTTACGGTAAATCAGGTAAGACTCGGCGACGCTACCAATCTGACGGTATCCACGCCGACGGCGAAGACCAACTATTATAACGTTCCTTTGAGCGGAAAGACGGGCGAGAAGAGCGGACACCTCGAATACGGACAAACTCTTTCCGAAATGCGCGACGCCATACTCGGAAACGGCGGATCCGTAAAGTTCACTCCGAGAGGCACGGGCGTTGCCGAAACCGTTTCGGGCAGATTCTATTTTGAAACCGAAACCGAGTACGCCGTTCGTAAGGGCAATTCTTCTCTTACGGAAACCAACACCGCGGGGGACGCGATACTACCCGTCAAGTATAACGAAAAGGGCGAAATACTTGCCTATGACGTCAATATGTATTGGCAGGCGGGCACGTATGACGAAGAGGGCAACTTCATACCCGATTACAATTTCAGAAGAGAGAGTTTCGGTACGAACGTTTACGTCGTTCGCGCCAAAGCAAATTTTGACGATTACCGTCTTGAAAACATTGTTTACGGACAGCGCGTTTCTGAAACGTACTTTACGGGAAGCATAGTTTCCAACGGTTACGTATTCGGCGAGGACGACTTTACCATATCCGTAAAATCCGACTATACGGGACTCGTTCCCGATTACGGCGAGAACAAGATTATATGCTCGTTCACTCCGTCCGAAGAGCTTTTGAGAAGATACGTACCCATTGACGACGTCAACATATCGTTGTTTGTCCATAAGCGCGGAGTTTCCGTTGAATTTGCAACGAGCACGGTCGAGGCAGACGATTTCGACGGTGAAGTTCACGAAAACGCAGTCGTATTCGTATACGGCAACTCGTATACGGCGCCTACCGTAACCAAGAGCGCGATAGGCATAGACGGTCTTGACGTAAGCAGTGCGATATTGCAATACTCCTATTACAGAGAACTCGGTGAAGGAGAACCCGCGGACGAATTCGAGATTTTGGAAATCGACGGTAACAGATACGTCAAAATAAACACGATAGGTTCGGATACTCCCGTCGGCAAGTATTACGTTTTGGCTGAAGTAGTAGGCGAGAACGGCAACTTCACGGGAACCGCGTTCAACGCTCTCTTTGTAATTAAGGCAACGCTTTACTATTCAAACGTGCAGATTCCGTCCGAAACGATATCTTACGGCGAGAACATAAATTCAGTCGATTTCGGTAAAGTCAGCGTAGTCAACTCCATAACGGGAATGTATTCCAAGGAGTACAGCGGTCAATTCCGTCTTGCGGTAAAGAAAGACGGTGAGTTCATATACGATTATGTTCCGAGCGTAACTACAACCGAGGAACCGAACGTATACGTAATATTCGTTCCTGCCGACGAAGCCAAGGCGGGATACGAAGCGAACTGCCATCCGTATATACAAGAATACTTCTTGCGCGTAAACAAGCACGATATTTCGGATACGATAACGATTAAAGAAGATTCTTCCTATGACGTCGTAGTCAGAACGGAAGAAGATGTCGAAATCGTAACAATCGAAAGCGTATTCGACGACAGAGTTAAGAACATCAAGGTATTCGTACCGGATCCCGCAAACGCGAACAATCAAGAAGGGCTTGCGGTAACCGTATCATATACCAATCTCGACGGCGACAAAACTCTTGTTCCCAAGAAAGCTGGACAATACCTCGTACACGTAACCGTCGATACGGGCGTAAACAATTACAGCGGTAGCAAGACGTACTTGCTCACGATAAAGCAAGCCGAACTTACCATACACGACGACGAGATTTCGTTTGCGTATACCGGTAAGACGATAGATTACGCAAGACCTCTCGATTGCGAGATAGACGTTGTCGGATACGACCTTAACTCGTTCGAATACGATATAACGTTCTATGCTTACAATAACGACGTAACGCCTATGAGCGGAAAACCCGCCGATATAGGCAAGTATTATGCCGAGGTCAAACTCGTACACGCCGATTTCAAAGCGCAAAAGAAGGTAGCGATATACGTTACTCCCGTAGTTTCGGGATATTCGGGATTGGAAACCGCATACCGTGAAGTATCCGAAGTAACTCCGATTTTTGAGGATATTCGTGTGGAGGGCGGTGTAATCGTCACGCACCCCTCGGTCAATTACACCGTCGCGTATAAGCAAGCGGGTGATCCCGAGGAAAATTATTCCAAGGATTTACCTCAAAACGCAGGCAAGTACGACGTTCGCATAACTTATGCACAGAACGGTTACGACAAGACCGTCGACTTAGAGATGACCGTCGCCAAAGCCCAAGCGACGATGGATCTCAGAGCCGAGTATTACTTAACCTATAACGGAATGCCCGTAAACTTCGGCGTAGAACTTCCCGCCGGCGTAACGGTCGCGCATTATACGTTTAGGGAAGGTACCGACGACTTTACCGACGTTGCTCCCACGGAGGCAGGCGCATACGATGTTCGCATCGAACTTATCGACAATAACTATGAGGGCTTCGGCACCACCGTACTCGTCGTAAAGAAAGCCACTCTCGACATCGTAAATACGCCCGTTATAGACGGTAAAATCGAGTTCGGAACAAGCAAAGAAGACGTTAAGTTTATCTATGGTTCGGGCTCGGTCAAATTCCCCGCGACCGGTGAAGAATTCAATACTTCGGGCGAATGGAGCTTGGAGGCAGATATTTCAACATTGCGCGTAAGTACGTGGAATGCGCAAAAAGTAAAATTCACGCCCGACGACACGCGTAACTTCGAGGAAGTAACCACGAGTATGCAAATCGTGATACAAAAACGCGACATAAGCGAGTATATCGGTCTTGCGGACAAGATAGTCGAGGGCGATGACGGCAAACTCACTATAACCTACCCGTATACTTCCAAGGGCGTAACGGTAACCCCCGTACTTTCGGACGACGCCGATATAATGAAAGGCTTCAACGACATTACGTTTGCGGTTTACTATAACAAGATGAGCAATGCACCGGTAAGCGTACTTGCGGGCGGATATTCCGTGCGTATAGTCGTCAACAGCGAGAATTACGAGGGCGTATACGAGAACGAAAATCTCCGTCTTGTCATAGCCAAAGCCACTCCGATTGTCAATCCTCCCACGATAAAGGACATTAAACTCGGAGAACCGTTCGATTCAAGTTATCTCGGTTCCGACGGTATGGCATATATAATGTACGGCGACGTACGTATTACCGTAAGCGGTACGTTCACCGTCGTCGGCGAGTACAACGGAATGGCGTTCCAAAAAGCCAACGAGCAAAAAGTCGCGCTTATGTTCACTCCGTCCGATACGGAATCTTTCCACGGTACCGTAATCGAAACGACGGTCAACGTAATAGGCGAAAGTTATACCGTAACGGAAGACGACTTCACCGTCGTAAGCAAGGACGGTAACCCCGTAATATACGGCGCGCCTCTTTCCGATTATATAATTGCAGTCGCGGATGGCTCCGAACTCAACGGCAACGGCACTTTCGAATGGGTCAATCCCGACAAGGTATTGCACGTAGGCGAAAAAGCCGAGTACAAGTTTGTCCCGAACGATACTGACAGATATAACGTTACGTACGGCACGACGGAAAAAGCCGTCATCACCCAAGCGACGTTGACGATGAATATAGAAAACTCGACGATAGAGCTTTATTACGGTTACAACATTAACCAAGCCGTCATGGCTCTTGACTTAAAGAACAAAGAGCATCCCGAAACGGCGATAGGCGATTACGTCGCGACGATAGTCAAAGGTACCAGAACTGTTGCAGGAGAGAATGTCACCATTGATCTTAACGCGCCTCCCGCAAACGTAGACCCCGGCAATTATTTAGACGGCGAATTCGAACTTTCGATTACATCTCCCGATTATCAGACCGAGGGTAACTTTACGGTAAAGATATATTACGTCAAACACATCGAAGTATTCTTCGCTGAAAAAACCGGCAAGATCTATGACGGCGAAGCCGTTACCGTAGAGGATATGCGCATACGCGTGGCTGACGCCATATACGATCTCGGATACGACTGTTTCAATATCGTTTCGGTAACTCTTAACGGAAAAGAGGTCGATGAGATTCGCTTGACGGGCACATACACCGTAACCGTCGAAGTTGCGGAAAATGCTGAAAACGGCGGTGCGCACAGAGGTACGTACACATTCGAATACACGATATCCAAAAAGGATATTTCCGATAGTATCGGTATAACGAACAACGAACCTAATTACAGCGAAACGGCGGCGGGAGCTTCCGCAACGTTTGAAGGTTATACCGTAAGTGCCGGTGAAGTCGTGTACGCGTATTACTCTTACGACAAAGTCAATTACCTCGGTTCGCAACCGCCCACGAACGCAGGTTCTTATAAGGTTGTCGCGACGATATCCGACAGCAACCCGTACTATACGGGCTCCAAGGAATTTGACTATATCGTCAACAAATTGCAAGTTACGGTAACACTCGAACCTCAATACAATTTCGTATACGGTAACAAGATAGACATCGTACCCGAAATCGACGGAGTGGCGTCTTCCGCGGTTACGTTCACGTATCAGGCAAGCGGATACGCGTATGCGACCGAGATTACGCCGACAGACGCCGGAACGTACAAAGTTACCGCAACCGTAAGCGACGTCAACCTTGCGGGTTCCGCAACGGCAACGCTGGTCATATCCAAAGCGAGCGTAACGAGTATCGCGCCTCCCACGGTAAGCGCGTTGACGTACGGCAAGGCTTTACGCTCTGCAAAATTCAGCGGAGGCAGTGTCGAGAGCGCGAACGGCAGTGATATTATCGAGGGCACGTACGAGTTCAAAGAACCCGACAAGACCGATACGCCCGTAGGCGAGAACACGATAAGCGTCAGATTTATTCCTAATAATAAGAACTACGAAGAACTCGAACTCAGCGTATTGGTTACCGTCAACAAGGCGGAAATCGCAGTCGAAGTAGGCAAGACCGAAGTTTACTATAACGGCGAAGCCCAAACTCCCGAAGTGCTTTCCGACGTCAAAGTACGTTTTGCGTACGAACGCGACGGATTGGTTGTTTCGAGTGCTGTCGAGGCGGGCAACTACACCGTAACTTTAACTGTCGACGACGCTAACTACACAGGCACGACGACGGTACTCTTCACAATCAAAAAGGCGGTTGTGATAGAAGCCGAAAGCGAAATGCCCGTACCCGCCGACATTACATACGGCAGAACTCTTTCGACGGGCGTAATAAGCGGAGGCAAAACGGTATACGTATCCGGCAAATCCGCAATCAACGGTAAATTCACGTACGTACACGGCGATACCGTTCTCGGCGACGTCGGAACGTATAACGGCGTCGAAGTCGTATTCACTCCGTACGATACCGATAATTATGAATTGTATTACACGACGTTGACCGTTAAAGTCGCTCAGGCGATAGCTACAATAAAGGTAAGCGAATGCACGTTTGTTTACGGCGACACGATTACAAAACCCGTATTTGAAACCTCTCCCGCGGGATTGAGCGTTTCGAATGAGGCGTTCGATACCGAAATGTACGGTCAGATTAAGGATTCCGCAACATACGAGTTCACCGCCAAGATAAATCACAAGAACTATACGGGCTCAGTACTTTATCAAGTTGTCATCCAAAAGAAGACCGTCGGAGTCGCGTATTACAGCGACGACGCTTTAATCGACGCGTACAATGCTCAATACGGCGCGGCGAAGAGCGCGAAAGCTCATATACTCGATACCGATTTTGTAGGTTCCGATTCGTTGAAGTCGGCGGAAATCGAAAAGTATATGAGTTACCGTTATTATAGCGTAGACGGCGGAGCCGAAACGATGATAAACCCGACCGCAGTCGGCGACTACAAAGTATATACGGTACTCGACCACAACAACTACACCGTAGACAAGACGGCGTCGACAATCAACTACCATATAGTAAAAGCGGACATCAAGTCGGTAACGTTCGATTCGACGACGCTTTCGAATCAGATATACGGTTCGGTCGTAACGCCCAAAGTCTATACCGATCCCGTAGGAGTAGGATACCGTCTTGAATTCCCGGGATACAGCGATATGCCTACCTCCGCGGGAAGCTATAACATCAAAGTCATCATCGACGACCCCAACTACAAGGGCGACACGGTAACGGCGATGTTCCGTATCAACCCCAAGGAAATCAGCACGGAGAACCTCAAAGCATACGGTAAACCCGCCGACGGACTTGCGTCCATAAAGGTTACGGGCGATCTCAAAGGCGTAATGCGCGGGGACGAAGTAAGCATTACTTTCGAAGCCGAAACGGAGGGCGGAGTTACCAACGCCGGCACGTACTCGGTAGTGATTAAGTCATGGAAGCTCAGCGGACTCCACGCAGGCAACTACACGTTGCGCGATCCGATTTACAAATTGTCGGCGACCATTACCAACAGAACGATTCGCGACACCGCCTCGGGCGCATACATCACGAGTTCGGCGGGATTCAGCGATAACGTAACCCTCGAAGTATCCGAGATTTACGACGTCGTCGACCAAACCAACTTCTTCACCTCGTTGATAGGTCAGGAAGCAAGCGTTCAGAAGATAACGTTAAAGGATTGCGGATTGCCGACGGTCTTGTCCCAAAAGATCAAGTTCTACGTACAAATACCCGAAAAGTACCGCGATGCCGAATCGCTCACAATCAAGGGCAGAGGCGGACTCGAAGACGTTACGTTTGAAAGAGAAGGCGATTACGTTTCCTTCTACGCGGATTGCTCGGGCGAAGTGCTGTTCTATGTCAACGAATTCCCGTATTGGATAATTATAGTCGCGGGCGCGATACTAATACTCATAATAGGCGTACTGCTTATAATATTCGTAAGTCCCGTCAGAAGACGTAAGCGCATACCTGCGGGAGCGCGCAAGGCGCACGACCTCGGCAACAGCGTAAAGGGCTACGACGTCAAGTACGAACGCAAGATGAGAGCCAAGAAAGAGGAACAAAAACGCAGATGGAAGTATTAAAAAAGTCGCGTAAAGGAATGCGAGTAGCATTCCTTGCGTGCGTTATTGCAATAATATTCGCGCTTGCGGTTACTTCGAGTAACGGCGAGCGCGCTTTCGCGGACAATTCGGACGTCGTCGGCGGGAACTCGTCGAGCGACAGCGTAACTTTTACCGATGTTACCGTCAGGGAAAACGGCTTGTCGTATTCGAGCCAATCTCTCGGCGCGACAATTAAAGTAAAGGTTCCGTATGACGCGTACAATATATCTATTGCATACGAAATCGAGTTTTCCGAGTCTTTATGGGAGATAGGCGGAGAACCGACCGAAAAGGATATGCCCGCAACCTATATGAAAATAGAGGGAGAGGGCACCGTCGACGAACACCCGATTTACGGTAGACTCGTTACGGGCTGGAGTAAAATCTCGAACGAATCGAATTTACAGGTATTCACCGTTACCGTCAACATCAACGGCACGTTATACGTTAAATACACCACTCTTACGGAAAACGACGAGGGCAAACGAGTGGAAACGGACGTGTTCGGCGAAAAGGCAGTCGAGATAGTCGACGTACTTGCGCCCGAGCGCAAAAGTGCCACGATGGATAAAATCCCCGATAACGGCGCATACCGTTACGAGGTTACGGCGATATTTTACGATTTAGGTCAGACGGGAGTTGTGCCGAGCGCGAGAAGCGGTATGAAATCCGCCGAGATTTTCTATTCGCAATACGAGCTGACGGAGCTTACAGAAGAGCAAATCGGCAACCTTGTAAGTTTGGCAAGATGGGAACAAAAGTCCTATACGTCGTCGGTTCTTAACGAAGTAACCCTTAAATTCACGTTGCGCGACGACGGGAGTTCCGACGGATACTACTATTACTTTTTGACTGACAGAGCCGGAAATTACGGCATATACGACTTTTTCGGGCGCAAATACGAAGCGTCGAACGATGCGCGTTACGTCGTAACCACGACTTCCAACGGCGAAACGACAAAGCTAAATGTATCGTCAAACATTTCCGCATTCGCACGTGAAATAGAGGCGCACAAAGACGACGTTACATCCGATTTATACGAAGCCGTTTCTTATGCGTACAGCGAGCTCGTGTGGGCATTTAATAAGGATTACGAGGGCTATACCGAAGAGGAACGCCTTCAAGAAGTCAGCAAACTCTATTGGGGTTTTGTCAGGGGCACGTACCAAAAGTTTTTGGACGCGTTAGAGGGTGCCACATACGAACAGAGCATATTAAACGGCGATTTGCTGTTCGGAAATATTCGCTTGCCGAATTTTGAGGATTCCGTGCCGAGTGCAAAAGGCGGACAGACCGTAAAGGCGGAAATCAACGTAGCGCGATACGATTTTGACGAAGTCGCGCAAACAGTTATCGACCTTGCGGATGTCGGTTCAAAAGGCAAAGTCTTCAAACTCCAATACAAGTTGACGGTTGACGGCAGTTCTTCTTACGTTACGTCGGAGCCGTTGACTTTTGAAATAGGCGGGGACGTCGAAACGTTCATAAATACCGACAAGTTCGCGATAGTAATAAAGAGCGGAGATAATTATTCGCTCAAAGAGTTTAGTAAGGGCGCAAACTGGTTCAGCTTTTCGACGATATACAATACGGCGGACATATTTATAGTCGTTCCCGAGTCGAGTTTGCCCGCGCGTTACGGCGAGCGCGAAGGCTTGTCCGGCGGAGCGATAGCCGGTATATGTATAGGCGCGGTAGTCGTCGCTTGCGGAATAGGCGTAGGCGTATACTTTATCCTTAAAAAGAAAGGTTTGGTAGGCGATAAAAAGGCGGAGCAGGGCGATGAAAATGACGAAAACAAGGAAGAACCCGTAGACGTCAATACTACCAAGAAAACGCCGAGTAATAAGAGTAAAAAAAGGAAAAAGAAATGAGAAACAAGAATTCCTGCTTTAAAAAGACGTTAGAATATCTGTTTGTACTCCAAAAAGGCAAACGCTTCACGGTGCTCTTTTTAATGATGTTACCGCTCGGCTTTTTGCTTGCCGTCGCAATGCCCGCGAACGCGTATTACTCGTACATAAAGACTTATTCGGCGGGAGCTATAGATTTTTGGAGCGCTTGGAATTTGAACGGAGCCGTCGATTACAGATGGTCTTTAGGTTCTCTTGCCGTAGCTCTCATATACTATATATTTATAGGGGCGGTATGCTTTACGGTAATATCCCGTAGTTTGCGAGTAGGCGTATTCGACGTCAAACGCCCGATATACGAGTGTAACGAAAACTTCTTCCCGACGATGTACAGCGCCTTTTCTTACCTTGCGCTTTTGCTATTCGTAAAAGCACTTAACACGGCGTGCCTTACGCTGTTTTCGCGTAACGCGTCCGTCCCCGCAGGTCTTACGTTTTCGATTATCTCTATTGTCGCAATGTATGCTTTGGTATCCTATGTATTGACGATAGGAACCCTATATACGCCGTTTATGGTATTCAACGGAGTCAATTCGCTCCGCGCGTTCGTCCTTTCCGCAGGTAGGATTAACGGTAGAAAATGTTTAAGAACTTATCCCGCTCTTTTCATCCCCGTATTCGGAACGGTGCTTATCGGCGCACTCGTAGGATTTTTCGAAAGCGCGCTGGTATCCATTATCGTAGAGAGCGTACTGTACGCATGTTTAGCGGTATATCTGATAACGTATCCGTTCGTATCGTATTACACGATTAACGAATTGAAGAGGGAAGATTACACCAGAGAATACTACTACAAGCACGGGAGAGATTAAGATGTCGCTTCGTCATTCGCTTGCGGTTACGCTGAGTAACTATAAGTTGGTAATCAAGATCTTTATATTTTCCGCGATACTCAGTCTTATCGCGATGGCGATATTCGTTTCGATATACACGCCGATACTCGACGCGGTCGGTGCCGAGAGCGATTTTTCGTGGGGACTCGAACTTGCGTCCGAACGACTTCTCCGAGGCGATATCGACATCATCGACGACTTGTTGCTTAAAGCCGATGCGATAATGAGCGGTGCGGGCGCGAATTTCGCGGGAGCACTGACGGGTAGCGTCATTATGGCGTTCATAATAAAGTTTCTTTTCGCATTTATGAGCGTCGGCGCGGGGTATGTTATATACAATAAAATGAGCGCGCGTTTGGAAACCAAATTCGTCAACGCAATGGTTTCGAGTCTTGCAAAAGCTCTGATGTACGCGCTCGTCAACGCAGTCGTAACGGTGCCCGTCGATATCGGAATACTCGTTGTCGTGTACTATCTTGCAAAAGTTATGAGCGGAATGGGAATAGTCGGATTAATCATATCAATATTTATAGGAATATTACTGTACTCGGCGCGTTTAGCCGTGATAGGACAGTTTATACCTACTATGATTATTAACGGCGAGGGATTTGTGAAATCTTTCAAAGAGTCGTGTCGCGCAAGCGTAAAGGCGTTTAAGGAAACTTATCCCGCGATGTTCGTACTTGCGTTATGCGTTTTCGTGGCGATTTGCACGATGACCGTTCCGACCGTCGGCATAGCACCCATCGCGATACTTCCGATTACGATAGTATGGTACTGCGCGTTCAATATGATAATTGCATTCCGCACTCGCGAACAAAAGTATTATATAGACGAAAGAGTTATCGAAAACTAAGCGCGTAAGCGCAAAAAATAAAGGAGCATAGTATGAAAAATTTGAGAAAAATTCAAACGCTTGCAAAAGTCATTTACGGATTTGCCATAGTCGGCTTGATATGCGTAATATTGGGCTTGATTTGCTGTGTGGCGGGAGCCGTCGCCGTCGACGCGTATTACGATACCGTAATGGACGCGTTGGAGGAAGCCGGCGAAGAAATCGAACTCGATCCCGAAATTATGGCAATGTCAAAAGAAGACATCGTCGCGTTTTGTTTAGTAGGCGCAATCGAATGCGTCGTAAGCCTTGTTACTCTTGCGTTTGTCGTCAATTTTTATGCGTACGAAGTCAAGACCGGCGACCCGTTCGACAGAAAGGTTACCAAGAAAATGCGTAAACTTGCCGTCGCGCATATCGTTGTACCCGTTATCGGCGTTATCGTACTTTCGATTGTCATCAGCTTAAGAAGTCTTCCGATCGAAGTCAGCAATGCCGGCGGAATAGCCACGGGCATAGTGTACTTAATAATAGCAAGGATACTCGATTACGGCGCGGACCTCAAAGAACGCGAATCGAATAACGTAACCGACTATCGTCCCGCTCGCCAGAGAATCGAGAGGAACGGCGGGAACAGCGAATATTATTATCGTGATTACAACGGGAGAAACAGATAATGACCAACGCAATAATCGAGAACGTAAAAACCCGTCGCAGTATACGCGCGTATTCGGACGTTGCCGTACCCGAAGAGCTTATTGACGCAGTAACCGAAGCCGGAACTTACGCGCCTACGGGTCGCGGAGCGCAGTCCCCGACGATAGTCGCTGTCAGCGGTAAGGAATACCGTCAAAGGATAGCCAAAATGAACTCTGCCGTGATGGGCAGGGACGACGATCCTTATTACGGCGCGCCGACAGTTTTACTCGTACTTGCCAATCCCGAGTGGCTTACGTGGGTGGAAGACGGTTGCTGTGTGCTCCAAAATATGATGCTTGTCGCGCATTCGTTGGGACTCGGTAGCGTATGGGTACACCGTGAGCGTCAGATGTTCGATTCCGAAGATGGCAAAGCGCTTCTTGCGGAATGGGGACTTCCCGAAAACCTACGCGGAGTAGGCGCAATAGCCTTAGGCTATCCCGCGACCGCGCCCAAAGAACCCGCCCCGAGAAAAGCAGATTACGTTATAAAGGTATAAACGCAAACACGAACAAACATAAACGCAAATAGGATAAGAACAATCTAAAAAGACAGACTTCGCGCGCATTATAAAGCGGAGTCTGTTTTTTTGTAAAAACAAACTATTTTCCCGATTTTTCAACCGCATTCGCCCGAAAATTTTAATTGACCGCATAATAGTACGTTAAAAAAATTATTCTTCCAAGCCATTGACAATCGAAAAAACGGGTGATATACTGTTGGCAAATGAGAACAAATGTTCGTAAATTCAAATCTAAATCGGGAGGAGATGTAATGCTTTCGTCAAAGATGACGGCAACCGTATTGTATGCAACACCGGCGCTCGGGCACCTAACGGCGACCTATAGACGCAGAATAAAATATCTTATGAGTTTCGACTACAACGTTTCGAGTAACGTTGCGGAAGTCGTATTCGAAGAGATATTCGAAGCTCGGCAAAAAGTCGAAAATCTGTGTGCGCTTGCAAATGTTGTCAAAACGGCGTTAAGCTTACTATCGGACGAACACCGCGAAATAATAAAGGCAATGTATTTTCGCGGTTGGAGCAAGGAAAGGATTGCTTTAAAACTCGGTTTACCCGTCAAAATCGTTATGTCGCGCAAGACTTACGCATTTAACAAGATACGCGTATACATCGAAACGTTAGGGTTTACCGAGGCAAAGCTTATCGAGTTTTTCGATACGGAGCGGTTATTTGTCGACATATGCGCAAGGGTCGACGAAATGCAAAACAAGTGTGCCAATTTTACGGCGAAGGGCGGGAAAAATGCAAAAAGAAAAACTGCTTGAAAGTTTATATAAACGAGCCGAGGGCTTTACTGTCGAAGAAACGGTTACGGAATACGTCATCGACGAGGACGGCACCAGACGTCCGATAAAAGAAAAGACGCAGAACAAATACGTTCCGCCGGACATATCGGCGACAAAGGTGTATTTCGAACTGACCGAAAAGCAGGACGATTTTTCAAATATGACGGACGAGGAGCTGGAAGCTGAACGCTTAAAGCTTATAAAGTCGCTCAAAAAGCCCAAGAACAATCAATCGTCGTAATAAGTTTCTTTTTTATTTCGGCGTTTGGATAAGGCGGGTCGGAACAGAAGTATTACGACGGCAAGGGCGGGAATGGCAAGTCCCACGATTATTACGATTTTGAGTTCGGTATCGTCGAGTTTATCGAGGACGGTTTTATCTGTGTCGTCGGGCTCTGTGGTTTCCTCTACGGGTAGCGTTTCGGGGACGAACGCGGGTATCGAGGGCGACTTCATAGAGGTTCTTTCCGCTTTCACGTATCCGTAGCTTCCGTTATATTGAGCGTAATACCAAAGAGTGCCGTCCGTCGGATATGAGCCGACGTAAGTGATGGTTTCTCCGAGAGGCACCTGACAGGCGTTTTCCGCGCCGATGTCCGGAGCCTTTTTTAAGTTGATTGCCACAAATTCGGAGTAGTCGCCGGCGATAGTCATATCGCGAGATGTACCCGTTGCGGTTGCGTGGTATCCGACGGTCGAAACGGAGGTTTTCAAGACTTTTCCGTTCACGCCGTTAAAAGTAACGTAGTAGTAATTTTCGTCGAGATTGTTTATTCTTGCGTAATAGGTGTCCGGTAGGAGAAAGAGTTTTTCACCCGAATCCGAGAGTAGCCATACGTCCCCGCTGACGACAATATGCGGAGTGGACGTGGCTTCCGCGACCGAAGAAACGGGCAAAAGACACGCAATCATTGTAATAAACAATGCCGTTACGAAAAACACATATTTTTTCATACCCGAATTATATCCCTAAGGGCGCGCGTATAAAACGCGATTTTGTAAAAAAGGAGCGAACAATGTTGATAAATTCCGACGTTCTCGACGTATCGTCAAGGCTCAAAGAGATTGACCCCGATTACCGATTGCATTACATAACGGAGCGAGGAGTATTCGAGCTCAAAAACACCAAAGGCGAAACGCTTTTGACTTACCCGTATAAGACAATAGACGTACGTATGGTGTATAAAGCGCGGGAAACGCGTATCGAAAGGTCGGAGGAGCTGTTAAGAGAAATAGAGCGCAACAACGCAAGCGTTCGCGAAAGCGCGGAGCGCAAGATCTTAAAGGACGCGGGGGACGCAATCAAAGAGGGTGCCGAAGAGTATTATTATGCCGAAAGACGACGTAAGAACTAATATCGAACGTATTAAAGCGATAGAGCGGGAGCTTCAAGAACGCAAACGCAAAAACCGCATATTTTCATACAACGCGGGCGAAAAGAAACATCTTAAACAGCTTGCGTTCCACAAATGCCCAAAGCGCAATCGGTGGGTGTTCGGTGGAAACCGTTCGGGTAAAACCGAATGCGGAGCCGTCGAGGCGGTGTATATGTTAAGGGGGATACATCCGTATCGACAAAACAAGAGCGCGGTAAACGGCTGGGCGGTGTCGCTTACGTCGGAAGTGCAGAGGGACGTCGCGCAAGCCAAGATACTCCAATACCTCAATCCCGATTGGATAGAGCGTATAACGATGTCGGAGGGCGGTCGCGATTTTCCGTCGGGCGGTATAATCGACACGTTATACATAAAAAACGTGTTCGGAGGCATATCGACGTTGACGTTCAAAACGTGCGCTCAGGGGAGAGAACGATTTCAGGGCGCGTCGCTCGATTTCGTATGGTTTGACGAAGAGCCACCGAAGGACATTTACGAAGAGTGCCGAATGCGCGTACTCGACAGATCCGGCGACATATTCGGCACGATGACTCCGCTCAAAGGGCTGACGTGGGTTTACGACGACATCTACTTGAACGCACACGACGACCCCGAAGTGTGGTACGAAAGTATGGAATGGGCGGACAATCCCTTTCTCGATCCGGGCGAAATCCAAAGACTCGGGATGGTTATGTCAAGCTCCGAACTCGAATCGAGAAGGTACGGAAGATTTAGTGCGGAAGAGGGACTCGTCTACCCTGAGTTTGAACCCGATATTCACGTGATTGACCCGTTTTCGGTTCCCGAAGAGTGGCAAAGCGGTATCTCAATCGACCCGGGACTGAACAACCCGTTGTCGTGCCATTTTTATTGTCAGGACTATGACGGCAACATTTACGTCGTTGCAGAGCATTACGAAAAGGGCAAGGAAATATCATATCACGCTTCCAAAATATTTGAAATAGCGGATAGCTTGAACTGGCATAGACGCTCGGACGGTAAGCTCGAAGCGCTTATTGACTCTGCCGCGAACCAAAGAACGCTTGCGTCCGTAAAGAGCGTAAGCGAACTGTTTTTCGAGTACGGCGTTGCGGTTAATCCGCGGGTCAATAAGGATACGTTCAGCGGAATATCGCGAGTGCGAGCATTGTTTTCAGCGCGTCCCGCCCGTATTTTTATTTTCCGAAACTGCGTCAATATGATAAGGGAGATTAAGAGTTATTGGTGGGGTAAAGGCGACCGTCCCGTAAAGCGCGACGATCACGCAATGGACGAACTCAGGTATTACGTGATGAGTAATCCGCACATTGAATTGCCGTCGCGGGAGATGCCCGCACACGTCAAATATAAAGAAAAATTGCTAAAATCCGCAAAACGTAAAAAGTAAAGGAGGTCAAATGAGTAATAGACAAGGCAAAGAACTCGCGGAAGAGATTACCGCCGATTTTTTGAGGCGACAGGAAGAACGCAAGGTTCTCGAATCAAAATGGCGATTGAACATCGCGTTTATGCTTGGAAATCAGTACGGAAAACTCGGACCGCGAGGCGAAATCATCGAAACGCCGGACGGCTACTATTGGCAAGAAAAGGAGGTTTACAACCATATCGCGCCGATTGTGGAGTCGAGGCTTGCAAAGTTTACGCGTGTCAACTGCGCGGTATCGGTGCGTCCTGCGAGCGGTGACGACAAGGATATAGATGTAGCAAGACTTGCGACAAAACTTGTCGAAGCGACGTGGCAAGACACGGGATTTATAAAGCTATACGGAAAGGCGAACTATTGGGCAGAGCTTGCGGGGAGCGTGTTCTACAAAGTCGTTTGGGACGAGGACGCAGGCAACACCGTTATAGCTAAAGACGGAACCGAAGTTAAAGAGGGTGGTATCAGCATAAGCGTATGTCCGCCGTTTGAAATCTATCCCGATTCGTTGTCCGCGCCCGACGTCGATTCTCTTACGAGTATCATTCACGCCAAGGCGTACCCCGTCAAAACCATCGAATCGGTATGGGGCAAAAAAGTTGAGGGTGAGGACGTCAGCATAATGGACGTCGATTACGGCACGAACTCAAACGGAGCGATCTCGGTACGGGAGAATACGCGCAAAGACTATGCGATAGTCATCGAGAGATACGAAGTCCCCGACCGCGAGCATCCGAACGGCAGACTTTCCATATGTGCGGGCGGTGAACTTTTGTACGACGGCGAACTTCCGTATATCAACAGACCCGACCAAAAACGCGGATTGCCGTTCATAAGGCAGATAGCATTCGAGCAACCCGCATGCTTTTTCGGTATGAGCGTCATCGAAAGACTTATACCCGTTCAGCGCGCATACAACGCCGTCAAAAATCGCAAGCACGAGTTTATGGCAAGGCTAAGTAACGGCATACTCGTTGCGGAAGACGGAAGCATAGATCTCGAAGCTCTCGAAGAGGAAGGGCTCCCGCCCGGCAAGGTGATAGTTTACCGCCAAGGCTCGGTACCTCCCGTTTTGATGAGTGCGGGGAGTGTGCCCGCGGAGTTTAGGGACGAGGAGGAACGATTGCTTTCCGAGTTCAGGACGATTTCGGGCATAAGCGATTTCGGATCGGTATCGACGTCGGCGTTGTCTTCGTTCAGCGGATACGCGCTTTCACTACTCATCGAGCAGGATTACGGCAAGCTTTCGGTAACGACGGAGAGCATACGTTCCGCGGTCAAAGAAGTCGCAAGACAAATGCTCCGCCTATACAAACAATATTCGCACGGCGAACGCATAGTGCGTGTCGGAGGCGAAAACGGCAGGGTCGAAATCGCGAGATTCCGTTCTTCCGAGCTCCAAGGCGACGACGTCGTAATGGAGTCCGATTCCGAGATGGTCGAAACTCCCGCAACGCGTAAAAATATGGTTCTCGAATTGCTCAAATACGGACTTTTGAGTGACGAAAACGGTATGATTAGTAACCGAAACCGCGCAAAGATAGTAGAGATGCTGGGATTCGGCAACTGGGAGTGTTCTCGTAACGACGAAGAAGTCCACATCAAAAAAGCGTCGCTCGAAAATTACGATATGGAGATTGGCAAGGCGCAAGACGTTCTCGAATTCGACAATCACGAAATCCATATTGCCGAGCATAGCGCTTTCCTCGTGTCGGGAAAAGACGCGTTAAGCGACGCGGTCATCGAAAAAATCTCCGCGCACATCAGACGTCACCGCGCGATGATGGCAATCGAAGCCGAAGCCGAAAGGATAAACTATTCCGCAAACAATCAATAAAGGAGAAATATATGCAACAAGAAAACAACGAGCAAACTACCTTACGCACCGCCGAAGGCGACAACGCGGAGGTAAACTCTTATGGAAAATTTAGGACGGCGGAGGAATTGCTTAACGCATACAATTCGCTGGAATCCGAGTTTACAAGACGTTCGCAACGCCTGAAAGAACTCGAAAACAAGCAAGCGGAGCGCGACGAAACCGATAAATGGGCTCAAAAGGTCGGCGCACTCACCGCAAAGTATCCCGTAGCGCGCGAGTTACAAGAAGAAATCGCCGAGGAGCTAAAATCGGAAGGCACCCGTCTTGAAGACGATAATTGCCTCGAAAAAGCTTTACTCGGCGTACTCGCCAAACGTTACGCGAGTTCCTCTAAGTCCGGACACGACGAGAATATCGAGCGCACCTTTACCTCACCGCCCACCGAAGCTTCGGACGATAATTCCGCGGATTACGAAAGGCGCGCAAGACAAGCTCCTCGTGTTACAAAAAGTTCGGGGGAAATTCCCGTCGCCAAGTACCCTCGGGTCACCACGGTAGCGGAGGCTAAAAGACTTGCGACGGAACACCTTAAAAAAATAAAAGGAGAATGATTATGTTATCGGTAACTGCATTAGACAGCATACTTAAATCTTATTATCTCGACGCGGTATGTACGCAACTCAATACCGGTGCCAGCCCGCTTTATTCCAAGATCGAAAAGACGGGCGTAAGCGTATCCGGTAAAAACGCCGTCGTACCCGTCGTATACGGTATCTGCGGAGGACTCGAAGCCGTTGCGGAAGACGCCAACCTTCCCGACGCATATTCCAGTATGCACGTTGCGCTTTCCGTGCCTCTCCGTAACCTCTACGGCACCGTCGAAATCACGGACAAAGCTTTGAGAGTGGCACGCGACAGCGTTGACGGCGTAACTGATATCTTGACGAGCGAGATTCAGGCAATGATTACTTCCGCAAGATACAACATCAACCGTATGATTTGGGGCGACGGAAGCGGTAAACTTACCGAAATCGGCGATTTGACGGGTCATACCGCCAAAAATTGGTTCCCCGTAACGAACACCGCCAAGCTTACGGAAGGTATGGTCGTAGACGTTATGCGTTCTTCGAGCGCTGTCGTAACCGGGCTTCGCGTTTCTTACGTCGACAATATCGGCAAGAAGATCTATTTCAGCACCAACGTGCCTTCTGCGACTCCTCTTGCTCAGGACGATGTAATATACGTTCACAATTCCAATTCGACCGAAGTCAACGGCATTCCGTACATTTTCGGCAGTACGCCGTCTTATTACGGTATCAGCAAGACTCTTCATCCGTGGCTCGGAGGCACGTCCAGGGACTTGTCCCAAACGCTCAGCACCGACGTTATGCAAGAATTCCTTGACGACCTCGAAATCGGCTCCGGGCACAAAGTCGATATGATTGTATGCGGAAACGACGTCAGAAGACAATATCTAAAGTATCTTCAAGCGTCCAGAAGCAACGTCGACTATATGAACGTAGACGGCGGTTTCAAAACTCTGTCGTATAACGGCATTCCTCTCGACGGCGACAGATTCTGCCCGAGCGGTGAAATGTACTTTTTGGATACCGACAGTTTGAAGATGGTACAGCTCTGCGACTGGGAATGGCTTGAAGGCACCGACAGAACGATACTCAATAAGGTTGCGGGCAAGGCGAGCTATCAGGCAATCCTTGTAAAGTACGCCAACTTTGTATCTTTAATGCCTCGTGCCGTAGGCAAGCTTTACGGTATAACTACTGCTTAATAACGGTTACGCCCCGCGAAAGCGGGGCGTAAAGGAGTAGAAATGCAAATCAAAAAAGTGATTAACGAAACGTTGAAGTTGGTATCGCTCGACGGTGTAGACAGCGATTCGGACGCTCCCGAAATACAACAGATTTACGACTGTGCGAACTATATTTATGCGGAGCTTACGTCGCAATACGTCGAAATGCGAAAAATCGAAAGTCACGTTTTTAAGAACGGCGAAGTCTTGTATTCCGAATTCGAGGAGCCCGTAAAAGAGATTTGCGTGGTCAAAGACGGAGACAGAAATCTAAGATTCCGCATGATTAACGACCGCGTACTCTGCGACGGGTTCAACGGAGAAGCGACGATAGATTATATCTATAAAGGCAAAACCATTACCAAAAACTCAACGCTGTCCGTACCTCCGTTTTTTTCGGAATATATGCTGGCGACGGGTATAGCGAGCGAGTATTTTTTAAGGACGGGACGCATAGACGAATACGCGCATTTCAGAGCGAGATACGAAAACTGGGTTCTGAACTACGGGCACAAAGCGCGCTCGTACACCATACCGCGACGGAGGTTTATATGTTAGGATATATAAAGTCCCCAAAAACCCCGCAAGTCAGTCACGCAAGCTACAAATTCAAAGGGTTTGTCGGCATAGACGCGTCTACTCCCGGGTGCACGTCTTCACTGGAATATTGTAGCTATGGCTACAATTTTACGTTGTCGCTCGGCGTTATGAGAGAGGGTATCGGAATTGATGAAGCCAAGTATACCGTCAACGGCGAAGAGATCGAAATAACCGATTTGAGTACCCGCTCACAGCGTATTTTGCGCGGACATTGGTTCCCGCACAAAGACCCCGAAACGGACGAGGAAATCGACGAGATTTTAACCTACGGCAATGCGCATACGCTGTACGCACACCCGCTCTTAAAGTCCGGGACCTATAAGCAAGTCAGCGTAAAGCACGGCACTGTTCCGGGAATCGAGTTTGTCAATTACTATACGGGTGGTTCCAACAAAGCGCTCTGTTATCTCGGTAGCGGGGGACTTATAGTTTACGACGGCACGAGTTCGGTAAGTTACGACGACGTACCCGGGTTTTGCTCGGTATGTATGGTCTACGACAGAGTTTTCGGCGTCGATTACGAAGACCGCAACAAAATTCATTTCAGCGCGCAATTCAGTCCCGAAAAATTTTCGGAAGAGGACGGAGGCGGTTACATTTCGCTTATGGACGAGGGCGGTAAAATCTTAAAAATCGTATCTTACTCCAACGCGATATACGTTTTCAGAGAGTACGCCGTCAATAAAATTTCGGTATACGGTTCGCCGTCCGATTACGTCGTGTCAAAGTTGTTTTCGAGCGGAGACCGAATAGCGGGCGGAAGTGTCGCGACCGACGGCAATCGGCTTGTTTTCATTGCAGGCAAAAAGCTTTACGTGTACGACATTGACGGATTGAAAACCTGTTTTGAGGGCGTAATGGCTCTTGTGGAAGATTCTACCGACGCCGTTTCGATGTTGAGCGCGGGACGCTATTTTTTGTCTGTAAAACTTAAAACCGAGGGGGAAAAGATAGGGGACGAAGCAAGCGACGACGCGGTAACGCGCAACGGCATACTCGTTATAGACGTCCTTACCGGCAAATATTTCGGCGTATTCAGAGGGACCGACGTAGCCGAATTTATTCCCGTCTATTGCACCAAATTTCGGGCGATTTTCGTTGTTTTCGGCAATTCTCGTTCGACGGGATACGGGATAATTACCGACGACGGTATGTTTATGGGGGAAACTTTACCAAAGCTTTGGCGAAGCCCCACCGTCTGTATCGGTAGTGCGGAGAAGGTCAAAAGGCTAAGACGTATTTATATCAAGAGTTACGGGAACGCCAAAATAACTGTTACGATGAGCGGTACGCCGTATCAAAAGTACGTTTTCGGCAGTCCGCGCTGTTCGATAGTCATATTTAAGGACGCGATAGGCGAGGACATTTCGATGGAAATATCGTCGGAAGCCCCCGCGTTTCACTTTGAACCCCCGGAACTCGTATTCGATCTTAACAGGAGGTATGTATGAACGAACGTGTTTTGAGAATGCTCGAAGAACTCAAAGAAAGGATAATTATTCTGACGCGTAAGGTCGAGTTGCTCCAAGCAAAACTTAACGGAGGGGAAAATGGCGACTGATATACTCGATAAAATCAAAAACGCATTCAAAAAGCTCTCGGGCGAAGAAGACGAACAGGATCTTAACAGAACCGTAAAATCGTCCGACGCGCTGATATCGGCACTTAGGGAAATGGACTCGGTATACCGTTCAAAAAACACCAATGTCGATTTAACGGATCCCGCGGAGCAGTATCCCGAAACGCTTGGATTGGAGCCCAAAAGTTATGTCGAAAAGACGGACGAGCAAATAGCGGAGGAAGCGGAAACAACCGCGCGGGAGAGGAACGAAAGAGCGCGTAAAAACGCCGAAGAGGCATATTCGCAAGCCGAGAAAAAGGCAAGCGAGCTGACGTCCGACGCCGAAAGCGCGGAAACGGAAGAGTACAGGAAACTTGTCGAGGGCGGAGAGGCGAAGATAAGCAAGCACCGCAACGATATGGCTTTTCAAGGGCTTGTCAATTCCAGCATAAACACTTACGGCGAAAAGTCGATAATCGACGAGTACGGCGAGAGTTACGAAAGGATTAAGTCGGAGTACGACCAAAAATACACCAAAATCAAAAACGATCTGACCGAGGCGGAGCAAAAATACCAAAACGCGATACGCGCGTACAATTTAAGTTACGCGGTAGACCTTCGCGAAACGATAGACAAGCTCAAACAGCAGGAACTCGAAAGGATTGCGGACATAAACGAATATAATAGAGAAATTGCCGAAAAAGAGGCAAAATATCAAGCAAAACGCGCAAGCGACCTCGAAAATTTGCGCAAAGAGCGAACGGAAGCTTTGCTCAAAGAAATCCAAGCCGAAGCGGAGTACGAAGAAGCCAACGGCGTTTCGCCGGAAAAGCAGGCGGAGTACGATAAGCGTTACGCGATAGCCGAAAGGTATTACGGCGGATTTTCCAAGACGGACGCAAATTTGATGATTTACTCGGTTCAGGACGAGTTGATTGCATTGATAGGCAAAGAGAACTATTTGAAGCTCATTGCCGATTCGATGGCGAGGTCGGAGTAAGGAGGGACAATGAAAATACAAAAACTCAAACCGCTTACGCGGTGCGACAACGGCTGTTGCGTCAGAAACGCCGAGTACGTTATTTTACGCGACGACACGCCTCTTGCGGAAAGTTTAAGGTTATGCGAGGATTGCTTAAAACAAATAGTCTTACTCGGGTCCGAAGCTCTCGGGATAGGAAAATCGGAGAAAACGTTTTCTAAAAAATCCAAAGTTTCGGAGCCTAAACGCGATATACAAGGAACCCTAAAATAAGGAGGTTATACAATGTGGACTCAAATATGGGAAACCGCTCTCAATAGCGGATTATGGGCGATGCTTTTTGTAGCGCTCTTTTTCATCCAAATCAAAGACAGCAAGACGCGAGAGGAAAAGTATCAAGCGCTTATAGATTCTCTCGCCCAAAAATTCGAGCTTGTCGAAGTCATAAAAGGCGACGTCGACGAAATCAAGGATTTACTCGGAAAAGACAAATAAGGATACGGCTCTCGGAGCCGTATTTTTTTATGCGCCCACGCAAAGTGCTTATGAAAAGCATATGTTTTTTAATACTGTTTCAAGCAAAATCGCATAGAATTATGTCGTGAGCGTTGACAAGGTTTGCACGCGCGCGTATAATTTTAAATAAGAAGTCAAATCGTCGCAAACAACCATATGTGCGACGAATAAAGGAGAAATAATGTCCAAAGATTATGTTTTACCCGATCCGTCGGAGCTTTATTCCGAAGTCGAAAAGATGAATTCGTTCGGTTCACGTTTGACCGGTACCGTCGGTCAGAGAGCCTTCATCTCTTGGATAAAAGAGGAAATCGAGCGCGAAGGTCTTGACGTCTATTCGACGCCGTACACCTTCAAAAAGTGGGAGCCCGAAAGGTGGTCGCTCGTAGTAGACGGTAAAGAAATCCCCGTTTCGTCGCCTTTCCCTTACAGCGGACTTACGGGAGAAGAGGGCGTTACAGGTAAACTCGTCAAAGTATGCAACAACCCGATATCCTACCTCAAAGCCACCGGCAACATCGGCGTCGTCGAGATTAAAAACCTCTCTAAAATCAGCAGTAAAATAGCTTTCGATAAGCGTGCGTCGTTCCCTGCGGATTTAGAAATCGAAAAGAGTTATCGCGGACCGGTGAGTACGTCGTTCGTAAAGACATTGCTTACCTTCTGGGGACTTAAACCGTCGGGGATGAAAGCTCTCATATGTATATGGGAAGATATGTCGGACAAAATGGTCGAGGGGCAAGCTCTGAACTTTATTTTGCATTATCTCGGAGTCCCCGCGCTTTGGGTCAACGAAACCGAGGGCAAAAAAGTCCTTGAAGCGACAAAAGCGGGCAAAACCGCCACGTTGACGCTGACGGGCACGCTCCAAGACGCCGAAACCGAGTCGTTCTATACCGTAATCGAAGGGACCGAAGATACGCGCGAAGCAATTATCATAAATACCCACACCGACGGCTTGAACTTTAACGAGGAAAACGGCGCGATAGCTTTAATGCACCTCATTAAGCACTTCAAAGCTCATCCCGCCAAACGCAATCTTATATTCGTATTCGCGACCGGACATTTCCGTCTGCCCGATTTTAGGACGGGAGCCGATCAAGCGACGTCCAAGTGGCTTGCCGATAACAAGGACGTCTGGAAAGGCAAGAACGCGAGATATAAGCTTGTTGCGGGACTCGGAGTTGAGCACCTCGGTTGTGAGGAGTGGAAGGACGTAGACGGCGAGTACAGAAAGACCAACGACGTCGATGTCGAACTTGTCTATACCGGCAATCCCAAGATGGACGAGATTTACTATAAAGCGGTAGCTGACAGACAAAACATTCGCACGATAACCCTTCGCGGACACAACTTTATGCATTTCGGAGAGGGACAACCGCTGTTCAACAAAGGCATACCCGAGATCGCACTCGTTACCGCGCCGGACTACCTCTGTTCCGCGACGGAAAATCATCATATGGATAAATTTAACCCGAGTTTGATGTCGGAACAGATAGGAACGTTCGTCAACTGCATTCGCATAATAGACGACACCCCCGCCGACGAACTCGGCAAAGCCCAATTTTATTCGTTGGGATTGGGAAGACTTAAATAATAGGAAAACTTAAATAATAAAAACTCAAATAAAACGGCAAAAACCGATAACAATAAAAGGAGAGTAAAAAAATGTGCATTTATACGATATCGACTTATAATAATCTCGTAAAACTTCGCGAGAACACCACTAACGCGTGGTCGCAAATCGACGTTCAACTCAAAAAGCGTTTTGACCTTGTTCCCAACCTCGTAGAAACCGTCAAAGGCTACGCAAAACACGAGCAAGAAACTCTCGACAAGGTAGTAAGCGCGCGTGCGTCCGTAGGCGGAGCAAAGACGACCGCGGAGTCCATCGAGGCGAATAAAGAACTCTCTTCCGCCATATCGAGGTTACTTGTTGTCGCGGAAAGGTATCCCGAACTCAAAGCAAACACCAACTTCCTCAATTTACAATCCGAACTCAAAGAGCTTGAAAGCAAGATAGCTTTCAGCCGTCAGAGCTACAACGACACCGTACTTTTGTACAATCGCAAAAAGAAGAGTTTCCCCGCAAATATCATTGCAAAGATATTCAAATTCGAGGACGCCACTTACTTCCAAGTCGAAGAAGCGCACAGAGAGGCACCTCAAGTTAAATTTTAGAAACGAATATGAACGTTAAAAAGACGACGGCGACCGTAGTCGCTGTCGTTATCGTATTGATATGTTTGACCGTATGCCTTACGGGCTGTGAGGACAAAGGTTATACGTGGCTGGATTCCGTAAAAATCGTCGCAAGGCTGACGGAGAGCGGGGACTTAGTCGTTTCCGAAACGTGGAACGCCGTTATAACGGAAGACGAAGTACGTAACCTTTATCGTAACATAGACGTAAGGGACCCGGAGTTCGACGTCAAAGTCGAAATCGCGGACGTCGGCGTCGTTGACGGCGACGGTTTGTCGTACACGGAGTTAAGGAACCCCTCTAATCCTTCGGGAAGCAACGCGAACCGCGGAGCCGAGAACGTGTATTACGTATACGATTACGGCAATTCGACGGTTGAAATAGGCTGTTATTTTGCACGCGTCGACTATACGGAAAAGACGGTTACGTTTAATTATACCTTGCGCAATATGGCGCGAAAGTATAACGATTGTGTCGAGCTGTACTGGCGAATATTCGATGAAGATTTCAGCTTATACGTTAAAGATTTAAGCGTCGAACTGTATTTGCCAAACGGCGAGAAAATTACGGACGAAACGTATTTTTGGTTACACACCGAAGTCGACGAGTCTAATACGGAAAATCAAAGCGACCGAATGGTTTTCTCTGCAGAAAAGCTGTCGACCGGCAATTATTTCGAGATCCGTGCACTCACGCCCGTTTCGCTTTACGCGGACGTTGCCAAAACGCGTGACACGTCGGTAGTCGAAAGTATCTACCAAACCGAGCTTGCCGAGTATGAAGCGTATCAAGCGGAGATTAAAAAGCGTCACGATCTCGGGATATTCTCGATAGTTGCGTCCTGCCTGCTGGTAGTAGGCGGTGTGGCGTTTGCGGTGTTCTTCCCGAGGTTTTATCGTAAGTCGAAAGGGCAGTATCCCGAGTATGTAAGAGAAATCCCCGCGGAATTTACAGCGGCGGAAGCCGGGCACTTCTTCTATTACTATACGGGAGGCGGAAAGGGCGCTCGCAATCGCGGTAAGCTGTTCAGCGCGACGATACTCGATCTTGCGCGCAAGGGCTATGTCGCAATAGAGTCGACGTCGGACGGAAAAAAGTATACGCTTGCGGTTGTCGACGTATCGGACGCCAAGAGAGAGGAGCTTCGCGACCACGAAGAGTGTTTGCTTTCGTTAATAGGCAGAGTCGAAGCGAGCGTAGGGCACCCGTTTATGCCGGATGAGTTTACGTCGTATGCAAAGACTCATTACGAAGACGTTAATTCGACGCTCAACGAGTTTTTGAGTGATTCTTCCGGAATGCTCAAAAACGGTAAATGTATCGACGCTAAAAATAACCCGGCGGTATTTACCGTGGCAGGTATCGTGCTTGCGGTATTAGGGCTTTGGCTGTTTGCGGACGGGGTATATATGAATTTCTTGGGACTCGGACTTATCGCGTTCGGCGTGATTATGGCAATCTTTGCACCCAAAGTCCCCAAACTTACCCAAAAGGGCGAGGAGAAATACGAGCTCACCCAAGGCTTAAAGAGGTTTATGCTTGATTTTACAAACCTCAAGGAGCACGAACTTCCCGCATTGATACTCTGGGAAGAGTACATGGTCTATGCCACGATGATGGGCATAAGCGAAGCTGTTCTCAAAAACCTCAAACTCAAATATCCCGAACTTACGTCCGAAGAGAATACGAGCTACGGCGGATACTATTACGGTCGTAGGAATTTCATATTCACGTATTATATGCTTTCGGGAAGAGCGAGTTACGATTTAGGCAGAAGCCTCGATAACTGCTTTACGAACGTTTCGGCAACTGCAAAAGCAATAAAAATGTCGACCGATACGGGTTCCGGAAAGGGCGGTAGTTTCGGTGGCGGATTCGGACACGGTGGCGGTGGCTTCGGCGGAGGCGGAGGAGGCTTCGGAGGCGGGGGCGGTGGCGCTCGTTAAAAGTAAA